>CAYTAQ010000027.1:0-33018 GCA_964435695.1 uncultured Desulfobacterales bacterium | reverse complement strand
GGCCATGGTACCAGCGGAACCTGGGTCTGAAAAAGGGAGATGCCGCGCGGGTCTCAAAAAATGTCGCATAGTTGAGCAGTCCGTAGGAAATGAGAAAAAACATGGAGACCACCGACGCAATGAGGTTCAAATTTCCCAATCCGATGGTTGCACAGGCGATGCCGCCGGCCAGCAAAATAGCCCGCCTCGGATTGCTGGCAGGCCCAACCCCTTTGGCGAACAGTGTCAGAAAGGGGAATATGCGATCGCCTGCCAATGATTGAAGAATTCTGGGAGCACCCAGAAAAGAAGCCATGGCCGAAGAAAGCGTCGCAGCCACGACACCGGCGGTAATCATGAAGCCATAAACAGCTATCCGCTGCATGGCGTTGTAATCGCTTGCCAAAACCGATTGAGGAAGCGCTGCGCAGAACACCACAGATGCCAGAAAATAGACGACAATGGATATGCCCACGGCAAGAAATGTCCCCAACGGAAGGCTTTTTCCCGCGTCTTTCAAATCGCCCGACATGCTCACCCCTTGCGTAAAACCGGTGACCGCCGGGAAAAAAATGGCAAAAAGAACCCAGAAGCCGGGGGCGTTCTCGGGTGCCGTCCAGTTTTGAATCAGCATGGACGTGTTCCATCGAATGAAGCCGCCGGCGAAAAACGAAGCAAGGGCGCCGACCAGGATGGCCATTACCACATACTGGAAGCGGGTTGCCCAATCCGCACCCAGCCAGGCCAGAATAAAAAGGCATCCAACAGCCAGAATTGCAATCAATTGCGGCAGGTAAGAAAATATCAAAGACGGGGGAAACAACTGTGCAGCCACTTCGCCGAAACCGATACAATAAAATCCGATGGAAACCGATTGTGCCAGAAAAAGGACGATACCGATGGCGCCGCCGAATTCCAGACCGAGTGTCCTGGAAATGAGATAGTAATCGCCGCCGCCTTTGACCTTGATATTGGTGGCAATGGCCGACAGCGATATACTTGTCAAAACGGAAATACCGTTGGCCAGCAGCAGTATCAGCAGCGTACGGCCGAGACCTGCATTCCCCGCCACATACCCCAGTCGCAGAAAGAGAATAATGCCAAGAATCGTTAGAATACTGGGTGTGAAAACACCGGCAAAGGTGCTAAGGGTTCCTGTATGATTATTGACGGCAGGATTTTCTATTTTCTTGCGCTTCATTGGTTATAAATAATATAGTTAACGTTATAAATCAATATGCAGGCAAACGATATCCTTGATTGTTGTTAAAAAAAGCTATATATAAAAACAAGTATAAATCTTGCTGGTCTGATCTGGTAATGATCTGCTTGTTTCCCTTTCCATCCGGTACCTGGTTTTAATAACCATTCCAAATGAATCTGAATCGATTTCTTCCCGTTGCCCTTAAATGAGAGCTGCAATTTAATTTCGGGATGTCTCTTCTCGCGGACTGCGTAATCAGATCAAATTTTATGACAACTGCGATAACCATACAGATTCCGTCATTGGAAGAAGGGAGGCCTCATGGATATCAAAAAACTACTTTTACCTTACAATTTTACCAATCTCGACAAAAAAGCACTCGATTTCGTTAGTCAAATATTTCCCAATGTCAAGGACGTCGAGCTAACGATTTTTAACATCTATACCCCTGTTCCCAGCATCGACATGAAGGACAGTCAGATAATGAAAAAAATGCAGCAAAATTTGAGCTACCTCAGCCAATTGATAAGCGAACAGGAACAAAATCTGGCAAAAGCAAAACAACTCCTGGTTTCAACAGGTTTTCCGGAAAGCCACGTTAAGATTGTTTTCAAGTCTAAAAAAACCGATGTTGCAAGCCATATCATTGAAATCGCAACGGAAGAAAAATTCGATGTCATCATCATCAATCGGAAACCGGGCAAGGTAAGCCGCTTTTTTTCCGGCAGCGTTTCTAACAAGGTCGTCACCTCGCTGAAAAATACGATTGTTTGTATTGTTTCCTGATTCTCGGCTTGACGAACGGGTTTCCTTGGATAATTGTTTTGAAAAATACAAGATACAATATACATGGAGGGATATAACAATGAATACGGAAGACAAAATTGAATTAAGCATCGTCACCATTGTCCACAAGGCGATTTCGGAGTCGGATAACCTGGAAATCATGTGCACTCATTTAACCCAGCTCCTGGTTGCCGCAATAGGAATAAAAGGATGCGCCATCTTTATCCTGAATCCGGAATCACAGGAGCTTGAAATTCTTACCAGCTTTGGTCTGAGCATTTCCTATCTGAATAAGGGACCGGTTTTAACCACCAAAAGCATCGCAAATTCCATTAAGGGCATACCCATTATTGTGCGGGATATCAACCAGTCAAAAAAGCTGCAATATCCTGAAAATGCAAAAGCGGAAGGAATCGGCGCCATTGTTTCCCTGCCCATTAAATTTAAAGGCAGTGTGGTCGGCGCATTGAGGCTCTATCATCATGAACCATGGGATTTATCTGAAAAGGATATCGAATTGCTCCAATGCCTGTCGGACTGTATCGGTCTGGCCATGACCTGTACCCGGCTGCTAAATGCCTTGCAAATTGTTAAAGAGGCTGTTACGGATATTCACGGCGTTTGGTTGTAAAAAAAACAATCGCGAAAACACGAAATAGCAAAAAACCCAAATTATTAACACCATTTTTTTGTGTTTTCCTACGTCCGTGATTAAAACGATTTGCCGGATTTCAGCTGCCCCATGACCCGATCCGAAACCCATTTTTACAAGCAGGATTACACGATTCGTTCCTATGAGGTTGACGCCGCCGGGAACTTGTCCGTGCCTTCTATTTTCAACCTGTTACAGGATGCAGCCAGCAGTCATGCCCTTGAACTGGGTGTTTCTGTCCCCCAGCTTCTTGCCGAAAGCTATACCTGGGTGCTTTCACGAATGGTATTGAGAATGTCACGTTACCCCGGCTGGCGGGATGCCATCCAGGTACGCACCTGGCCCTCCGGAATGCAGGGGGTATTTGCACTCAGGGATTTTGACATCAGGGATCAAAAGGGGAACGCCATGGGGTGTTCAAGGAGCGCCTGGATTGTCATGGATACAAGAGAAAGACGCCCGGTCCGCCCCACCGTGTTCGCCAACCGTCTCAAACCGGCTGAAGGCGAGCCCATCATGGATTACGTTTTAAAAAAGCTTCCCAGGCAAAACGATACCTCTGTGGAAAAACGTTTTAAGGTGCGCTACAGTGATCTGGATATCAATCAGCACGTCAATAATGTCAGCTATATCGAGTGGATTCTGGAAAGCATTCCCAGTTTTGGAGAAAATAACCACCACCTCGCAGAGCTGGAAATCAATTTTCTGGGAGAGGCGTTTCAGGGCGATCAGGTGCTGGCCGGATGCATCCCATTTCATTCTGAACGAAAAATTTTCACGCACGGTGTCATCCGCCAAAGTGACCGGCATGAGCTGATTCGCGCCAGAACATCATGGGAATGAAATCGCTGCTTATCATAAAAACCGGCGAAACCATGCCGTATTTGTCGAGGCGGCGTGGAGATTTTGAGGAATGGATCATCCGCTGCCTCGATGGCACCTTCGATGACATAACACTTGTTGCGCCATACAAGGAAGACCGATTGCCTCCGCCTAATAATTTTAGCGGGGTAATTATCACCGGGTCCCATGCCATGGTCACCGACCGGGAAGACTGGAGCGAACGAACAGCAGAATGGATCCCACGCGTCATCGCATCCGAAATACCCCTGCTCGGTATCTGTTACGGCCATCAGCTTATGGCACAGGCCATGGGCGGCAGGGTCGATATGTCTCCCGCCGGCATTGAGATGGGAACCGTTGAGATCACCTTTCATCCGGTAGCGGCCGGAGACCGCCTGTTTCATCAACTGCCCGGTCGAATCAAGGCGCATGCCAGCCACGCGCAATCCGTCGTCCAACTGCCACCTGAAGCCGTCCTGCTGGCTTCAGGCAAAAATGAACCCCATCATGCATTTTCTATTGGAACTGCTGCATGGGGAATCCAGTTCCACCCTGAGTTTGATGTGGATATCATGAATACCTATATTGATGCATTTGCAGATTCGATCCGAGCCAGCGGGCAGGATGTTGAAGCCTTGAAACAAAAAACAGAAGACACGCCATACAGCCGGTCTGTCCTGAAGCGTTTTGCTGAAATGGTTCTGGAGGGACCGTCTCATCGGTAACGCCCGAAAACATGCGTTCGCGTTCACGTGTCAGACACGTGAACGCGAACGGTTTTACTGGCCCGTGTTTTTCATGAAGCGAGCTTATCGATTCACACGGTTGGAGGCTAGTGAAATCTCGCTTGCGGCGGCACCACCGGGCCATATGGTGCTGCCGTCGCCATGAACATCAAGTTGCGCTGACAGGCTCTGATGTCGACACAGCGCCTGAATATGTGTTCTGATAGATATTTCCGCCGCCGATGCCACCGACAGCCATGCCGCCGTGCGATGTCTGTGCAAAATCCGGATACGCCGTACCGCCATGTTCCGCAAGATCGAGTCCTTCCATCTCTTCTTCAGCTGAAACCCTGAGGCCAATGGTTTTTTCGATGAGCTTGAACATGATAAATGCCGCAGGAAACACCCATAGGAAGCAGGCGGCAATACCCAACACCTGAACCCCGATGATTTTCAAGGATGTTCCACCCATGTTGAAAAGACCGGCGGCCAGAGTCCCCCATGCACCATTGACACCGTGCACCGAAATGGCGCCCACCGGATCATCGATTTTTATTTTATCAAAGAAAAGCACGGAGAGAACGACAATAACGCCGGCAATGGAACCGATAACAATCGCGCTTAAAGGAGATACCGTTGCACAGGGACTTGTGATGGCCACCAATCCGGCCAGGGCCCCGTTGAGACTCATGCCGATTTCCGGCTTGCCGAATTTGATCCAGGATACGAACATGGCAAGCACGGAACCGGCGGCGGCTGCCAGGTTCGTGTTAACAAATATCATGGCGATATCCTTATTCGCCGCAGTGGTGGAACCGGGATTGAAACCGAACCATCCCAGCCACAGGATAAACACACCCAGCGCCGCCAGGGGCAGATTGTGACCCAAAATCGGCTTAATCTTCCCATCGTTGGAATATTTGCCCAAACGGGGTCCCAGCACAATTGCACCTGCCAGTGCCGCCCACCCCCCCACGCTGTGAACCACCGTTGAGCCGGCAAAATCGATGAAACCGAGGCTTTCCAGCCACCCGCTCCCTTTGAACAGGCTGCCCCACGCCCAGCTGCCGAAAACAGGATAAATCAGGGCACTGACAACCACACTGTAAACGAGGTAGCCGGAAAATTTGGTTCTTTCAGCCATGGCGCCCGAAACAATGGTGGCTGCGGTAGCCGCAAAAACGACCTGGAACATCCAGAAAGCCAGTACCCAGGGATCGCCGTCTGCTTTGAAATCGGACAGAAAAAAGCCGGAAGTCCCAAACCATCCCGTGTTGCTCACGCCGAACATGATACCGAAACCGATGGCCCAGAAAGCCAGCGATCCTATAGAAAAATCCATCAGGTTTTTCATCATGATGTTGATAGCATTCTTGGCGCGGGTAAAACCGGCTTCAACCATGGCAAAGCCGGCCTGCATAAAAAATACGAGCGCGGCGGCAACCAGGGTCCAGACGTAATCTGCGTGGGTCTGCACGAGATCGATGGCAATTTTATTGGATTCCACGGTGGGGGGATCATCGCTTGCCCATGCAAGTGAGATGCCGACCAGTGTAAATAGTATCGCCAAAATAAACTTTTTCATGTGATTTTTTCCTCCTGAATTTAATAAAATTTGTTTATAAATATTTTCAAAAAACATCCTGTACGGTTTTGACAACACAAACAGCAAAGGCGATGCCAACAGTTTTCTAAAAAAATAAAAATTACATAACAATCCGTTATTTATATTTTTTATTTGCATGCATGCCGGCATGAGGCCTGGAAGCTCAAGGAGCATAAATAACATTTTTGTATTATGATTGTTATTAAAATACATATATGTAATAATAATACCGATAAATACATAATTGTTATTTTGGTCGCATTTTGAAAAAAAGGAAACATGGCTTGAGCTTGAAGCTTGATGCCGCTTATGATAGATTAACTTGATTTTTAAAATTCCGGGCAAAATGAAATTGAAAAAAAATAAGTTTCCATACGCTTTCATCCTGTTGTGTTTCACATGGGTGGTCCTCATGGTGCTGGTGGTACCGGTGGATTATGACTGGACCATCAGCCTGCGGGAACATCGTATCCGGTCGCTGGATCATTTCATGGCTCGCTCTATCTTCGAAGGAAAGCATTTTGGCGGCGGCGACCCCGTCATCTTTATTATTTTTCTTGCGCTGGCCGCCTATTATATGGCCTGGAAATATGGACCCGCTTCACGTTTTTTTAAATGGCGGCCTCAACTGGGATTTATTTTAACCAGCGCCTTGATCTGCAGCATCATGATGGTTCACAGCCTCAAGTGGGTTATGGGAAGGGCACGCCCTTATTTGGTTTTGAAAGATAAATTCCCCTTTTCAGACTGGTTCACATTCGGCCCTCATTTTATTACCCAAGGAACATACCTGGGGAGCTTTCCCAGCGGGCATACGGCCCAGGCAGCCGTGCTTATCACCATTGCCTACGTGCTGGCTGCGGCCCGGCATCAAAGCAAAATGGTCCGCCTGGCAGGCTGGTTATGGGGCGCCCTTTCCATCTGCTTTGTCTCGCTCATGGGAATTTCACGGTGCATGACCCTGAACCATTGGCTGAGTGACGTACTGGGGGCATTCGGCATGTCATGGATCCTGATGCATGCCATATACTTCTGGATGCTGAAGATCCCGGGGCAAGTTGATTACTATGAACGGCATGGCCGCTATCCGGACAAACCACCGGTTTGGGAACTTCGGCTCTGTGTCCATGTTTTCGGCATGGTTTTAGGGGGCATGGCTCTTCTCATCGGGATACGAGCCGTCATTCTGAGTGCCCATTGGGCTTTATTCCTGCTGATACCGGCCGGTATCCTGCTGCTCATCTTTTTCCAAAAGCGATTTGCCGCTTTGTATCGCAAGGCAATGGAGGGGTTTTCATAATGAAAAAAATCGGTATCATCGGCTTTTTTCGGAAATTGAACTGGGAATCATAAAAGATTCAACCCGAGACGAGCTGCTGGCTATCGTGAAGAAAATGATCGAAAAGCATGCCATCGATGCCCTGATCCTGGGGTGTACGGAGCTGCCGTTAATCCTTGACAAAGACGCATTCGGAATTCCTTTCCTGACCACAACCGCAATCCATGCGGAAAGCATCGTGAATTTTTGCATTGGAAAATCATGAACCCAGGATAAACGATCTAATAACTGGTTATGTAAATGTGAAACGACATGAAGAGATTTGTACCGGATTCAGCCATTATACCAGCGGGAATTGAAACAAAAGATTTCAGGATTCGTATCCTGACTATAAATGATGTGGTGAAAGATTATGATGCCGTAATGAGTAGTATCGACCACCTTAAAGGTGTATTCGGTCCGAGTAGTTCTTGGCCTTCCCCTGATTTAACGCTTGAGCAGGATCTTATTGATCTTGGTTGGCATCAAAAGGAATTTCAAATTGGACGTTCTTTCGCGTACACGGTAATGAATTTCGACGAAAGCAGGTGCTTGGGTTGCGTCTATGTCTACCCTTCTGAAAAAGCGGGCTATAACGCCAAGGTAATACTTTGGGTTCGACAGAGTGAAATGGAAAAAGGCTTTGATGAAAAATTGTATTCTGCCGTTAAGGTATGGTTATCAGAAGAATGGTGGTTCACTAGAGCAGCTTTTCCAGGACGGCAGCTGAGCTGGCAAGAATGGGAATCCCTACCGGATAAATGACCTGCATAACGCGCCACCGGCGCGCTCACGCAGATGATTAACTCAGTGTTGTTCTTGTTAGAAATAGGGGAATTAGGATACGTACATTGCTTTATTGGTTTAATGAGTATATCCAGGAGGCCAGTTAGTAGATTCCAATAATCCAATGGCCCTAAAATTTCCTTAAATTATAAAATTGTTAAGAGAAGCAATGGAACTGATTGACGGCATCCGATATAATTACAATGGGCTGAAACTGGGTCTGAAAACGCCGGCCCTGCTGGCCCTGGGGATGTTGCGGTTTGTGGTAATCTTTGTCCTGGCCATTGCAGCCGCGTGGCTGGTGCTGGCAAATCACCAGGAAATTATGACCCTGTTGTGGAAACAGCCGGAGAGTATCTGGATCCTGTGGCTGTGGCATATTGTTTCCTGGATGCTGGGCGTCCTGCTCGCCGGGATTTCGACGATTCTCGCATTTCTGCTTTCCCAGGTTCTTTTCAGCGTCGTCATCATGGACCGTATGTCCCAAATCACCGAGCACAAAATCACCGGTAAGGTGACTGCGCCCCAGGGTATTTCGTGGTTTCGCACGTTCATTTTCCTGATCAGGCAGGAAATTCCCCGAACAGCGCTGCCGGTTCTGATCGCTCTGGGTTTTATGATCGTAGGATGGTTCACGCCGCTCTCACCCATATCAACGGTGCTATCCTCCCTTGCAGCCGCCGTTTTTCTGGCCTGGGACAACACGGATCTGGTACCGGCCAGGCGGATCGAGACGTTCGGCGGCCGATTCCGGCTCTTGACCGGCCATTTAATGTTTCACCTCGGATTCGGTCTGTGGTTTCTGGTGCCGGGACTCAATCTTATTTTCCTTTCCTTCGCACCCGTTGGGGCGACACGCTATTACCTCGAGCACCTCGACAAAAACAGGGTACATGACAAGACACTTTCCCGATTTCCCGATAATTAAAAAAACATTTGATTTTCTTTTCAAAAAAAGTCTTAAATGGTTCAAGGTGACCGCCCATGTTAACTGCATACAATATAAAAAATAATTTTCTATCGCCAATAAACCCATCACCGGACTCCAACTGGCTTGAAGATGCAGGTTGGATCGATTTGGTCAATCCGACCGCAGAAGAGATAAAAACGGTAGAAATGTTCAGCGGAATTTCTTTGCCCGATATTCAGGAGACTGAAGAGCTGGAAGCCAGCTCCCATTATGAAGTATATCAGGACGGATTTCAGGTAAACTGTTCATTTCTGCAAAAAATTGAAAATACATTTTTAAATATAAATGTTGCATTTTTATGCAATGCCAGATGCCTCATAAGCATTTGCGCACATGAAATTTCTGCCATCCGTTCGCTTCAAAAACAATGGCAAAAAAGCGCAAGGTTAAACAGTGACCCCGTATCAACCATCATCGCATTGCTTGAAATAAAAATTGATAAGCTTGCAGACCTATCAGAAGGCGCCTATCTATCCATCGATAAAATCAGCCATCAAATATTCGAAAGGGTCAATACTGATTTAGAGAAAACAATCGATGATCTTTCCAGACAAGACGACTTGAATGGAAAAATTCGCTTATGTCTAATGGATGGACAACGCGATTTGAATTTTTTACTCCGGAGAGGGCGATTAACCGAGGAAAATGATAGCAATTCATATGATATGCTGGCGGACATAAAAACCTTATTAACCCACAATACCTTTCTTTCGGAAAGACTGGACTTTCTTTTGAACGCTGCGCTTGGTTTTATTAGTATTGAGCAAAACAAAATCATTAAAATATTTTCTATCGCTGCGGTGGTTCTTATGCCGCCGACCGTTATCGCAAGTATCTTCGGCATGAATTTTCATTTCATGCCCGAGCTTTCCTGGCCGTGGGGATACCCTCTATCTCTATTGCTGATGATTTTAGCCGGAATCAGTCCTTATATTTATTTTAAACGAAAAGGGTGGCTGTAAGAGGAATCAGCGGTACGGATGCAGCTAACGGTTTGGTTTTTATTTTATTTTTATCTGGCGCGGAGTATCGATGCTGAATCGCTTCATCCGGTTCCACACGGTCACGCGCGAAACACCCAGAAATTCGGCTGCTTTTGATTTGTTTCCCCTTGCTCTTTTAAGGGCCTCAATCAACTCTCTTTTTTCGATCTCCTGCATATTGATACTCACCGGTTTGGTAGTCCTGCCCCGGTTTCCCGGTTGCAGGAGCGTCGAGGGGAAATGGGCGGCTTGTATCATGGAATTCTGGCAGGTTACAAATGCATACTCAAACGCACTCTTCAGTTCTCTGACATTCCCGGGCCATGAATAACGCATCAGGGTTTCCATGGCATCCTTGCTGATACCCTGGATGTCCTTCCCACTTTTCAGCTTCATCTTCCGAAAAAAAGCCTCCGCCAAAAACGGTATGTCTTCAACGCGCTCTCGAAGCAACGGCAAATGAATGGGAATAACATTGATACGAAAATACAAATCCTTTCTGAAAAGACCCTGCGCTACAAGTTGCTCCAACTTCTTGTTGGTTGCGGATATAATCCGTACATCGACCGGGATCGGCGTACTGTCCCCCACCCGCTCAATGGTTTTTTCTTCCAGGACACGAAGCAGTTTTACCTGAGTCGACAGTGGCAAGTCTCCGATTTCATCAAGAAAGATGTCCCCTTCATGAGCGCTCTCAAATCTGCCCACCCGATCTTTGTAGGCACCGGTATAGGCTCCCCGGACATGACCGAAAAGTTCACTTTCGAGCAGGGACTCAGTCAGGCTGGCACAGTTGACCTTGACAAAAGGCTTTTGATTTCGTTCGCCGATGTCATGGATGGCCTTGCTCGCCAGCTCTTTTCCTGTACCGCTGTCACCGTAAATAATCACCGGTGCATCCGATTGGGCTGCGTTCTCAATCAGGTCGTACACCCGGCGCATGGAAGCGGATACACCGATGAGACCGTGAAAGCCGTCCTTTGACCGGAGCACCTGTCGAAACGCCTCCAGCTGGGTTTCCTTCTCAATGATTTCAGTAATGTCTGTGACGGTTTCAACTGCCCCGATAATATTTCCACTGATATCATTTAGAATGGAGGCGTTTTTCACGGCATGAATAGATGTCCCGTCCTTTCGTTTAATGATGCATTGTGTCTTTTTGATGATACCGGTTTCAAACAGAGCGCACCAGGGTTTTCCGTTCGGTTTCAGAACCTTTTCGCAAATATCGCAATCCAGGATGGTGCAGGACTTCCCGATGACATCCGCCCGGGTGTATCCGGTGATGGCCTCGAATGCCCGGTTAACCGAAACAATGGCGCCGCGTGGATTAACGATCATGATGCCGTCGCGAATCGTGTTGACCACCGTCTCCCAATAATTATCTAATTCTTTATCAAGCATTCAATTTCCTGTTAAACGTTAACACGTGTAAAGACATCTTGCTTTTACAGTTTAACACTTTCTTGTCAAGCTCTGTCTAAAAGCATTCATAAAAAAAGCCGACAGCACGGGCTTTGCGGCAAATCATAATAAAATGTTCCCTAAAAATCAAATTGGCCCTTTTCTTGCTATCCTTACACTCGAAAACAATTAGGGACACTCAGGTATTCATCAATGAAAGTAGATTACACACTCGATTTTAGAGGATCAATAACACCCATCACCCTTCTGAAGCTGACGCAGACAGTTATGGAAATGGCACCGGATGAGGTCATAGAAATTCAGGGGTCCGATCCAGACACGAAACAGGATCTTTTCAGGGTCCTGCCCGAGTCATCCTATGAACTCATCTCGGTTGATGTAACGGAAAATAAAAAGTCCGAGAGCTTTTACAGAATCCTTTTAAGGAAACGGGCATAGAAAACATACACATTTACGACAAGAGAGGAAGCGATAGTGATTGAAGAAGCAATTAAAATCCAAGGCAAGAAGAAAAGCATCTTTATGGACAAGGTCAAGGAACTTCTTCCGGATGGAGGAAACCTGAATCTCTGCCTGACCTGCGGAGCCTGTGCTTCGGGCTGCCCGGCAACGGGCCTTGGTGGAATGGATCCCAGAAAATTTTTGCGCATGGCAGCCCTCGGGCTGGATGACGAAATCTTGAAAACAGACTGGGTATGGTGGTGCAGCATGTGTCAGCGGTGCGTTTATGTCTGTCCCATGAAAATCGACATTCCCCAGCTGGTTTACCAAACCCGGGCTGCCTGGCCCCGGGAAGAGCGTCCCAAGGGGATACTGGGATCCTGCGATATGGCTTTGAGAAACGACAGCTGCAGCGCCATGGGCGCTACGCCGGAAGACTTCCAGTTTGTCGTGGGAGACGTACTGGAGGAGTATCAGGAAGCCCAGCCCGAATTCAAAGATATGCAGGCACCCATTGACAAGGAAGGTGCGGAGTTCTTTTTGAATCAGAATTCCAGGGAACCGGTAACCGAACCGGATGAACTCGTGCCGCTCTGGAAAATTCTCCACACGGTTGGAGCGGACTGGACATATGGCAGCAAGGGATGGGGCGGTGAAAATTATTGCATGTTTCTAGCGGATGATGATAGCTGGAAGCATATCACCAGCACATCCGCCAAGCAGGCCGAGGATTTGGGGTGCAGAATCTTTCTCAACACGGAGTGAGGGCACATCACTTTCTCAGTCCTGGCAGGACTGAAAAAATTTAACATCCAACACAGCTTTGTCGTAAAGAATATTTACGAATACTATGCAAAATGGATCCGGGAAGGTAAACTTAAAGTTAACTCCGACTGGAATAAAGACCTGAAAATCAAATTTACGGCGCAGGATCCCTGTCAGATCGTCCGCAAAAGCTACGGTGACCCCATTGCCGACGATTTGCGCTTTATCATTAAATCGGTTGTGGGAGAAGAAAATTTCATTGACATGACGCCCAACAAATCCAACAATTACTGCTGTGGGGGCGGCGGCGGTTTTCTCCAGTCAGGGTACAAGGATGAGCGCCTGGCGTACGGCAAGCTAAAAGACGAGCAGATCAAGGCAACCGGCGCGACATACTGCGTGGCGGCCTGTCACAACTGCCATGCCCAGATACACGAGCTTAGCGAGCACTTCGAAGGTCATTATCATGTGGTACATCTCTGGACATTGATCTGCCTGTCTCTGGGCATTCTAGGACCCAATGAGCGGGAATATCTGGGTGATGACCTCAAAGGTGTCGCGGTTTTTCACCCTGAGACGGAAATGTAGGCATTAAAATCCAAACAGAGCGATCGCATGACAAAAAAGAAAAAAAAGGGAAAGAACTATTATGAGTTTTCAGAAAAGGTTGTCAGCAGGTGAATTCGTTGTATTGGCCGAGATGCACACCCCAAAGGGTGTGAATATCTCAAAGATGGTACTCGATTCACGCAGAATCAAGGGAAGGGTCGACGCAGTCGTCGTACCGGACATGGACAACGGCGTCATGAAGATGAGCGCACTTGCCGGAGGGGTATTGATGCAGCAGCAAGGATTGGAAGCCATCATTCATGTGTACGCCAGAGATCGTAACAGTATGGCGCTTCAGGGGGATCTCCTGGCCGCACATGTGCTCGGCATTCAAAACCTCATTGTCGTTCACGGTGAAGATATGGCAAATGGCGACCACCGTGACGCACAGCCGGTTTACGAAGTGGATGAACCCGGGCTGCTCAAAGCCATCCAAACCCTCCAGTCGGGAAAAGATCTGGCAGGCTTCGATTTGGACGGCGTGCCCCGCTTCACCACCGGGTGTGACATGGGAGTCTTCAAGGACGACGCAGACATGGAATCGGAATTGAAGCTGGCCCGGGAAAAGGTCGCTGCCGGTGCTCAATTTGTCATAACGCCCCCTGTTTTTGATGTGGAAATCTTTAGCGATTTCATGAAAAAAGCCACTGCACTGGGCGTCCCCATTGTACCGACGGTCTTTTTAATCAAATCGGTGGCCATCGCCCGGTATATCGCCACGAGCGAACCAGGTGCGCATATATCGGAAACAACGATCAAGCGGATCCGAAAAGCGCCGGACAGAGAGATGGAAGGCATCAAGATTGCCGGTGAAACAATCAAGGCCATAAGCAAAATAGCCCAGGGCGTCAAGATTCAAACCCTGGGATGGGAACACCGTTTGCCGCAAATACTGGATGTTGCCGGTCTTTGATCATGCAGGAAACGCCATTTTAGTCAAGAAAAGCAGGTAAAATGCAGACTCAAGAAAAAATTCCATTACAGAACAAAATACTCGTAGTAGGCGGAGGTATCGGCGGTATCAGGGCTGCCATGGATCTGGCCGAATCCGGTCGGGACGTTATCCTCATCGACAAGGCATTTTCCATCGGCGGGCTTCTGACCCAGTTGGACCGTACCTTCCCCACCAACAATTGCGACCTTTGCACCCTGTCTCCCCACCTATCCGAAACCGGACGTCAAAAGCATATCGAGATGATGGCCATGACACAGCTGGTGGGCGTGGCAGGAGAAGCCGGCGATTTCACCGTAACGCTGGCCCAGGCGCCCCGGCATATCGATCTGGAAAAATGCACAGCCTGCGGTGATTGCTATCGAAAATTTCCTGAATGCGTCCGGTTCTCACCGGGCCTGGATCATCGGGCACCTACCTGTATGCGCTATCCCCAGGCAACGCCCCACGCCTATTCCATCGATATGGAAAAGTGCAGCGATGTTGAGGCCTTGACCCAGGTCTGTCAAGCCGGCGCCATTGTTCCCGATGAATTGGAAAAAAGAAGGGATGTAACTGTCGGTGCCATCATTTTGTCTCCCGGAGCAGCCATTTTTGATCCGGCCAAGCTGGATAACTTTGCATACGGCGTACATCCCGATGTAGTGACCAGCCTGGAGTATGAGCGCATCTTGTCGGCCTCGGGGCCTACGCTGGGAGAGCTGGTCCGTCCATCGAACGGAAAACAACCGCAGAAAATCGCCTGGATCCAATGTGTCGGATCGCGAGGCCTTCAAAAAGGCGCCGCCTCTTACTGTTCCAGTGCCTGCTGCATGTTTTCCCTGAAAGAAGCTATCGTCACCAAGGAACGGTTTCAGCAGTCCATCGAGGCGACGATTTTCTACATGGATATGCGGACATTCGGCAAAGATTATGAACTGTACCGCGACCGGGCTGAAAACGAATTCGGCATCCATCTCGTCCGCAGCCGGCCGCACAGTATCATTAAAGATTCGGAAACAGGAAATCTCAATATCACCTTCTCACCCTATGACGACAGCGCCTTGCAAACCGAGACATTTGATATGGCTGTGCTGTCTACCGGATTTTATGTTCCCGAAGATGTGCGCCAGATGGGCCTCAAGCTGGGGATCGAACTGAACCCGCATCATTTTGCGCAGACCGGCAGCTTCACGCCCGTATCGACCTCAAAACCCGGGATCTTCGTGTGCGGTCTTTTCGAGAGTCCTAAAGACATTCCCGAAACCATAGTTCAGGCCAGCGCAGCCGCCTGTATGGCTGCAAAAAACCTGGATCGACCGAGCGATTCCTCAGATAAAGACGGCGAGTCCATACCGCAACGGGATGTCAGCCATGAGGAACCTAAAATCGGAGTTTTTATCTGTGACTGCGGATTGAATATCGGCAGTGTCATCGACACGCAGAAGCTTGCCGAATATGCCCTCAAACTTCCCCAGGTAACTGTTTCAGAAGTCGTTGGACACGGCTGCAGCAGGGAATCCCTAGACCGGATCGAAAAGGCCATTGTTCACCATGGCCTCAATCGTGTGGTCATTGGCGGCTGCTCACCCAGAACGCACGAAACAAAATTCCAGGAGGTTCTAAAAAAAGCGGGTCTCAATAAATACCTTCTGGAGATCGCCAACATCCGGGAACAGGATACATGGGTACACGCCAACAACCCGCTAGCGGCAAGAATAAAGGCCGAACACCTTGTCCGAATGGCGGTCTCCGGTGTCAAAAAGGCGCACCCGCTCGTGGATCACAGTCTGTCCATGAACAAGGACATTCTGGTAGTCGGCGGCGGGGTTACCGGCATGAACACCGCCTTGGCGCTGGCCGACCAGGGGTTCAAGGTATTTCTCGCGGAACGATCGACAGAACTGGGAGGACTCGCCAAAAACATCCGAAAAACGCTGGATGGCGAAGACGTGCAGTCCTATATGAAGGACCTTATCCAAAAAACACTGAACCATGACCTCATAGAGGTCATCACCGGTGCCATTATCGTGGATCACTCGGGGATGCCCGGACTTTTTGAGACCGGGATGCAGATCGCCCCCCAAATGTATTACCGGCAGATCAAACACGGCATTACCGTTATGGCCAGCGGCGCCCTGCAGAACCGTCCCCGGGAATATCTGCTGGACGAACATCCGGCCGTTATGAATCAGATGGATATGGATGCCCTGCTCGAAGACGATCCGCAGCGCATCAGTGGATGGGAAAATATCGTGATGATTCAGTGCGTCGGCTCCCGCTGCCCCGACAACCCGAACTGCTCCCGCATCTGCTGCCAGTCCGCAGTTAAAAACGCCCTGAGGATACTCGATATCAATCCTGAGGCCAGAATCTTTGTCCTGTACCGTGACATGCGGACCTACGGCTTTTCGGAAGATTATTTTCTCGAAGCCAGAAAAAGGGGTGTCATTTTTGTTCACTATGAAAAAGAAAATCCCCCCGTTGTAAAGGCAAGCAACAAAAAAGTAGAAGTCATTTTTACGGATCCGATTTTAGGAAAATCCATAGCGGTTATTGCTGACAATCTCTGCCTAAGCACCGGCTTTGTAGCGGATGACGAGGCCACAGAAGATTTGGCCATGGTGTTTCGGCTGCAGCGCACCCATGACGGATATTTCCTCGAAGATCACGTCAAGCTGAGGCCTTTGGATCTGTCTGTTCCCGGATTCTTCGTCGCCGGTACAGCCCATTCGCCGAAAAGCATCCGTGAGAGTATCGCCGATGCCCAGGCTGCTGCCGGCCGGGCGCAGACACTTCTCGCCCGGAACCGCATCGAACTGGGTGCCGCCGTCGCACGAGTGGACCGCGACAAATGTGCCGCATGTCTCGTTTGCGTCCGGGCCTGCCCGTTCGATATCCCATTTATCAATGCCGAAGGTTATTCGGAAATCGATCCGGCAAAATGCCATGGATGTGGTGTCTGCGCTGCAGAGTGTCCGGCCAAGGCCATTCAACTGATGCAGTTTGAAGACGATCAAATTCTGGCAAAACTGGACGGACTATTTGAAAGGATGGTTGCATGATGAATCAGTTTGAACCGGTTATCGTAGCTTTCTGCTGCCATTACTGTGCGTACACCGCAGCGGATATGGCCGGTAGCCAGCGCCTCAATTACCCGCCGAACGTTAAAATCGTCAGGGTGCCCTGTTCGGGAAAGGTCGATGCCATTCATATCCTGAAAGCGTTTGAAAAGGGCGCCGATGGAGTATATGTCGCCGGCTGCCTGGAAGGAGACTGCCATTTCAAGAACGGCAACACAAAGGTAGCCCGGCGTGTTGCCTACGTCAAGAAGCTTTTAGATGAAATCGGAATCAATGGAGACCGGCTCGAAATGTTCTACATGTCCGCGGGCATGGGGGAACGATTTTCTCAAGTTGCCAGGGACATGACGCAAAAAATCCGTGAACTCGGGCCGAATCCCGCCATGCAAGCGTCAAGCGCAAAGACAGAGAAAGCTGTTGCCTAATGAATCAAAAGGAGAATGAATCAGAATGATCACTGCTGAAAGAAAACCTTTAGAAGAAATTACCGAATTCGTGAAACCTTATCGACGAATTCTTCTTGTCGGCTGCAATGAATGCGTCACGGTGTGTGCGGCAGGCGGCCGAAAAGAGGTCGGGCTTCTTGCCTCCGCACTTCAGCTTAAATTTATGCAGGAAGGCCAGACGCTGGACATCAAAGAAATGACACTGGAAAGACAATGCGATCCTGAGTACATTGAAGAACTGGCCCCGTTTGTCGATCAGGCAGATGCGGTCCTATCCATGGCGTGCGGCTGCGGGGTCCAGGAAGTGGCAAGACGTTACAAGAATCTGCCTGTATACCCTGCCGTCAACACCAAATTCATGGGCGCCTCCGAACGCCAGGGGGTCTGGGCAGAAAGATGCCAGGGTTGCGGAGACTGCCTCTTGGGATTGACTGGAGGAATCTGCCCGATCGCACGGTGTTCCAAACGGCTGCTCAACGGCCCGTGCGGCGGCTCCACCAACGGAAAATGTGAAATCAGTTCGGACGTGGACTGTGTATGGCAGCTGATATGGGATCGATTGAAAGCATTGGGAATGGAAGACAGATATGAAGATATTATGCCGGCAAAAAATTGGCAAACCAGCAGGGGCGGCGGTCCCCGAAAAATAATTAGAGAGGATTTGGCAGAATGAAAACCGAAAGCACGCTGGAGAAAGTATTGGCATCGGGCAACCTGGCGGTTACCTCTGAGTGTGGCCCACCGCGGGGTGCCGTTCCGGAAAAGATAAAAGAGAAAGTGGAAATGCTCAGGGGATATGTGGATGCGGTGAACGTTACCGACAATCAGACTGCGATGGTTCGGATGTCGAGTTTTGCCGCTTGCGTCTTCATCCGGCAAATGGGTCTTCACCCCATCCTGCAGGTCGTCACCAGGGATCGAAACCGCCTGGCCATACAGAGCGATATTCTGGGGGCCTATTCTCACGGGATCAACAATATACTGTGCCTCTCGGGAGATCACCCTCATTTTGGCGATCATCCCCAAGCCATGAACGTTCATGATATCGATTCGATTCAGTTTGTCCAGCTGGTTAAAACCATGCGGGATGAGGGAAAGTTCCAGGGCGGGGATGACATCCTGAATCCGCCGCAGATGTTCATCGGCGCTGCGGCGAACCCCTTTGCGGACCCCTTTGAGCTTCGTGTCGCCCGCCTGGCAAAAAAGGTCAAGGCAGGAGCCGACTTCATTCAGACCCAGTGTATTTACAATCTGGACAAGTTCGAACGCTGGATGCAGGGCGTCAGGGACCGAGGGCTCCATGAGAAGGTTTATATTCTGGCGGGCGTGACGCCCATGAAGTCGGCGGGAATGGCTCGCTACATGAAAAATAAAGTGCCGGGAATGGATGTCCCGGAGGAAATCGTCAAGCGTATGGCGGGCGTCCCCAAGGAAAAACAGGCGGACGAGGGGATCAAGATCTGTGTCGAAACCATCCAAAGGCTGAAAGAGGTGGAAGGCGTCAGCGGTTTTCATATCATGGCCATCGAGTGGGAGCAGAAAGTCCCTGAAATTACAGAAAAAGCAGGGCTTTATCCCCGTCCCGAAGTTTAGCCTTGCCGTTATCAAACGATTCCAGTACAACAGACATTGCAACCATCAATAAAAATTGGATATATCAAGGAGGAAACTAGATGAGCAAAAAGCAACTCATATTGGTAGTAGACGATGATCCGGATTTGGTTGAATCCGTATCCATGAAACTTGAGAGCGAAAATTTTAGAGTCGCCAAAGCCTACGATGGCATGGAAGCATGGGATAAAATCAAGGAAGAACGCCCGGACCTCATTATTCTCGATGTCATGATGCCGAGGAAAAATGGTTATGAGCTGTGTGATGAACTGAAAAAGTCGGAAAAATATAAAGACATCATCGTTGTTCTTCTGACGGCGGTAGCTGAAGCGGTCACCTCAACCAGCTATACCCATATGGGCGGAAAAACGACTTTGGCCGATGATTTTATCGCGAAACCGATCGAACTGGACAGACTCATGGAAATGGTCAAAGAGAATTTAGAATAAAATGGGAAAAAAGTTGAGGGTCAATGGCATCAAGCTCAGCCACGAACTCATTCACATCAATATTTTACCAAAATCTGACAAAAGGAATTTTAATGAGCGTTTTCTACGGTCTATGGCTGAAAATCGAATCAATTTACCGTTTCTATCCTATTCGGCCATTAATCGACGCGTTCAAGGTTCCTTTTGTATCGCAGCGGAAGATTCCGGACGGCTGAATCAAATTCTGGCCCTTGACCCTCCTCTGAAAGAAAGCGTGGAATGCATATCTCCTGTCGGATCCGTATCTCTGTTTCCACATAACTTCAGCCTCAAACTTTTTGGTTGCCTGATGCATGTCTTTGGGAAAGCCTGCCTGCCGCTGTATGGAATGGCCGCTTCTTTATCCGCCCTGACAGTGACCACCGATTTTCACCTGCTCGACCGCGCCATTGAACTGCTCAAACCGCACATAAGCCTTCCTCCAAACCATGCGCCATTTGAACCACAAATCCGAATAAAGTCGATTTAGCGGTTTTCTGTCTGGAGATCTTGAATTGGAAACCATCGCCGTTTACTGGGAAAATAAGATTAAAACCTATGGCTTTCAGATAGAGCGTGAACTGTCGCTATTCCAGATCTCGCTGGCCCCCTCCGCCCTGGCCGGGCTGGGTGCGGCGTTTTTTAACGAAACCAGCGGTATCCATTTTAGCTGGGTACTTGTCCAGCAGCCCTCCAGCCATGTATTGGCCGTTTATATTCTGCTCGCCCAAAAATGGGAACAACCGCTGCAAGCCCTCTTAGAATGTTATCGGGAAAACGGCAACGTCCTTGAGCTGCGAACGGAATCACCTGTAGAAATGATCTTCTTTCACGGACCCCACTTTGGGGATCGGTATGGAATCGCCGACACAACCCTGAGCACGCTTCGCGGAAAAGGCTTGCCGATTCTGGCTGCAGGTTGTACAGGTGCTTCAGTTTATATTATCGTCCCGGAACACCTTTCGGCAGAGGTCAGAGATACTTTGTCGGGCGTTTTTGATACACCCAAAAAGTAAACATGGTAAATGTTCGAACAATGAAAAAAGATATCATCAACGAAACGGATTGGCGGATGCGGGTTTTCGACTCGCTTTCATTTCCCACCCTGATCATGACACCCGATCGGAAGATCGTTACGGCCAATCAGATCTTCCTTAAAAAATTCGAACTGAATGTCGACCAGGTTGTCGGCAAGGCCTGCTATGAAGTTTTTTACCGCGAGGAAATCTGTCCGAACGAAGCCTGCCCCTTTGACAAGGTCCTGGCGCAAAAAAAGGGCCAAACCGCCCTGCGGTGGACAACATCACTGACAGGCAAGCGGTTTTGGGAAGACAGAGTGTTTTCCCCGATCCTGGACGACGCGGGCAACGTTGCCTACATCATGGAGAGTGTCAGAGACACTACCCGGCTGAAAAACATGGAGCTGACCCTGAAAGAAACGGAGGCGCTTCTGGAAAAGATCGTTCAAAGTTCACCTGTGGCAATCGTGGCCGCGGATAGCCACAACAATATTCTGCTGATGAACCCCGCTGCAGAGGATCTTTTCGGGTATTCCAACAGAGAAGCCATTACCAATGTTTCGCTGGATCGTCTTTATCCGCCGGGTACGTCCCAAGAAATTCTTGCGAAACTCAGGCATAATAATATGGGCGGGAAGGGGCGGCTGCTCAGCACAAAAATAAAAATAATCAATTTCAAGGGTGAAGAGTTCCCGGTGGAGCTCAATGCCTCCATCATTTATGAAGATGGAATGGAAGTCGCTACCGTAGGGATGTACAAGGACCTGAGGCAAATCAACGCCATAAAAGAGACGCTGAAAAAGGTCAATCTCCAGATAGTACAATCGGAAAAAATGGCCTCACTCGGGAAACTGGCCGCAGGTGTCGCCCATGAAATCAATAACCCCCTTACCGGAATTTTGATGTACGCCAATATTACCATGGACGCTCTCGACATGGACGATCCCCACCGCAAGGAACTTCAGTACATCATCGAAGATGCCGAAAGATGTGCTGAGATTGTCAACAACCTGCTGACCTACAGCCGGCAGACCCATTCGATAAAAAAGCCGCTCCCCATAAATTCGATTGTTGAAGAGAGCCTGGCCCTTATACGCGACCAGCAACTCTTTATGAATATCAAGTTGGCTAAATTGTTGTCCAAAGAGGAAATGTACATCAAAGCCGATAAGAACCAGATGGCCCAGGTCATCATCAATCTGGTCATGAATGCCGTCGACGCCATGGACAAAAAGGGCT
This sequence comes from uncultured Desulfobacterales bacterium, assembly GCA_964435695.1. Taxonomy (GTDB): domain Bacteria; phylum Desulfobacterota; class Desulfobacteria; order Desulfobacterales; family B30-G6; genus CAYTAQ01. Next base: position 11,130 of record CAYTAQ010000027.1, on the reverse strand, counting down.
TTCTCGCGCTGAGTACCTACAGGAACGAAAAAGCGGGAAAAATATGTCTGGAAATCGCGGATACCGGTTGCGGCATCCCGAAGGATAACATTCCCAAGATATTCGATCCGTTTTTTACCACCAAGGGCCAGGGTAAGGGTACGGGCCTGGGGCTCAGCACCGTATACGGAATCGTAAAAGAGAATCGCGGGACAATTGCCGTCAAAAAAACAGGCCCCGAGGGAACGACATTTCTACTGGAGCTTCCGGAAGAAAAAGATGTCAGTGATGCTATGCTTTTTTAGATCCGCCCTAACAAATCTGAAAAGGCCATAACCTAAAAGGAAAGAAAGTATGCCGGAAACAGTAAAAGCGGTCAATAAATACAGGCCTAAAATACTGGTGATAGACGACGAAAAAAGAATCCGGGACGGCTGTCAAACAGTCCTGGCCAGCGAAGGTTATGAAGTGGCCTGCGCCGATAACGGGAAACAGGGGCTTCAAATGATCGGGCGGGAACACTATGATATCATTCTGCTCGACCTCATGATGCCGGAACTGTCAGGTCTGGACATTCTTCCGAAAATTAAAGAAAACCACCCGGATACCGTCGTTATCGTCATTACGGGATACGCCACCGTGGAGTATTCCATTGAAGCCATGAAAGCAGGCGCTTTCGATTTTATTGCCAAGCCCTTCGATCCTAAAAAACTCAAGGTGGTCGTGTCCAAAGCGATTGAACACACACGGGCGCTCAATGATATCGCCACCGAAAAATCCCGCATGAGGGGCCTGATAAACCGACTTTCCGCAGGCGTCATGGCCACGGACAACCACGAACACGTTGTGCTGGCAAACCCGGCATTTCAAAACATGCTCGATTATCACGGGGAAAGCATCATCGGCCGGCCGGTGAATGCATTTATCAAAAACAGAATGCTGCTGGACATGATAACCCGGGCACTTTCAATGACGCCGGATGAATCCGGGGAGTTGACGGAGGAAATTTTGTTGGACGGCAAGGCGAAATCAGAGGGAATCGTCCTGAATGCCTGCTGTGCCCCTTTCAGAGACCGGACCGGATCGAATTTAGGGACGATTACCGTGCTGCACGATATCACCGTCCTCAAAAAAATGGATCAGCTGAAATCTGATTTTGTTTCCCTCGTGTCCCATGAAATCCGCAGCCCCATGAATTCGGTTCTCATGCAACTCAAGGTTATCCTGGATGGTCTGGCAGGCGACCTTAGCGATAAACAACAGGAAATACTGACCCGAGCCTCCCAAAAAATTCACAGTTTGGTCGATATGGCCTCCGAACTTCTCGACCTGGCCAAAATAGAGTCCGGCTTGATTACGCTGGCAAAAGAAAACATTCAATTCAATGAACTTCTTCAGGAGCAAGCCAATTTCCACAGCGAAACCGCCAGGGCAAAGCAGATCGTCATTCACTTTGAACCCTCGCCCGATCTGCCTCCTGTCCGGGCAAACCGGCAGAACATGGAAGAAGTGGTATCGAATCTCATCACCAATGCCATCAACTACACCCCTGATGGCGGTGAGATCCATTTGGCTTTAACCCTTGAGAACGGTTACCTCTGCATCGTTGTGGCGGATACCGGATGGGGCATCCCCCCGGAGGATCTGGACAGGGTGTTTACCCGGTTCTATCGCGTCAAGAATGAGAAAACCCGGTACATCACCGGAACCGGTTTGGGCCTCCCCATCGTTAAAAGCATCGTCGAAGCCCACCAGGGGACCATCGATGTCGAAAGCACCCCGGGCAAGGGAAGTGTTTTTAAAGTCTACATTCCGCACCTCAGGCCATAAACCGATTTCATCCGGTTTTAGCTTTTAGCTTAGGATTTTATTATCACAATCTCTCGAGATCGATATTATACGGCTTGCCCAGAGCACGCTTCAGATATTCAAGCATCAGCACCGACTGCAGTTCATCGCGGTTCATGCTTTTGACCAACGCATCGCCCTCAAAAAGATCGGCAATCCATTTGGCGGACATTGATTGATCTTCGGCATATCTCTCTTTAAGGGATTGTAAATATTTACGATTGATATTTCTCAGCGTGCCAATATCCAGATCGGATATGCGGGTATAGGCGCTTTCAATTTTATCCGCATCGGGCAGGGAAAGATTCTCAATAATCGACTTGTACGTCTCGGCATACCGCTGCAGCCCTCTGTAAATATGCTCTTTTTTAACCATGTTGATCTTCTTCCAGCCGGCTTTCAGCCATTTAAAAGCGCCGCACTTGACAAGCGGTTTTCCCGGATCCATTTCATAATAGACAATGACCGAATAGGAATCATACATATAGGAGTCCACCCATCCCAGGCCTGTTTTATTTAAGCCTTTTATTCCTGAGTAGAGATAGCTCCAGTCATCATCCGATCCCAATACCACGCCCTTTTTCCCGACATCGGAGGTATCCCTTTGCTTGCTGAGCGATATCAAGACATTTCTGCCTTCATATCTGAAGAGCAGGATGCTTCGATCCAAATCATATTTGTAGTACCCTCCGGTAAAAAGATCGGGTGTATTTTCAACAGTTTCTACGCCTCTTACCATGACGGGTGCTTCCAGGTTTTGCAGCGAAAGCCACAGCTTGGGAAAATTCAGGTCTTTTCCATCCATACCGGACCAGCGGGAAAGCCGCTCCGAAGAGGGTGCAATAATTGAAGCCGGGATATCCGGATTGTAAGAAAATCGCAGAATATGCTTCAAATCCTTTTCAAAAACAAACTCATGATAGGCTGACGTTGCCCCAAAAGATTCATCCACGTAATATATCGTGTTTTCAGGCTTATTGGATGCAACAAACTCCAATACCGGTGTGATTTCTTTGATGTTCAGTGCCGCTTCTCCGGGGTCCCCCTGCCCTACGAATGTGAGCAGATGACTCAACCCCTGATGGAGCGTCTCTGAAACTTTTACTTCATCCGGTCTCTTTTCCGGCAGGGCCGCCTCCGACAAGCTGATAAGCGAAACCATACAAACCATTGCAATAGATAGTATGTTAATATAATTAATAAAATACTTTTTAGTAACATTCTTATGAAACATTGCGATACACCCCGTAGAATTTCTTCTGAAAAAAAAGAGCCTCCAACCTTTTAGGAAGCTCTCTGTTTATCGTGTCCTGTTATTAGTCTATAGTATAATGCTGTAGGACCCAAAGTCAACACAGCATTTAGGGAAAAACAAATCGTAATTCAGAGCCTATTTCTTGTTTTCGTATATCACGATGGGAATTTCATTTCGGCGAATTTTTCAATTTTTGCTTTTTCGCCTGAAACTTGATATCTGTATCGGCAATCAGATGGATGTTGCTTGTGGATATATTAAGAGACCACACAGCTTCTTACATTCTGAAATCGTTCGTTATTCTCAATCTATCAATGCTTGGGAAAGGTGTTCTTTATGAAGATTTTTTATAAAGTTTATCTTTTTTTAATTCTGGTGCTTATTCTGATATTGTCGGGCGCCGGATTGATCAGCTATCATCGCGAGATCTCGCTTTTCAATGATGATATGGAAAAGGATGCAATTCTTATCGGAAAAGCGATGTCGGGCATGATCGAGCACGCATTGCGAAAATCAGGCAGGGATATGGTGCTAAAACTTATCCTTGAGGCCAATTCACAGGAACACAGCATTCATATTCGATGGGTTGATTTGGATCCCTCTGTGGTGGGTATGTATGCACCGACGGTTCCCTTGAAAAAAATCGAACGGGTTCTTCAAGGAAAAACCGCATCGCTCACCATGGAAAAAAACGGAAGCGGATTATATCGTTTCACTTATATCCCCATTTTGACGGATACTTATTCCCATTCCGCCATTGAACTTTCTGAATCGTTATCCGTGCTGAAAAAATTTATTCGGAATTCCGTCCTTCACCTTATTGTTATGGCTGTTTTGTTGCTCCTGACATCCGGCGCGCTTCTTTGGTTTCAATTCCAAAAATGGATTCACCAGCCGCTTGTTCGATTTATCGATAAGTCTCGTAGAATCGGTCAAGGTGATCTGACCCCCGATTTGGTTGTTAAGGGTCGAGATGAATTCGCCGAACTCGGAGAAACCTTAAATTCAATGTGCAAGGAGCTCCATGATAGCTGGGAGGCGGTTCGACTGGAAAACGAACGTCGGATCGAAGCGATCGAGCAACTACGTCATACAGAACGTCTTGCTACAATAGGCAGACTTTCCGCCGGAATGGCGCATGAATTCGGAACACCTTTGAATGTCATATACGGACGGTCCAAACTGATCCGTTCCGGGGAGCTTGCGCCGGTAAACGTTTTCGAATCCGCGCGTATTATCGGAGAACAGGCGGAAAAAATCACAAAAATTATGCAAAACCTGCTCGATTTTGCCAGGCGCAGGAAACCCAATCGATCCTTACAAAGCATGACGGTTGTGGTTCAACGGGTGATTGAAATGCTAGCGCCGACAGCAAGCAAGGCAAAGGTTGTCTTTCAGGTCATCAAGAAAGGGGATATCCCCTTGATTTCCGTCGATCCGTTACAAATTCAACAGGTGTTAACAAATCTTGTGATAAACGGCATCCAGGCAATGACCGGCGGAGGGCGATTGGAAGTGGAATTGGAAATTCTAACTAAACAACGCCTTGAAACAAAGGATAGGGATAGAGAATATTTGGCAGTTCGTATCAAAGATGAAGGTCGGGGAATACCACAGGAAAATATCGCGCATATTTTCGAACCGTTTTTTACGACCAAAGAAGTGGGATCAGGAACCGGTCTCGGGCTTTCCATCGTTTACGGGATCATTCAGGAACATAACGGATGGATCGAGGTGGATAGCACGCCTAACAAGGGAACATGTTTTAAGGTTTACCTGCCTGTCGAGGTGTCGCAATGAAAGGAAACGTACTGATCGTCGATGATGATCAAGCTATGTGCGAAATGCTTGATTTCGACTTGAAACGTCGAGGCTTTCGGGTCACATGGCATACCATGGCGGAAAACGCATTTTCAAACCTGAAAAAAGCCGATTTCGATGTCGTCCTTGCGGATATTCATCTGCCGGGCATGACCGGTATTGAACTCTGCGAAAGGATCTCTGCAAACCGCCCCGATATTCCGGTGATCACCATAACCGGATTCGGAAGCCTTGAAATGGCCATTGCGTCGATCCGGGCGGGTGCGTATGATTTTGTTGCCAAGCCGATTGATACGGATATTCTTGAGGTGGTTCTGGATCGAGCCATATCCCATCGAGCCTTACAGGAGAAAGTAAAATTATTAAGCCAGACAACCCCAAGTCCGCTACAGTTTGAGAAGCTTTTAGGGGACAGCCCACCCATGCTAAAGCTGTTTTCTCAGATGACCCATGTTGCGGATACGGATATTTCCATTCTACTTCTGGGGGAGAGCGGAACCGGTAAGGAACTCGTTGCACAAACCTTACATAAACACAGCAAACGTCATAAGGCACCGTTCATCCCCGTCAATTGTTCAGCGTTACCGGAAACGCTGTTGGAAAGCGAGCTTTTCGGGCATAAAAAAGGAGCGTTTACCGATGCAACGGCCGATCAAAAAGGATTGTTTCAGGAAGCCCAGGACGGTACGCTCTTTCTGGACGAGGTCGGGGAGATACCGATCATGCTTCAACCCAAACTGCTTCGGGCTGTGGAAGAACGCGCCATCCGTCCCGTCGGCGGGAATTCAGAAATCCCCATCGATGTGCGGATTATAGCCGCCACAAACAGGGATCTTGAACGCGCTGTTGAAGAGGGGCGCTTTCGTGAAGACCTTTTTTATCGTCTCAATGTCATGCAGATCGAAGTGCCTCCCCTGCGATCACGTGGAACGGATGTGCTGCTGTTGGCGGATCAATTTATCAAACACTACGCTCAACATTTCAGTAAACAGGTCACGGGGATTTCCGACAATGCGGCGCAAAGGCTTATGGATTATGTGTGGCACGGCAATGTCCGTGAATTGCGCAACGCAATGGAACGGGCTGTGGCTTTGACTCGGTTTGAAAAAATAGTCGTGGATGATCTCCCGAAAAAAATTCAAGCCTATCAAAGCGAACATTTTTTCATCGGCTCCCATGATCCCAATGAGCTGCTCCCCATGGAAGAAGTTGAACGTCGATATATTTTACATGTCTTAAAGGTCGTCGGCGACAACCGCACAGCAGCGGCACGGATATTGAAACTTGACCGCAAAACTCTGTACAGGAAACTTCAACGATATGGCATTGATAGCGCGTAGAACTGGTTTTGAAACCTTTCATCAATTCCATCATGATCATATCCTATTCTCTGTAAATTGAATATCGCCAAAGATTGTGTGATCCCACTGGGGCATTTATCCCCAGTGGGGCGAAAAACCCCATCCTGAATTCCTATAACCAATTGATTCTACAACAATTTAAATTTGGCATGAATTTTGATAAATCCCTATGCATCAACCGTGTTGGACAAATGATGCTTTGTGAAAGGAGGATACGATGAAAAAAAGAAAAAAGAATTCTCACCAATGGCAAACCTGGAAAAAAGCTCGAGATAAACGGTTTAATATTTCTTCAAATAAGGTGGAGAGAACACATGAAAAAGAAAAAGCAAACACGAACCCATTCGGAAAAAACAGTTACAGCGCCGGGAAACACAGGCCGGTATCGAGTTTTGCTGGCCGAGGATGATTATGAAATGAGAGCGTTGTTGGCGATAACGTTACAAAAATCCGGCTATGAAGTCGTTGAATGCTCGGATGGCATCGGAATGTTGACGCATCTGGCCGCCTTTCTTCTGCCGAATGAATTCGATAGGGAACCGGTGGACCTGATTATCTCCGATATTCGAATGCCCGGAGTCACGGGCATGGAGGTGCTGGAAGGTAAACCTAAAAACCGGGATTTCCCACCTATGATTCTCATCACCGCTTTCGGAGATGCGGAAACCCATGTATTGGCGAAGCAATTCGGCGCTGCAGCAATTTTTGACAAACCTTTTGATATGGATGTGCTCTTGGAAAAGGTGAAGGATGTTCTTTCAGGGGCACACGCTAATGCGGGCAATTAAAATAAAAACGTTCCAGCAATAATAAATAAAGGAAAATCACCATGAAAAAAAATGATCTACAAAAACAACACAATTCTTTTTTGCTCAAATGGCTTCGATGTTCCATGATTACAGTATGGCTTTCCGCTTTACTGATTTTTCCCTTGACTTTGCAGGCTAAGGACGGCGGGATTGAAAGCCTGAGGCAGACCAGCAAGGCTTTTTCTGATGTTGCCAAAGAAGTCTCACCTGCGGTTGTGTTTATTCAGATCGAAAAAACCGTACAACAACCCGATGTTCAATTTTTTTCACCATTTGGCCAAAGTAGTCCGTTCGGCGATGAATTTTTCGGACATTTTTTTGGTATGCCCGGGCCGCAAAACCCCCAACAATTACACCAATCGCCCAAGCAACGAATTGTCGGACAGGGATCGGGCTTCATTATTTCCAAGGATGGTTATATTTTGACAAACAATCATGTGGTCGGGGACGCTGATAAAGTCATGGTAAAACTGCTCGATGGTCGTGAGTTCACCGCTAAAACGGTCGGCGCGGATCCGCATTCCGATGTCGCGGTCATCAAGATCGATGCGGTCAATTTGCCTGTGCTCGAGTTGGGGGATTCCGATGTGATCGAAGTGGGCGAATGGGTCGTGGCCATCGGAAATCCTTTCGGCCTTTCCCATACCTTGACCGTCGGTGTGGTCAGCGCCAAGGGACGCAGCAGCATTGGGATTGCGGATTATGAAAACTTTATTCAGACGGATGCCGCCATTAATCCGGGAAATTCCGGAGGTCCCCTTGTGGATTTGGAGGGCAAGGTTGTGGGCATGAATACCGCTATTTTCAGCCAAAGCGGAGGATATATGGGTATCGGCTTCGCCATCCCCATCAATATGGCCAAGTCGATCAAGGATCAATTGATTCAAACCGGAAGCGTCGTTCGCGGTTATCTCGGTATTATCATTCAGAATCTGACCCCGGAACTGGCGAAATCTTTCGGGATGAATGACCAAAAAGGAATTCTGGTTGCTCAGGTATCAGAAGACTCTCCGGCTGAAAAAGCAGGCATAAAACAAGGTGATGTGATCATTGAATTCGATGGAAAACCTGTTGAACAGGTGGGCCCTTTCCGTAATGAAGTGGCGCTTAAGATTCCGGGATCAAATATGAATATCACTATTTTACGCAATGGTGAACGCAAGGTGTTATCTGTCACCATGGGCAAGCTTCCGGATAAAGAAGCTTCCATAACCGGGAGGCCTCACAATCTTGAAAAACTCGGTATGACCGTCCAGAATCTAACGCCGGAATTAGCTCGTCAATTTGGACTTGAGGGGAAAAAAGGAGTTGTCGTAACCAATGTGGCACCGGATTCGTTGGCGGCCGTGGCAAATATCAAGCCAGGCGGGATTATTCTGGAAGTGAATCGAAAACCGGTTGAGAATATGGAAGAATTCAAAAAAGCCATAGCGGAAGTTCCTGACAACAGTGCTGTGCTGTTGTTGGTTCAGGAAGGTGAGTACGCGCGGTATGTGGCGTTAAAAACCGACTAATCGGTTGAAAAAATCAATAACAAAAGCGGGGGGCGGATTTCCGAGAACCCCCCTGCTTTATATATTAATCAATTTCCCACGTTACGACTTTACGGCAATGTCGAAAACACACTTATGGGTATATTACTATTTCGGATAGCATCCCTTATGAAGACTGTTCAAAAGCTAAAATATCTCATTGTCTTTTATTTAGGATCGTTAGTTTTTCTGCTGCTGGCAGTGATCGCTGTGCCCTTGGCCATTCAGCATGGAGTAACCATAAATTCTGCTTTCATAATTGAAGAAGATATTTTGATCACTGCTATCGTAAACCAAATTGAAATTTATTTTTTACTACATTATTCCGGGTCCTGCACCAGATGTGGAGGGCTTATACCGAAACTAAATGATAAACTTGGCTATGATTTCCTTCATAACCTCAGTCGTACCGCCACCGATGGATAAAATGCGATTGTCCCGAAAAAGTCGTTCCACCGGATACCCCCGCATGCAACCATAGCCCCCAAAAATCTGGACGGCATCATAGGTTACCTTGTCACTGGCAATGCATGCAAAATTTTTTGCCATGCTGATCTCTTTTACCTGATTCAAGCCCGCATCGATTTTTGCGGCGATACGGTAGGTAAATTCACGGCTGACTTCCACCAGGGTAGCCATATCAACCAGCTTATGCCGCGTCACTTGAAATCCCTTTAGCTTTCGACCGAAAGCCTCTCTCTCATTGACATACGCAAGGGATGCCTCCAGCGCAAGTTGGGCCGTCATGTTGGCCATAACGGCCAGCACCAGCCTTTCGCCCTGGAAATTTTCCATAATGGTGTAAAATCCGCTATTTTCCTCTCCCAGCAGATTCTCCCGCGGCACTCGGCAGTCGTCCAAGAAAATCTCCGCCGTATCCGAAGCCCACCACCCGATTTTCTTCAATTTAGTGGATACGGAATATCCGGACGCGTCCGATTCAATGACCAGCAAACTGATGCCATGGGCGCCCTCACCGCCCGTTCGTACGGCACAGGTTATCTGATCCGCACGGCAGCCGCTGGTAATAAAGGTCTTGCTGCCATTGACGACATAGGTATCCCCTTGCCGAACCGCCGTTGTCCGCAGATTGGCCACATCGGATCCACCTCCGGATTCGGTGATTGCCAGCGCAGCGATCTTTTCACCCGCCAAAACCGGTTTAATAAAGCGTTTTTTCTGTGCTTCGGTGCCGGCCGTTAAAATGGGCGGCAGTGCAATGTTCAATGAGCCCAGCCCTGCTGCCAGGCCGCCGGAACCTGATCGCATCAGTTCTTCCGCTACCGCGATTTTAAAAAAAATATCTCCTGGTATCCCGCCGTAAATTTCCGGATACCCCATGCCGAGAATGCCGATTTCCGCAGCTTTTTTATAAAGCGCTCGCGGGAATTCACCGGCTTCTTCCCATTCCTCAATAAACGGCAGAATCTCCTTTTTCACGAATTCCCTGACGGTTTGCCGCACCATTTCATGGGACTTGCCGAAGTATTGCTGATAGTCTGCTTTGTCGTTGAAAGGTGGTGACATGGTATTGCTTCCTCTATGATGGTTGGTTCTTTTTCAGTTAAAGCGTCTCGCAACGCGTCATCCCGGCCAAGTTCCGCGATTTGTCATGGGCTTTGACAATAAAGCGAGACGCGAGCCGGGATCCAGAAACAAATTGAAATTATGAGTTTATCCTCATATGAAACTAAGCCAAAATGGCCACGGTCGACGGTGGATTCCGGATCTCATCTCGCCACATGGCAAGATTCGTCCGGAATGACGGCTTTTTTCAGTTGTGAGACAGCCTGTAAAACTCTGCTCTACTGAATCGCCTGATACCTTTGGTGGGTGTGAATCGCTTCTATTCATATCTTCTCCGATTTTAAGCGCGCGGCGGCATGACCAGGGCTTCCCCTTCCCCCACGAGATCCCCCTTCTGATTTGTCCATGTCAGCCCCATGCGGACCCATTTTTTCTCCGGCAATTTTTCTCGAACCGCTGCCGTTGCCGTAATGGTGTCTCCAAAATAGGTGGGCGCCCTGAAGCGGGTGGTGATTTCCAATAAAATTGTTCCGAGACCCGGCAGCTTCATACCGAGCACCGGTGCAATCAGGCTTTGCGGCAGCCCACCGTGCGCGATGCGCGTGCCGAAAGGGGTTGTCTTGGCAAACGCTTCATTCATGTGCATAGGGTTGAAATCACCGCTGATACCCGCAAAAAGATAGACATCCGTTTCCGTTATGGTTTTGCTGAAGGAGGCTGTTTCTCCGATTTCAAGTGCTTCATAGGATTTTCCCAGTTCATAATTCATATTAACCTCCAAATATGGATTTGTTTATTGAGCTTCTTGCGTTCTTTGTGTTTATTGGGTTGGTTAACCGGTTTCGGCATCAGGCAAAATAGCCTTGGGCAGTTCAATGGTTTTGGCCCGCAGGTACTCACCCAGCGTCTTTGCCTGCGGATCGCTTTTTAAGGATGCCGCCACCCCGTCTCCTAAAAATCCCTTGATATAAAAATTTACTGCCAGAAGATTCGGCAAT
>CAYTAQ010000026.1:23354-33335 GCA_964435695.1 uncultured Desulfobacterales bacterium | reverse complement strand
GAATACTATAGAAAAGATAGTGTCAAAAATATGAATTTCATTTATAATAATCCAACGGAAGCATTGGGCAGGCGAGATTAACGGATACAATTTCTAATTAATGGCATGCTGTTTGCTTTTTATAATTTATTTATGCGGACGGACGGGTGCGTATAAACATCTGAACGGACGTCACGCATTGTTGTTTATGGATTGAGATAAACTGTAGTGAAGTCGGTATAGGGCGGCATAATAATAACATAATAAAAGGAGGAGGTAAAAACATGCAACAGAAGCGATTCTTTTTCTTTTTAGCCTTGGTGGTAACGGTAATGGTGATATTGCCCTTTGTTTTTTCCGGCGATGTCTATGCGGATAAGCTGACCGATGCCCTCGCCAAAGCCCAGAAGGGAACGGGCCCCGGCCAAATCAACCCTGACGCAGCCCCCGGGTTTATGGGTATTCCGGGCGGCCCGGATATCAGTCTGATCGTCGGTCTTTTGTGGGCGATCTGGGTGGGATGGATATTTTCCACCGTCGGCGCTTTCGGCGGCATTATGGCCGGTGTGGGCCATATCACCATCTATGGATTGGGCGCCTACGCCAAGACCTTTACAAAAACCGCTCCGCAGTTGAACAAGTTCATTACCGACAGCATCCGGGTATCGAACTCCTGGCTGGTGGGGCTTTCGGCACTGGTGTCCAGCTTTAATTATTACCGGCAGAAGCGGCTGGTGCCTGCCCTTGGCCTTTTCCTGGGTATCGGCGCTTTGTTTGCGACCTTGATGGTTGTCTTTACGACCGCCGGAAAAATCAAGTTTTCCCAATACCAGGGATGGTTCGGTTTGATTGTATTTGTCATCGGCGGATTCATGATCTATGAAATGAGCCCCAAGGGCCAGGCGAAAAAGAAGGCAGCCACTGATGCCGCCAAGGCCTTTGAGGCGGCCGTCAAAGATAAAAAAGGAAATATCGAAGATCAGGGCGTAAAGACACTGAAGTGGAGCCTTGTCAAAACCGAAATTTCCTTCTTCGGTCAGACCTTTACCTTCAGCCCCCTCTGGGCATTTATAGGCGGATTCTTCATTTCAGCCATTGCGTCGTTTATCGGCGTCGGCGGCGGCTTCCTCTATGTGCCGTTCTTAACCAGCGTGGTGGGACTCCCCATGTTTGTGGTGGCAGGAACATCGGCCCTTTCGGTATTGATCGGTATGATTTTCGGTATTTTCAATTTCATGGTCTTAAAGGGCGTCATGATCTACTGGCCCATGATTGGTGCCGAGCTGGTGGGTATTTTCATCGGCTCCATGATCGGGCCCAGAACCGGAAAATACATTCCTGCCAAAGTACTGAAGGGCATCTTTATCGTCTTGGCGCTGTACATCGGCCTGCGGTACACCATGCGGGGATTTTTCGGAATCGCCATGCTCTAGATTTATCAGCCGCTACGGTCTGATAAGATTATCGTAACAACACGTCCCGGATATTTTGCGAAATCAGTTTCGCAAAATATCCGGGAGGATGCGCATGGGAGAGCATGCTGCGGTCTACTGAGTCCAGATTGGGACAAAAGCATAAATCATGGTAATATTTTTTGATAAGTTATTAACGCAGATCGATGGGTTTCTGATATTTTTTTATCGTATGACCGGTTCTCCGTTCATCGACTATTTTTTAGGCACGCTGTGCCTGTCCTTTTTGTGCGTTGTGGCGGGAGAGGTGTCGGTATCATTGGCCATCCGGATGAATAAACGCTACATCGATCAGATGGCTGAAGAGATTGACAGAAAAGAAAAATTGTCCATAGCAGCATATCAGGCTGGCGACAAGGCGGGTTACAAAGCATTGAACAAACAGGCCACGGACGAATGGGGAAAGCATTTCTTCACCATGTTCGGGTACTCTGCAGGCATTCTGTGGCCGATTCCGTTTGCAATGGGATGGATGCAGACACGATTTTATGGCGTCGATTTCGAGGTGGCGCTGCCGCTCTCGCTCATCTTTGGAAAAACCGTCGGGTATACTTTTACGTTTATTCCGCTTTATATTCTTGCCAGAATCATTTTCAAATATATGCGTCCTTATCTGCCATATTTCAAAGGTGTTCAAAAAGCCCTGGATCAGTATGGGTCGAAAAAAGCTTCCTGACTTTCACCGCATCCATCTATCATTTGTTCGCCGTCAGGGTTGAGGATCTAAAAATCAATCGTCGTTTCAATGAGGGAGATGGTTGGATACCGTTTCAATCAGGATCATAGTTGCGGCAATCGTTACAGATTGCTTCGCAGATAGATTGGCGTAATGGAATGTCGGCATGATGTGTCTTGAAAAATGCATAAAGAATACGCAATACACACCATCCTGAGACTTGCCCTTCTGATGGTTGCTTTGACGCCCACTTCTGCTATGGCCACCCAGGGTCACGGCGGCGTGGAAGGGGTGCATGTCCATCAGTTAGCGCATCTCTTTTTTTTATTTTCCATGGGCACTTTTATTTACTGGCTGAGGAGACGGGAGCTTGTTCGTATGGCGGGCTGGCGTTATCTGCAATACTCAGCGCTCTTTTTTATTTTATGGAACATTGATGCGTTTACGGTTCATCTCCTGGAAGAACAGCTTCAGGCAGTGACGGTAACCAAAGTCGATCCCCTGCATATTATTATTTCCGCGCCTGAAGGATCCGCATGGCTCGAATATGTATACTATATGGCGAAACTGGATCATTTGCTGTGCGTCCCCGCCATGGTTTTGCTGTATCTTGCATTAAAGAATATTTTCAAGGAATCATTAAAAACAGCATTGGAAGGAGGGGAGGAGTAATGCACGTTTCTTCCCTGCCCATATGGACGGTGGACATGCTGGGCTCCGTTTTAATGATTTGCCTGTCCTTTCTTTGCATCTGGATTGCGCTCAAACTGCGGCGACTTGATCGAAACAATATCATTTGGACGTACTTGCTGTGGATATCTTATGCCTTGACCGTGTTTGCTGTTTCAAGATCCGCCGGTCACATCCTGAAACAGATAATGGCCCTGAATTCACGTGAAGACATCTGGCAAATGGTCAGCCCTTTCAGCGGCGCCGTCAATACCTTCACTTTTATGGTGGTGGGTTCCTTTACCCTCTTTTTTGAGAGGACCTGGAAGATTTACCAGGAGATTCTAAAAGATAAGCAGGCGCTTCAAGCTGCTAATAAAGAAGTCGTATTTTTCAATCAGAACCTGGAAGAAATGGTGGCGGAAAGAACCAAGGCGCTGACAATTTCAGAACAGAAGTATCGCCGGATTTTTGAGGTATCCAAAGACATGATTGTGGTGACCCAAAAAGACGGGTTGATCATCAATCTTAATCCGGCAGGGTATCAGATGCTGGGTGTAGAAGATCGCTGGGATTCATTTTTGCAGAACCAACCTTATTTTCAGGATTATCTGTTTCAATTTTCGGATTGGGTGAGCCTTATAAGCGATATCGATAAAAGGGGATCCATTACAGGTGAGGAATTGGATCTGAAGTTTGGAAACGGATTCAAAAAAAGAGTGCTGCTGAGCGCCAGTTTGGCAAAAGAATCCACTGAAAAAGAAGAGACCATCCATTTCCTCGTGAAAGACATCGAACGTCAGTACCATCTGAAAGAGCAAATGGCCCAGGCTGAGAAACTGGTATCCATCGGAGAGCTTTCGTCCGGTATCGCCCATGAGATTAACAATCCATTGAATGTGATTCTCGGTTATACGCAGTTGTTATTGAGAAATGAAGATCGTGCATCCAACAAATATGCGGATTTGAAAACCATTGAAAAACACGTGAGGAGCTGTAAAAACATTGTCGAAGACCTGTTAAGCTTCGCACGAAAATCCAAGACCAAGAAAGAGAAGATGGACATCCATCTCATCATCGACGATGTCATCAAGTTTGTTCAACATCATTCCAATCTGGAACGGATAAAGATCATCAGCGCGTATGATCGGGATGTGCCCTTGCTGCGCCTCGATGGGAAGAAGATCAAACAGGTTTTGATCAATCTTGTTATGAATGCCATCCATGCATTCAACCGGGAATCGAAAGGGACCATAAAGATAGCAACCGGTATAAACCAGGAACCGGACAGGATGTATATTCGTATCATGGATGACGGCAGCGGTATCGAACATGGCAACATCACGAAAATTTTCGATCCCTTTTTTACCACCAAACCGACAGGACAGGGAACCGGCCTGGGGCTTTCGGTCAGCTACGGCATCATCAAAGAACACGGGGGGGATATACGTGTCGAAAGTGAATTTGGCAAAGGATCAACCTTCACCATTGTTTTACCAACCGTTTCCTGAACCGGATCATCCGAAACCAAGAAACATGTAACACGCTGAGGTGGGATAGATGTTTGCGAGTATCCTAATTGTCGATGACGAAGTTGACATGCTAAGCCTTTTAAAGCGAAGCCTTTCACCGGATCTGAATTGCAGGGTCGAAATTGCTTCTTCGGCTGAAATGGCGCTGCGAATGCTTGAGACTGATTCCTTTGACCTGGTGCTGGCGGATATACGGATGCCGGGTATGAGCGGAATGGAACTTCTCGAAATCATCAAGCAAAAAGAACCTGAGACGACCGTCATCATGATGACCGCCTATGGTCATATCGATATGGCTGTCAATGCCATGAAAAGCGGCGCATATGATTTTATCACCAAGCCCTTCGATTATGACGCTCTGGTTATTCGCCTGGAAAAGGCGTTGGAGCGAAGCAGCCTCATCAAAGAAAATATTCGGCTGCAGCGGGAATGCCGTGGGGAGAGCCTGTTTCAAAACCTGGCGGGCAAGAGTCCTAAGATGCAGCGGGTGTACGAAACGATTCAGATGGTGGCCAAGAACGATTTGACGGTTCTGATCACCGGGGAATCCGGCACCGGAAAGGATCTTGCCGCCAGAGCGGTACATGCATTGAGCGAGCGCAACAAACGGCAGTTTGTTACGGTCAATTGCCCTACGGTTCCTGAAAATATCTTGGAAAGTGAACTGTTCGGATATAAAAAGGGTGCTTTTACCCATGCGACGCAGGATAAGAAGGGACTGTTTCAGGAAGCGCATAACGGCACGATCTTTCTTGACGAAATCGGAGATATCAGTCCCACCATTCAAACCAAACTGCTTCGTGTGCTGCAGGAAAAAGAGATCAAGCCCCTGGGAGATTCCAGAACCATTCAAGTGAATGTCAGGATTATTGCGTCTACCAATCAAGACCTGAAAGAGAAAATCAAAAAGAATGAGTTCAGAGAGGATTTTTATTATCGCTTAAATGTGCTTCCCATCAAACTCCCCGCACTAAAAGAACATTCCGAGGATATCCCGCTCATTGCAAGCCATCTTGTTGAAAAGCATTGCAGAAAACTTAAAAAGCCACTTAAAAAACTGTCCCCCGAACTGTTGACTATTTTTAAAGGCATGCCATGGAAGGGTAATGTCAGGGAGATGGAGAACCTGATCCTGCAGGGCATCCTGTTTTCAAATGACGATGAGATCCAACTGCATGATGTGGGCCTTTCGGCTGCCTCCGGATCAATGGGGACGGGGACTCATGTCTTTCATGATCTGCCGTACAAAGAAGCAAAGGAACAAACCCTGGTTCATTTTAACCATGCGTATATCGGCAGTTTGCTGACGGCATGTGACGGCAATGTCACGCATGCTTCAAAATCCTGCGGTATGGAACGCCAGGCGTTGCAGCAGATCATGCGACGTTACGATATAAGGGCTTCCAAATACCGAAGTGATTAGAACCTAACTTGTGCTCACTTTAGATAGAAAAATAACGACTAGTGCCCGACTATTTATAGTTGGGCACTAGTTATTTTCGCTTATACAACGGCTACATTGACAGCCGAGGGACCTTTGGGACCCTGCTCAATGTCAAAGGTTACTCGCTCGCCTTCCTGGAGAGATTTGAATCCGGCTGCGGCGATACCTGAAAAGTGGACAAATACATCAGGACCTTCTTCCTGTGCGATAAACCCATACCCTTTTTTCTCGTTGAACCATTTAACGATACCATTGGCCATAGTGGAATCTCCTTTCAAAAAAATAATTCAATGTTCCAAACTTCGGATCACCACTTTAGCAAATGGATCTCCACGATTGAAACCAGCCCTCTGTGACCCGAAGGCCACTTTTACTGAGGGCAATATTAAGCACTTTTATGTTTTAAAATCAATTAAAATCGATAATATTTACATTTACGACGCCTCGTGTTAGCAAAAAGTATGCAAAAATATGATATCATCATCATCGGTGGGGGAATTATCGGCGTCTCCACTGCCTGGCAGCTACAGGAACGTTATCCGAATCGTCGCATTCTGGTCCTGGAAAAGGAATCCGGCTTTGCCAGACATCAAAGCGGTCACAACAGCGGGGTCATTCATGCCGGCGTGTATTATCAACCCGGCAGTTTAAAAGCGCGGTTTTGTCGCGAGGGCAACCGCTCAACTTTCGATTTTTGCAGCAAACACCATATACCGGCTGAACGATGCGGCAAAATACTCGTGGCGGCCAATGAGAAAGAATTTGCGCTGATGCAGGACCTGTATCAGCGCATCCGCAAGAATCGAATCAGCGTTGAGTGGCTGGACAAGTCGCAGATTAAACAAAAAGAGCCCCATATCGCCGGTATCACAGCCCTTTTTGTGCCGGATACCGGTATCGTGGACTACCGCCGGGTAACCTGCAGAATGGCTGACTTGTTCACTGAGAAGGGCGGCGAGGTGCATCTTCGCACAAAAGTCTCCGGGTTGATGGAATTGTCGGACGGTATTGAACTTGCCTCTTCCCGGGGCAGGCTCAGGGCGCGTTATCTCATTTCATGCGCCGGGTTGATGGCAGACCGTATCGTCAAGATGCTCGGCATCAAACCCGATTTTCAGATTATTCCTTTCCGGGGCGAATACTATCAACTTCCGCTTGCCCGGCGTAACATTATACGTCACTTGATATACCCGATTCCTGATCCTGATCTGCCCTTTCTCGGCATCCATCTGACCCGCATGATCGACGGGATGGTTACGGCAGGTCCTAATGCGGTGATGGGACTGAAAAGGGAAGGATATCGGAAAAGAGACATTGATTTTCATGACCTGAAAGAGATGGTGCTATTCAATGGATTTTGGAGGGTCGTCCGGAAAAATATTGGTCCTGGATTACGCGAGCTTATCAATTCGATGATAAAACCGGCTTACCTGAAACAAATCCGCAAATATTGCCCTGCCATTGAATTAATGGATTTGAAACCTTATCCCTCCGGCGTGCGGGCACAGGCTGTCGCTAAGAACGGTACGTTGATTCATGACTTTCTGTTTGTGAAGACACAGCGAAGCATACATGTCTGTAATGCACCATCTCCGGCCGCAACATCGGCCATTCCCATCGGCAATTACATCGTGCAAAAAGCTGCTTCGCTCTTTAGGCTGTAGCTCACAACTCAGTTTTCTAGTCCAAGAGACCGCTGACCAGGAAAAGTCACCATGCCCTTCGGGCAACATCCGATAATTTGAAGAATTACGATATTTGCTTCCGCAGGATGGAATGTTTTGATTTTCAGTGGGTCTTGCTGAAAATTAAAAGAAAATAAATCTTGGCGTTCTTTGCGTCTTGAGCGAAGCGGGCGGTGAATGCTCTAATGCTCAAACGATTCCACGGCTGGCTTGACGCTCTGGATTTTATTCAATCTCAGGCTGCCGGACTTTTGCATAATAAGACGATGCCGTATAGATGGCTGCCAGGGGATTGTGACCGGTGACGCGATCTTTTACCGCCAGGACGGTTGTGGGGGCCGCCGCATATTTAAAAAAAAGGGAATCGTGGCCCACGCAAAGACCCAGCAGGATGTTCAGCTCCGTTTTTTCATGGTTCATGAGTTTGGCCTGAAAAATCGGATTGCACATGGATTCATCCGTTCCCTGAAATATTTTTTCATGGTCCTGAATGCCGATAAAATCTTTTGACGTACGCCCGGCTTTGCAAAGGACCGATATCACCTCAAATCCATGCGTTTTCAATATGGCTTCAACAACTTTCGCTTCCTGGCTCAATCCGAGGCAAAAAGCGAGGCCTAACCGCTGATAGCCCATCCTATTTGCAAATTCGCAGATTTCGATAATACGCGTTTTGGTGGGCTGCATGACATAAGGACGCTGATGCCGGTTGGCATAGCATTCAGCTTCCTGCAGCGATGCTTTACGCGCAAATTCTCCGACATCAGATTTTAGATATTCCTGATTGGCATTCGCCAGTATGTCTTGTGCGGTCAGCGTGGGGCATCCTTTTGCACCGCTTCCGGTTTCCGTAAAGCAGATTTTAGCATCCCGTTCTTTGTTACAGGTAGCGCAGGAAGGGGTGGGGGGATTAACTCTTTTTTTCATCATTTTGCCTTTAATTCGGAAATCTCCTGCTGAAGCTTTGCATTGAGTTCTTCAAGTTCCCGGATTTGCTTATCAGATTTCTTTTTTGTTTTTATTGAATACTGTGCATGAGAACCGAAAATAACTATCAAGCACACCACGATGATACGTGAGCCCAGCTCGCCCAGATCAGATCGGAAAAAATGAGCGAAAAATCCCAATTCTACATGTGAAAACACCCAGAAAATGGAATCGATAAGCCAGTAAACCATGGCCAGGCCGACACTGATCAAAAGCATTTCTTCCGACATGAATTTTTTAATTTGAGAGTCCATAAGGCACCTGTGACGTAATGGGTTGATTCAGCAAGATTAAAATTAGTCTGTCACTTCTCTACCAAATAGCGCCTGCTGTTGTCAATCTCAAGCTATGTTCGATAATATTTATCTCCTTTTATTATAACCCAAATTGGGTATAACTATCGACCGGCTCATCAATGCATCCAGATGTTTTTGCATGAGCGCCCGTTCCCCAGAGACCTAAAAATCCATGGGTTCCCTTGGTTTGCCGTAAACGATCCAGGTATTATGCTATGGATTTAAAATGCCGTCAAGCAATGTGGCGGCGATCCCCATGTTAAAGCGGACTCCCATCCCCTGAGGGCTTGTCCACATGACCTCCCCGATGACTTTGATGGATTGTTCATCCCCCATAAGAGGTATATTCAGGATAACACTTTCGCCCACTGGAACGCGGTGCTCGGATTGGATGAATACGCCCCAGCAATTGATATCCGAGATAAAGTCGATAAAGCTCAGGTCCTGGGTTGCACAGCCGACTTTCATTGAACATTTTTGTCTTTCTTCTTTTCTTCTCTCTTTTTTCGGTTTGTCCGTTTTTAAGTTCATTTTGTATCTTCTTTTCTTATTCAAATTTTAGTTTTAAATACCAGGCCATTTTTCGTGTTTTCGTGTTAAAATATTAAATTTTCACATTCCCCTAACCCAAGCAAAATTGAAGATTATTCAAAGATTTCCCCACGAGATGCTGGATAACATCATAATCAAATGCGGGGTATTATGAGAATAAAATGCTGTATTTCAGGCAGGTTATTCGTCTTTGCCGTACGCCGCAGCTTGTTGCGAATCGCTTGATCGTGATGTTTATATGACCATGAATATCCTGTTTTGTCAATTTGAAAAAAATGCAATGATTCTATATAATGCCTTGACATAATTATTTAAAACTGCCATTTGATATAAAACGTGGATAAGCAGTTCGGACGATCTTCAAACATAGGAGCATAAGGCGCAATGGCACTTACAAAAGCGGACATTATCAATGCGGTACAAGGGGAAGAGGGACTAACCAAGCAACAGGGCACGGAGATTATAGAAACCCTTATTGAGATCATAAAAGCAACGCTCGAAGCCGGGGAAGATGTACTTATCAGCGGTTTCGGCAAATTCTGTGTCAGAGAAAAAAGTGAGAGAAAGGGGAGAAATCCGGCAACCGGAAATGATTTGATGCTCTCACCGCGAAAGGTGGTGACATTCAAATGTTCCGGCAAGTTGAGGGACCGGATTAACAGCTAGCAACCCTTGCGACGTTTGAGAAT
>CAYTAQ010000026.1:0-23344 GCA_964435695.1 uncultured Desulfobacterales bacterium | reverse complement strand
AACAGCGGTATGCCCTTGCTTACCAGGATAACGCTTTCCGTATGAAAGGAAGCGGGATCTGCTCTCAAAATCCTTTGTATCAATTTACGAAGGATTTTTTTTAAGAGTGCTTCAAACCTCAAGTTTAAGGCAACGCCAAAACAGCCTCATCTCTCATCCGTTTTTTTTCGGTTTTGCATTGAATCGGAGAAGGACAAAACTAATACATCGCTTCGATCAAATCTCCAAACGCCTCATTGATGAACTTTCTTTTGACTTTCATGGTGGGAGTGACCTCACCGTCTTCCTCGTAGAGCTTTTTCGGCAGAATCGTAAATTTCTTCACCTGTTCCACCCTGGACAGGGTGTCATTGACGGTTTTTATTTCCGTTTCAATAAGTTTGTTGATTTCTGAATTCCGGGTGAGGTCTTTGTAAGTGGAAAACTGAGTTTTGTGGTCCTGGGCGTATTTCACCACGTTGTCCTCATCGATAATGATCAGACAGGCTAAATATTTCCTGCGATCGCCGATGACCACGGCATCGTTGATGTAAAGGCTTGCCTTGAGTTTGTTCTCAATATACTGGGGGGTGATGTTCTTGCCGCCGGCAGTAACGATGATATCCTTCTTGCGATCCGTTATCTTGAGGAAGCCGTCTTCGTCGATGGCGCCCACGTCGCCGGAGTGAAGCCAGCCATCCACAATGGTCTCGGCCGTGGCTTCGGGGTTTTTGAAATACCCCTTGAAGACGCCGGGTGATTTTACAAGAATTTCACCGTCATCGGCGATTTTGATCTGCACATCTTTCAGCGGAATACCCACCGTCCCGAATTTAACCCGGCCGATTTTGGCGGTGGTGGTGACACCGGTTCCTTCGGTCTGTCCATATCCTTCCACCAGGTTCACTCCGATGGATTGGAAAAAATGAAGGATCTCCGGTGCAATGGGTGCTGCGCCGGAGTAGGCCACGCGTATCCGGTCAAACCCCAGGCGTTCCTTGAGCTTCCGGAAGACCGCAGCGTAGGCCAGTTTGTAAAGCAGCTCGAGAGAAAAGGGAACGGGTTTGAAGGCCATTTTGAGATCGGCTCTCTTTCGACCGATATTCATGGCTGCACCAAAGGCCAGTTTTTTAAACCAGGTTGCATCGGCCATGCGGATCATGATGGCGGAGTAATATTTTTCCCAGATACGCGGAACAGCATGCGCGACGGTGGGGCTAATTTCCATCATATTGTCTGTTACCGTGTCCAGGCTTTCGATGAAATTGACGATGTGCCCGACCTTGAAATGCGCCAGTACAGTGAACAGTTGCTCGAAGATATGGCACAGGGGTAAAAAGGACATGATCTCATCGTCATCGTACATGGGGTTGTTGGATACGATGGCCGATCCCATCCAGACGCAGTTGCGGTGGGTCAGCATGGCGCCCTTGGGCGGGCCGGTGGTCCCCGAGGTATAGATGAGGACCGACATATCTTCAGGACCGATGTCCTTGATCCTGTTTTCAAGCATCCCGGGCTTTTCTCTGGAAGCTTTTTCCCCCAATGCCAGAAGGTCTTCAAAGGTCATGACCATGGGGTCTTTGAACTGCCGCAACCCTTCCGTGTCCCACACGATCACCTTTTTCAAGTTGGGCGCGTTGTCTCTGAAGTGGAGCCATTTGTCGAGCTGCTCTTCATTTTCCACAAAAAAGAACCTTGACTCCGAGTTGTTCACCACATATTCCACCTGCTGCCAGGCGTTGGTGGCATAAACGCCGGTTGTGGCAGCCCCGCAGCATTGGATACCCAGGTCCGCATAAACCCATTCCGGGCAATTGTCGCCGATAATGGCGGCGCAGTCACCCTTTTGAAGGCCCAAAGACATTAGTGCACAGGCGATGTTTTTGACGTTTTCGTAATAGTCTTTCCAGCTAATATCGTGCCAGAGGCCGTATTCCTTTTTTCTCATGGCAACCCGGTTGCCCCATTTATCCACGGCTGCCAGAAATGCGCCCGGTACGGTTTCGTTTATTGGGTTTGTTGAGTTCATTGGGCGATTAATTTTTAATTTTAAATTTTAAATTAGAGGCGCAAAGCAAAAGCGAATTGTTCGTTTTTTTAATCATTAAATAAAATAGTATATAAAATCGTTTCTCTCGTTCCCATGCAGAGCATGGAAACGAGAGAAACGATTTTATCTCCAGGCCTTTTTCCGTTTCCACCGCTGGTATCCTTTGACGGAGGCTTCAGATTTGACACCCATGTAGAATTCCTTGACGTCCTTGTCCTCCATCAAATCGCAGGCCTTGCCTTTCATGACAAAACGCCCGTTTTCCAGGATCAACCCTGTTTCGGATACCGCCAGCGCCATGCGGGCATTCTGCTCCACCAGGAGAATCGTGATGCCTTCAGCGTTGACGGTTTTAATGATCTCGAATATTTCCTTGACCAGAATCGGAGAGAGCCCCAAAGAAGGTTCATCCAGAAGCAGGAGCTTGGGGCGGCTCATAAGCGCCCGGCCGATGGCCAGCATCTGCTGCTCACCGCCGGAAAGCGTACCCGCCCACTGATGGGACCGTGCTTTTAAAATCGGAAAATAGGAAAAAATTCTATCAAAGTCTTCAGCAATGCCCCGCTTGTCGCTGCGCGTATAGGCTCCCATCATGAGGTTCTCTTTCACGGACAACTCTTCGAAGACTTCGCGGCCTTCGGGAACCAGGGAAATTCCCAGGCGAACAATTTTGTCCGTATCCATACCGTCGATACGCTTGCCCATGAATTCGATGCTACCTTTGTCCGGCTGATCTTCGATGAGTCCCATGACGGTTTTCAGGATGGTTGATTTACCGGCGCCGTTGTTGCCGAGAATAGCGGTGATACTGCCTTCTTCAACCGTGAGCGAGGCCCCTCGTATGGCGTAGATCAGGTCATAATAGGTTTCAATATTTTTTATTTCAAGCAGCGCACTCACTGTTGTCTTCTCCCAGATAGGCCCTCAGTACTTCCGGATGTTTCTGCACTTCTTCAGATGTTCCCTCGGCAATGATTTTGCCAAAGTTCAGCACCAGAATCCGGTCTGAAATATCCATGACCATGGTCATGTCGTGTTCGATCAGCAGGATGGTGATGCCCAGCTCATCCTGGATATCCTTGACCCAGAAGATCATGTCCTGTTTTTCTTCCGAGTTCATGCCGGCACAGGGTTCGTCCAGCAGCAGCAGTTCCGGTTCCAGGGCCAGGGCCCTGGCCAGTTCGATCTGTTTCTGGGTGCCGTACGGCAGTCCGCCGACGAATTTATTGCGGGCGGACTGTAGATCCAGGAAATCGATGATCTCTTCCACTTTTTTTCGGTGGGCGACCTCCTCTTTTCCGGCAAAGGAGCGTCTTCCCCACAGAAAGGCACCGCGGAACAGACCGGTCTGCATGTAAAGATGCCGCCCCAGCATGATGTTTTCCATGGTGTTCATGTTGTTGAAGAGTTCGATGTTCTGAAATGTCCGGGCGATACCCATTTTGGCGATCTTATCCGGCTTTTTGCCATGCGTGTTTTTATCTTTGAAAACAATTTCCCCGGCGTTTGGATGGTAGATGCCGTTAATGCAGTTAAAGAGGGTGGTTTTGCCGGCGCCGTTCGGCCCGATGATGGCATAGATTTCTCCCTGCTGCACCTCAAACGATATGTCGTCAAGCGCCGTTAGACCGCCAAAACTGATGGAAAGGTTTTTAACTTCAAAAAAGGGCATGGAGTGGCTTTCCTTGCAATGGGGATGAACTTAAAATGAACTTAACTGGAGGTTGATGGCGTTTTGCACCACACAACCTCCAGGGGTGTGTATCTCTCTATCAATTTATTTACTCATTGGGATGTATTCCGTCTGAGTCCAGTCGGTCAATATTTTTGTTTTGGCATCCGGTGTCGCTTGGGCAACAAATACTTCCTGTTGACCGATGCGGCATAGTGGGTCGCCGGCCTTGAAAGGCTTATAGGTGACATGCCCCATGATTCCCTGGAAATTCTGGATCTTTTCCATTTCTGCAACCAGCTTTTCGCGGGTGAGGTTTCTGCCGACGCGTTTCAGGGCTTCGACAAATGGCTCCACATAGCCGATACCTGCTGCAAAAGTCATTCCCCAGCGTTCTTCCTTGGCCGCGAAGGCGTTAAATGCTTTTTCCTGGTACTTCTTCAGCAAGGGGAGGGAGGGGTTATTCGAGTCTTCCAAATTCCCGATGCCGACCTGGGCCGGGTTCATCATGCCGAAGCTGGCCAGAATGGTACCTGCATACAACCCCTTGGTGATGGCCATCATCAAGGGAACGTCGGCGCAGGTCGTGGTCGTCATCCACTGGGGTTCGAACTGCATGGCTTTGCCGGTTCCGATGAGGCGTGCCACCTGACCGGGACCGACGAACATCAGAACCGCCTCGGCTTCTGCCTGGCGGAACTTCATGATATGGGGCTTCATGTCGGTATCCGCGACATTCACCGGAATTTGTTCCACCAGCTTCAATCCGTGCTTGGCAAGTTGCTTCTGGGCGCCCTCCAGTCCCTGTTTGCCATAGTCGTCGTTTTGATAGGCAATGGCGATCTTTTTAAAACCCAATGTCCCGACGGCATACTGGGAAAGGACCTGGGCATCCCCTAAATAGAGCGGATAGCTGTTGAAGAGATACTTTTTAGGAGGCTCGATCCAGTGTCTGGAACCGGCAGAGGGCCCCAGCCACGGTATCTTTCTTTCCATGAGATAATCTTGGACAGCCAGTCCACAGGCCGTCCCTACGCCGGAAACCCAGGCAAACATACCGATATCTTCCTGGAGCTGCTTGACGCCGGCCATGGTTTTGGCAGGGTTGTAGCCATCATCAAAATAGTGGTGGACGAGTTTCCTGCCGTGAATGCCGCCCTCGGCATTGATCATTTTGAAGTAGGCATCGGTTCCGCGGGCAACGGCTCCCCAGGGAGCGGCTGGACCGGTCTGGGGCCCCCATTGGCCTATGTGAATCTCGGTGTCTGTAACGCCTTCTTCTGCTGCTGCGCTGAATGCAAATCCGAATACCGCGACCATCATGACAGCCAAAACACACAAAAGATACTTTTTCATACGTGTTCTCCTTTTTGGTTAGTGTTTTGTATTTTGTGTTTAGTGTTTGGTGTGTTGTTTTTAGTGCGTTGCCCATTCGCCAGGACAAAACACGAAACACAAAACACCAAATACGAGTTGGTTATACCTTTTTAACATAATGCTTTGCAAACAGCCCGCTGGGCTTAATGCAGAGTACCAGAACAATGACTGCAAACGCCACCACAGACTTAAACTCGATGGAGACATACCCGCCGAAGAGGTGCTCGCTTATGCCCAGAATATAGGCGCCGAAAACAGCGCCGGGCAAGGATGTCATCCCGCCCACAACCGCACCGGCAAATCCTTTGAGCATGGGATCCCACATCATATAAGGCTCCATAATAACCGGTGCTATAAGCAGGCCTGCCACACAACCCACCAGCGAGGAAATTCCCCAGGTGATCATGCGCACGCGGTGGGTTTTGATGCCCATCAATGCGGCGGCGTTTTCGTTCTGCTGGGTGGCTTTGATGGCAACGCCGATTTTGGAGTATTTGAAAAAGAGAAACAGAACCAGCATGATAATCAGCGCCACGACGAGTGTCAGCATGTCCAGGGTGCTGATGAAAATATCGCCGATAACGATGCTGTCATAAGTGGAGATGGGAAACGGCATGGCGCGCTGGTCCGCGCCGAACTTCCAGGAGACAAATCCCAAAAGCAGCATCTCCATGCCGATGGTGATGATAATGAGGCCTAAAACATTCGGTTCTTTGGCGCGCCGAAGGATGGCAAATTCCAGAAAACATCCCAACAGAAGGGCAAATACGAGTGTAACCGGGAAGGCGACATAAAAGGGGAGGCCATAGGATGACAGCAGCATATATGCCACAAAGACGGGCAGGAGCGCCATTTCTCCCTGGACGAAATTTGGGACCTCTGATGCCTTGTAGATCAACACCATCCCGAGCCCCATAAGGGCATAGGAGCTGCCGACTGCGATACCGCTGAGCATCATCTGTAAAAAATCGATCATGAGTTCCCCGCAAGAAAATTAATCACGAAAACACGAAAAAGTTAAACCCAAAATACATCTTTTTTCTCAACATTTTCATACGCTGCCAAATTTATTTTAAAAAGCGGTCACGATTTTTAAAATGGCCAGGTACGCCAGTACTTCTTTGTCCGTATCCAGATACCGTATATCCCGAGCGGCTCAAACAGCATAATCAGGATCAGAATTGATCCAAATACGATAAACTGAATGTTGGAGACACCGGTGACTGAAAAAAAACTCTGGGACAAGGATTTCAGCCATTCCCCGATGTACGGTATGCTGAGAATATTTCGCAGCTGTAGATCGAGCCAGGCCAGCAGGCAGGCGCCCGCGATGGGGCCGAACATGGAACCGAGTCCGCCCACTACAGCCATCGTGAGAAACATGACGGACATGAAGAGACTGAAGAGCTCCGGTTCAATAAATCGCAGTACAAACGCGTATAACCCCCCGCCGATACCAGCGTAGAATGCACTCAATGCAAAAGCCAGCGTTTTATAAAGTGTCAGATTGACTCCCATGGTTTCCGCGGCGATATCTGCATCCCGAATGGCAACAAATGCTCTTCCCACCTTGGTTTTGACAATATTTCGTGCAAATAAAACCAGCAATACGGTCAGGGGGATGAGCACAAAGTAAAATGCTTTATCGGTGTTGATGAGCCAGGGGCCGATGGCCAAATCAGGCGCGTGCAATCCCTGGCGTTCACCCAATACTTTAATTTTTCCGATAATCTGGGTGGTCGTGACACCGAACCCCAGCGTGGCAATGGCCAGGTAGGGGCCTTCCAGGCGAAGCGCAGGAAGCCCCAATAAAAACCCAAAAAAAGCAGCGATAAGACCGGCAGCCGGCAGCGCAAGCAGAAACGGAAAATGGACCTTTGTCATTAAAACAATGGTACCATAAGCACCGATGGCAAAAAATCCCGCATGGCCTAAAGAGATCTGGCCGGTATATCCCACCAGCAGGTTGAGACCCACTACGACAATGACATTAATGGCCATAAAATTGGCCACATACACATAATAATTTTTCGCAATGAACGGAAAGACGGCAAGAAAGAGACACAGAATGGAAAGCCAGAAGACAATTACACCTGAGGTAAAAAGCTGAACATCCTCGTAGTAATCTCTTTTCATATCCATAGACGCAGGCTCCTGAGCTTCAGCTTCGGTACAAGAATCAGTAGAATAAGTTCCCCCTGTCGATTCAGTTGATAGACCGCATCCCTTTGTTCCGCTTTTCAGCAGGACATCATGAAAGGATATGAAAATTATTTATTGGATAGACCGAGAACACATAATTCGAAAAAAGAATAGAGAAATCCATATCAATCTGTATCCCGAAGAGTCAAGGGAAAAAGATTTTATTTTACAACCCGCAAGCGGTGGGTTTCTTTCAATTTTTTCCACAGTTTCTTGATCATCATGATGGTCAAATTCGATTCATCCATCCCTTCTTCTCTGGACTCGGCGATGCAGGACGCTGTAAATGCTTCATCGTGGGGCCATTGATCCAGCCGTCTTTTAATGTACAATCCCAATGTCAATTGGAGGGAGGGCAGTTCTTGTTCTCTTAGATTTGCCATGGCCGATCGATTTTTTAAAGACATGTCGCTTAAAATAATATCGACGGCATCCGCTACTGTCTTTGGTGAAGAGGCTGGGCTGGATTCACCGCTTTGATTGTAATGGGCGTGAATGGGATTGCTCATATTGGTTTCCGTAAGGTTCAGGAAGAAGACCGCCTGGATAATGTCCAGCGTTGCCTGATATATTTTCGGGTCCCGCTCATCTCTTGGCCCGGTTACATTCAATATCCTGATGTCGTTATCCACAATCCAATCATTGATAAGGGTGGCGGCATTGAAGGCAATGGTTGTTTGCAGGTCGACATGCAGCATTGGTTTGCTGAAGCGCTCGGACATTTTCTTAATGAAATCAAAATGCTCGCGAAATTTTCCATGTGAAAGTATCAACGTGCCGCAGGCTTCTTTAATATTGTTCTTAGTTCTTTCAGAATGGTTTTGATCGGGCATCTCCTTGAGGTCATATTTGTCGGAAAGAGGACCGTCTTCCGTCATTTTACCATTTAATACCCATCCGCCATGTGCGATTCCGAGTTTCATCGCAGCATCAAGAGCTGCTCTGCCTGCTCCGGTCCGCCCGCCTGATATAATTTTTTCAATCATGATTTCAGTGCACCCCTGTCCCGAAAATGGCTCAGTTTTAGTGTAAATGTCAAGAGAGAAACCGGAAGCGGGTTCGTTAAGCATCAAGTTAGAGCTTGTTCCGTAACTCGTCATCCCGGCCAAATCCCGCGATTTGTCATGGGTTTCGACAAATCGTGGGATGCGAGCCGGGATCCAGTATCAATTTGAATATTTTAGTCCGGCATCCAAGCATCCTTGCCTCTTTTAAATTTAGAATTTTGGTCATTGTGATTTGTTTGTCCTTTGTGATTTGGTATTTGTAATTTCAATAATTCAATGTATGCTAATAATCAAATTTCGAAGAACTTTTTATGTCAATCCGGTCAAGGGTAACAACCACCTACCAAAATGAATAAGGATTTTGAAATACTCGATCCGCTGCCGATACAGCTGCCTCACGGGCAACTCAGGAAATGGTTCCATCTGAAAAGCAGCAGGCAATGGGACGAAGCCCTAAAAATTATTGATGAAACTCAAAATCTTATACGTGCAAAAGCCATCTTTAAGGTCAGCTATGTGGATGCCAAGCAGACAGATACTGTTTCCATTGACGGTGTCGCATTCACCAGCCGGGTTTTGCGAAAAAACCTGGATTCGGTCGAGCGGGTTTTTCCCTTTGTGATTACCATCGGTAATCTGCTTTCACAAAAAGCAGATACCACTGGGAACCTGATGCATAAATATTACTTGGATGTCATCGGAAATATCGCTTTAGGCAGCGCACGACGGATGCTGGAAGAACATTTAAAAAGCAAATTCGCCCTCACCGGGATGTCGTTTATGGGTCCTGGATCTCTTGCCGATTGGCCGCTTGAAGAACAAAAGCCGTTATTTTCCCTGTTTGGAGAGGGTAAGCTCCCCATTGGCGTCAGTCTTAGGGGCAGCTTGTTGATGATTCCGGTCAAATCGATATCCGGCATCTACTTCCCGACGGAAATTCCATTCTACAGCTGTCAAATATGCCCTCGAAAGGCATGCCCGGGCAGAAAGGCGGCATATAGTGAAAAAATTTCCAGGACGTATGGCCTTTAAAGAACGATTCATCTGCTTAAAACTTAACATCTAAAACGTAACACCTTCCCAAGATTTACTTCCTGGTTGAGCATGGGGAAATTAACCCTTATTACCCTTATCCGGATCATATTCGGAATTTAGCAGCGACCCATGGTGGCGCTTGAATCGTGTCGAGGAATATTTTTCCAGCTTCCATCCGGGGATGCCGCAGTTGCTGCATACACGTTTAAACCATTTATTCCTGAGCCATCGTGCGGCCCGGCTGTTTCTTGAATTGTTGATCATGAAGGTTTTGCTGCAGTGGGTTGTAATCCGGGCCCGGTCCCCTTGCTTTTCGATGCATTGAATGCCATGCAGGATTCCTTTTTTCGACGGCCACAGCTTTATTTTATCGATGAGTCGAAAAAGCTCGATCCGTTTTCGGTAGTATCTTCCGGCCGGTGCCTTTTTTTTATTTTTGTGGGAAATATCCTTATCAGATTCCATCATTTTTTTGTTTACTAACCTTATAACTGACCTGCACAAGCCTCAGATTTTCATGCAAGATTCAGATCATAACACGATTTCATGGCGCCCGCCGCCATGGTCGCCACGCCGATATGAAGGGGGTCATGCAGCAGTCGCAGACCGATTTTTCTCATGGCGTCCCGATCCAGTCCCGCAGGAACGCCGGGCGCGCTGATATAGGTATCCGGCATGATATGACGGGCACGAATGATATCCTTTGCCGGGGAAGCATCCAGGATGAGCCGGTGCTTTGTTAGTGCCTGGTTCAAATCATCTTCCACATGGATCCGGTCGTGATATTTATTATCTATTACTTGAAATAACGATATATAACTATCAGAATCAACATCAAATATATATACAAAAGATCCCATGCTGATTAGTTCGCTAACTGCATGGCTGCCAACCCTGCCGCAGCCGATGACCAGTACGTTTTTATTTTCAAGATTTCCACCCGCCATAAGTTCCAGGCCGGTAATAAACCCTTTGGCGGTGGCTAGGGTATTATCCATGATGTGGTGGCCGCCATGATGGATGGCGACAAAAAAATGATCATCCGCAAGCATCAGTACCTGGGCCTGTCTTTCAATTGCTTCGGCCAGTCCGGCAATATCCGTCTTTTGGGTAATAAATGTTTTGCACCCCAAATGCGCAGCAATAGTTGCCACAGCATCGCAAAATCCGGCGATTACACCCAAACCGCTGGAGACTGGAATGACTGCAACGACGTTTTTAGCCGCCGTTTCCGGCAGTAATTTTTCCTGAAAACCGGCTGCGCGGCAGGCCAGACCCTTTAAAGAGCTGCCGGTTCTGACCATAAGATCAGAATCATAAGCCGCAAGATTATCAGATATTGTTTCAATATGTCGCGTGGTTAGTCGAGTCATATTTATCCATGCCTATAACAATAGCAAGCCTGATACCCGAATTTCATTTACCGGCCGCACCATGATTCGCTTTCTATTTTATGGGGCCATCATCGATATACCTACCCAGATCAAAATGGCGCCGGATGTCGGCAACGACCCGGTTGCGTTTCTCCCATGCTGCCTGACGGGTTTCCGCGCTATTGATCAATGTGGCCACCCATTCATGGCGATGCGGACGGTAATTTGTCAATGCTTCGTCAGCCCCGAAAAAATCATGCTGCAGATAGAGCGCATCGCTTTCGGACATGATGTGCTCACCGGCTGTTTCCAGCAGGTTTCCCTTGACACGGATATGTTCGTATACAACTCCTTTGGATGATGATGCAACAGGCTTCTTTATTTCCTCCCCTGACAGAAAACAGCGAGTCAGTAACCCCAAGAGGTTCACCCCTGCCGACCACCATACGGCCGTAGGTGTCTGGCTGGGGAGTCGGGCGTCTATTTCCAATATTTTGAACATGTTGTCATTAAAAACAGCTTCAACATCCATCAACCCCTGCAGAGACAGCGATTCTGCCAGCCTGACGGCGATGGACTCAAATTCGGATATGTGGTTTGGGTGCAGGTCGGTGGGGGCTGTTACCCGTTTGCAATCAAACATTGAGTCCATTTCAAGTTCGGTTGTCTGCAAAGCAAAGAACTTTCCCGACCGGCCCACCACCTCAACAGAGAATAAAGGTCCATGGACGAACTGCTGCATGATCTGTTCGCCGGATGATCGGTTTGTATGGGCACGTAACTGCGAAGCATCATGAAAAATTCTGACACCCCGGCTTCCGCTGCCGAGACTAGGTTTTATAACCACCGGAAATCCGCAAGCGGGCCACGGCACGGGCGCCGGGATACGCAATTGATGAAAAAGCCGGTTGGAGGTTTTTTTTGACGACGAAACAGCATAGGCTGAAAAATCGAATAAGACAGGGATGTCTCCCTTTGGAGGGCTCTTTTTCAGGAAAGCCAGCGTCTCGTTATTTTCCATGGCCGGGATCAACAGGTCGGCACCTGCCACGCGGCGATTCAGATCATCCGGCGTCTTAATGTCCGCCTGTATGAATGCATCGCAGAGGCCCGATGCCGGGCCATTCGGTTTACGATCTATTACAAAGGTTTCCCAGCCGGCTTTTTTTGCCAGATATACGGCTTCGACGCCCTGAAGTTTTCCTCCCAAGATAACTATTCGCAAACGGTTTTCCTGTCAGAATCCGGGGAGGCGATGGATTGTTGTCGCGATGCGATCCATCTGAGGTATTCATCGCCGGATGCTGCTTCAAGGTCCCACTGGTTCAGTATCTTTGCGACAACATTGCTGGTTCGGTTGCCGTCTTCGATATCCAGCGAATGCCGGGCGACACCGGAAAGTCCTTCGCCGGGCGGTACAATGGATGTCACAACGTTGGCGCCGGCATCCAGCCTGTTTTTCAAACCGGCGATGCCCTCGATGTCCAGTGAGGCAGGGATCAGTCTGGCTGGAAATACCAGACGCAGGATTCCGATGATGAGGGCATCCATCCAGGGATCCGGTGAAGCGCGTCCTTCCATGGGGGTCCCCTTTTGAGGGATAAACTTCATGACGCGAACCTGATCGGCATCCAATGTTTTCATAGCCTCAATGGAGCGGACAATATCTGAAATTTCTTCACCGATGCCGCAGAGTATTCCTTCTTCCACGAGAAAACCCTGTTTGTGCGCTTTTGCTTTGATTTTCATCCGGTTGTTGAAATCCTGTCCGGATCTTAAGCGATTGAACAGCCGGCGCGTATGCGTTTCCTGATAGCAGGCATACCAGGTGGCTCCGGATGCCTTGAGTCTATGCAATAAACTTTCCGATATCAAACCCGGAGACACCATGACCGGCAAACCGGTTCTCTTTGCTACGGATTTCACCAGTTCACATAATCGATGCCCTTCGACATCTCCGTTTTTAAAGAGCAAAGGGTCTTCTCCCATGGTCAGATCGATCAGATGAACGCCGGTTTTGGCCAGCTTGACCGCTGTCGAAATAATTTCCGGATCTGTCTTACGATATCGCCTGCCTCTTTTATTGGATTTCCGGTAATAACAGAAACAACAATCATTTCGGCAAAAGGTGCTTGTGTAGATAAACCCATAGAGAAAGATCTTGTCCCCGAAATATTTGTGCCGCAATTCTCTGGCTGTTTTGAAAAGAAACTCTTTCCGGGAACGCTCTTTTAGGCCAAGTAAAAAGGCAAGCTCTTTTGTTGAAAGGGCTGCTTCATTTTCCGCCTTTGCAAGTATTTCGTTCAGCCGTTGATCTGTTGCCGTGTCCTTAGTCAAAAATCTCATGAGGCTCGCTTATAACCTAAACCGGACAAATCGGAACCAGGCACAAAGGGCACACAGATTATTTTCTTTCTTTTATTCTTTGTGTCGTTGTGGTTGTTTTTGCGGTAACAGAGATAAACCTTGCAAGGTATTAAATATTCAGACGAATACCATCAAGGTATGACAGACTTCTTCCCATTTTAGCAAGATTCTGTGTTTTGTATGCCGCCATCAGCATCCTTTCGAGTCCAAACCCGATACCGATCCAATCTTCATGTATTTTCCAGGGCCTGTCAAGGGGATGAGGGCCCATGGCGGCGGATCCTATTTCCAGAGAATCATCACCTGCCAGAATATCGATGGTTTCGCCGTAAATTTCGGACGGCACGACTTCAAAGCGAAAGTCATCTATTTGGG
Organism: uncultured Desulfobacterales bacterium; assembly: GCA_964435695.1. Classification (GTDB taxonomy): domain Bacteria; phylum Desulfobacterota; class Desulfobacteria; order Desulfobacterales; family B30-G6; genus CAYTAQ01. The sequence continues at coordinate 9,904 of CAYTAQ010000026.1, read as the reverse complement.
CTGCGTTCATCATCAAAGAGCCCAGATCGCGAATGCGGTCTTCGCGGGATTCATCGGTTAATCCCATTTCCACCAGGTTGAGCATGGTAAATTCTGCGGCATGCTGCGCTCCCCTGGTTTCCTTTCGGAAACAGGGACCGACTTCAAAAATCCGTACCGGCTTTTCCCATAAACGTAACAAATCCACCAGCAGGTAATACAAATGGGGTGCCAGCATGGGCCGCAGGCATTTGTTATTATCGATCCAGTATATTTGCGAATTCAGGGGATGAGCGGCATCAATCGACATTTTTTTCAGCAACCCTCTTGACATGATGATCGGGGTGGATACCTGCACGAAACCCTGGGCTACCAGTGCATAACTGAGGGTACTCTCCAGCCTGCATAATGCAGGGCGTTTGAAAGTCACACGATATTCGCGGATACGCTGCCTGTTTTCCTTGGCCAGTTTTTTTTCTAACTGGCGGTATTTTTTATCGCGAATGACTTCTTTTTTAAATCTCGTGCCCAAAACCGCGGGATCAGCATTCAATTCATTGAGACGCCTTGATTGGGTCGGTGTCCAGGAAATGGTCATGGGATGCTCCATTAATCTTGTGTTAGTAACACCTGCCGGGGTTCCAGCAGTGCTTGGGATCCGGACGCAGATCTCTGTTTGTTTCATGACTGGCGGGGAGTACGGGAGTTGCACCCGTCTATGTGGATTTAGAGCCCACACGATCACATTTCGATCCACCCCCCCAATGCCGGTGGTCAGAGGACAGAGATCAGAGATCAGAGATCAGAGGCACTTCTGATTCCAGACCTCCGACCTCTGATCTCTTACTTCCGCCTTCCGTCCTCGGTCCTCCGTCTTCTGTCTTCCGCCCTTGCAGCAGCTTCTTTACTTGTTTTACGCCATCGCCGGCGTCCTGTGCATATGCATCGGCCCCGATACGATTCGCCCACCGCTGTGTAACAGGGGCACCGCCAACAATGGTTTTATATTTTCCCTTCAGACCGGCCTTTTTTAATTCCTGTTCCAGCTGATGCTGCATTTCCATGGTTGTGGTCAACAGGGTGCTGGTTCCAATGACATCGACACCTGATTTTTCGGCTTCATTGATGAACCGATCGACGGATACATCTCTTCCGAGATCGATTACCTCAAATCCGTTGGCTTTAAAGAGGGCTGCGACAATGGTTTTCCCGATATCATGGACATCCCCCTCGACGGTTCCCAAAAGAATTTTCCCCGACAAAATTACTTGCCCATTCGAAATGGCGGCATTGAGAATTTCTGTTGCCTTTTCCATGGCGGATGCCGAGTAGATCAGTTGCGGGAGAAAGAGTCTCCCGGTCTCAAAAAGATCTCCAACCCGGTTGATTCCTGGGATAAAACCGTCGTTCATCAGATCTAAAGGATCCAACCCCAGATCCAGGCCTTTTCTGGCGACATCGGAAGCTTTTTGCGCATCACCGTTCAGTATGGATTCTGCAGCTTCATTGAAAATTTCCGCATTCATTTTGCAAAACCTTCCATTAGGAGTATTGTTTTTACGCGGATACCCGGTGTTTACTGGTTGGCTTTTTCGCGTTCTTCTTCTTCGGAGCTCATGGTCCAGAAGGGTTTGCCATCTTTGGTCAAGCGCACTTTAAGCTCGAAAAAGTCTCCCTTTTTGATCTTGGATGCCATGAAGACAAATTTATCTCCGACCTCAGCCCAGGCACCCCTGATTTTAACCGAGTCTCCCTTTTTAAGTCCGGTGTTTTTATGGTCGATATACCAGGTGGGACATAAATGGACCTCGGTGCTGTCGCTTTTTGACTCCCGAAGGATGATGGCTACTCCCGGCGACATGCCCGGCAGGGGAACAACTTCAATGATTTTTTCGATCTTGCCACTGATTCTGTCCATCTCGGCCGGGTTGTAGAGACGGTTGTAAGGACTGTTTATTTCCCATCCGCCCATATCTTTTGTTTCCACTGCAAGCGCAGGACCAGCCAGCAGAACCCCGGCTGCCGATGTGAGAATAAAATGGAAAAGAAAAGCAATAAAAAGATATTTTTTTTGAATCATCTGTCGACGTCCTCCTATGATTGTTGCGTACAATATCTTATGATGTAAAGATTGGTTGACACAATCAAAATATGATGATCTTCATGAAATTTGTCAAATATAAAAGAATTAACAAGACAAATATCCCCCCAAAAAGGAGGAATTGAAGAGAAAAATGGCACGCATTCATGCAAACAATATCGAGATTGAATATGAGACCTTTGGATCATTTGGATTCCCTGCGCTGCTCTTGATTTCCCGCTTGGGAGGCCAGCTCCTGGATTGGGACGAATCTCTTTGTGAGTCCATGGCCGCGAGAGGTTATTTCGTGATCCGGTTCGACAACAGGGACTCAGGTTTGTCATCAAAAATAATGGATCCGGAATCCGGCGCCGCCGCAAAAATGTTTAAGGCAATGATGAGGGGTGAGAGGGTCAAGCCGCTTTATACCATAGAAGATATGGCAGAAGATGCCGTTGGATTGCTGGATGCGCTGCATATCGAAAAGGCGCACATCTGCGGAATTTCCATGGGAGGTATGATTGCACAAACCATTGCCATCCATCACCCGGGCCGTGTGCGAAGTTTTATTTCAATCTACAGCACAACGGGCAACCCGGATCTTCCAGCGCCCCATGCGGATGCCCTGAATGTGCTGTTCGAGCCGGCCCCTGCGAAGCGTCCGGCCTATATTGACTATACCGTCAATGTATTCAAGGTCATCTCAGGGTCCGGGATGCATTTTGATGTGGATTTTCTGCGGGAAATAGCGGGTCGATATTTCGACCGATCCTTTTGTCCTCAAGGAACGGCACATCAGCTCATCGCAACCCTGCTGCAGAAAAACAGAAAAGGACAACTGGCCGCAATAACCGTGCCTGCCCTTGTCATTCACGGTGATGAAGATCCCCTCGTTTCCATGGCAGCCGGAAAGGATACCGCCGAAGCGATTCCAGATGCCGAGCTGATGATCATTGAAGGCATGGGACATGATTTGCCCATGATGAATGATTGCTGGAAAAAGATTATGGAAGCCATGGTGCATCATATGGAAAAAGCGGCATCATGAATAAAGGCGGTTATCTGAAAAACCCGATCATTTTTTTTGAGAACCAGGTTTGATCCAATTCGATGGCCGTTTTCAGGCCCCTCTTTAGGGAGTTATCTAATATCTGTGTCCACACTGGACCCGGATGCTATGCTGTGATATAATGTTTTCTCAAATGAATGATCCCTGAAATTGTAAACAGTTTGAGGAAATGATGCAAAAATTTAGATTATTCAATACGTTTTTGATTTTGATATTTTTGCTTGGTTGTTCCGGCAGCCGGGTCAGTCAGGATTATCCCGCCAACAGGGATTATTCGACCCTGAAGACATATGCCTGGCAATCCGAACATCAGGAAAAAACAGGCGATCTGCGCCTGGACAATCCGCTGCGCGATACGCGGATCCGCAGTGCGGTGGATGCGTTCCTGTCGGCAAAGGGATACCTGCGGGTATCGGGTGTTCAGCCTGATTTTTATATTGCCTATCGGCAGGAAATTTACAGCCGGATCGATTTGGACAACAGCGGTCCGGGGTTTGTGTTCGGCATGGGAAGTTTCGGCCGGCACGGCGGAATCGGATTCAGTGCCGGCAACCGGGTCAGCGACTACGACGAAGCCATGCTGGTGATCGATATCATTGATTCGGGAAGCGGCGATTTGCTTTGGCGGGGAACCGGAACCAGTGCCTTTGTGCAGCATGAGGATCCGGAAAGAATCACAAAGCGGATCAATGAAACCGTTCAAAAAATTCTGGGTCAATTCCCGCCTCAGGAAAAATGAACCGTGCTCCAAGAATGAGAGTCCCTTTAGCGAAGCGGGCGGTAAAAGAAAGAGCTTGAGGACAAATTAATGGAGGTAACAAAAAACATCCACGCATTTCTATGGCAGTCCATGACGGCAAATAACTGCAATACCTATCTCATTAATGGACCCAGCCCCATCCTTATCGATCCCGGCCATATGAGCATGTTCGCTCATGTTGAAAAAGGCCTGGAGGCTATAGGAATGTCCCTGGGTGATATCAGCCTTGTTATCTGCACGCACGCCCATCCGGATCACATTGAAGGCGTGCAGCTGTTTAAGAGACAAGCGACGCAGGTGGCATTTCATGAGTCTGCATGGCAGTTGATCAAGCAAATGGGGCGATACGCCGGACTTCAAAACAGCATTGATCTGGATGCATACGCTCCTGATTTTTTTCTTGAGGAAGGTAGCCTAGATGTCAACGGTACTGAGCTTTCAATTATCCACACACCCGGCCATTCACCCGGCTCCATCTCCCTTTACCTGCCTGCAAACAAATCGTTGTTTACCGGTGACCTTATTTTTCATGAGGGCGTGGGCAGAACGGATCTGCCCGGGGGTGACGGCGATCAACTCAAGACCAGCATTCAGCGATTAACCGGCCTCGACGTTGAATATCTTTTACCGGGACATGGTGAAATTGTTTGCGGCAGCGAGGCTGTAAAAAGAAATTTTGATTCGGTGGTTGCGTATTGGTTTTCTTACATTTAAATTAAATTCCTGCCGGATTCGAACGCTATATATCCGGATCCGGCAGTAATTTACTTTGTGAAAAAAGAGCATGGCATTTCAGGTTCAGCCGTGGCGGCGAATATGGAAAACGATGCAGCCTTGAAGGAAAAGATCAAAGCGCTTCACAAACAATTTAAAAACGTTTGGCGTTTTCGGAAAGAAATTATTAGAGTTTCTTTCGGGAATGGTTGAAACCCCTCGCTTTTAGGAGAAGAAAAGGTAATAATTGCCGCTTAGCGCCTTGCCATTCCGGACGCACCCCGGACTTGATCCGGGACCCAGAAAAAGGCTATGGGCTAAAAGACTGGATTCCGGATCTTATCTCGCCACGGGGCGAGATTCGTCCGGAATGACGGAAAAATAGTCAATAGTTTTTACGATTTTGTTAACTTTAGCCGGTTTCAACCGAATATGGACCCACCCTTTTGCAGAAAGGGGTTATTCAACGGTGGATAAATGAAACTTCTCATGTTTTACACGACTGAGTTCTGGTTCAAAACTTTTCAGAAGATGCTGCCGGATGTGCCTGATGCCGATGTGGAACGGCAAGTGGAAAATGCAGTGGTCGTTTTTTATCAATGTGAATCTGAAGATGAAGATAGATTTAAAACCGTCCTTGCCAAGGCTGTGAAAAATATCAAGTGGCTGACCAGAAAATTCAGCACAGAAACCGTGGTTCTCCATTCCTTCAGTCATCTGTCCACGAGCAAGGCATCAATTGAATTTACAGAATCATTGATGGGTCATGTCAAGCTGAAGCTAAATAGCGTTGGTTACACAATCCACGAAACACCGTTTGGCTACCTGAACGAATGGAAGATACATGTTGCCGGAGAATCGCTGGCAAAGGTTTTCAAAGATATCTGATGAAACCGGTTTTAGGTGTTAAGTTTCAGGTGTTAGGTTAGAAAATGAATTGTGAAGGGTTTTGCCCCTACGGGTTTTAAAAATTAGCTTGACACCTTGCATGGGCACAACTAAAATATCCGCTTAAATTACCTGCGCCACTAGTTCCCGGACCAGATCTCAAGCGCTCAAGCAGACCTGCACTTCTTTCCACAACCCGGATAAACCGTAACCACAAAGGTACAAAGGACACAAAGGATTTTTCTTTCTTTTATCCTTCGTGTCTGGTGCGGTTGTTTTTGCCATAAAATACACAAAAATTACAATTAAGGTAATAAAAGAAACAAGTTACAATCCATGGCGGCAATATAACTGCAGCCTTTATTGTCTGTGGAATTGCCTAAATCATATAACAGAAAGGAGGTCTTTATGCCGATTTCGATATTGAAGGCTATACTTACCAGTTCAGCACGTGGTCAACCATTGAGGAGGCCATGGAATCAATCGGCGAAACAGCACCCGGGAAATAAAGAAAAGCTGAACCGGATCGGATGGTTGGCCGGTCCGGTTCAGTTTAATTGGTACAAGCAACTATAACTTTCAAATAGCACTTATCGGAATGCATGAAGTCTGAGCGGTAAGGGGTACCGATGCGTCCGGCTAATGATTCAGACACTCCTTTCATCAAGTGAAACTGCTGTGATCCGGTCAGCCAGAAAAGGTTCGGCTCACGGTTTTTGTCCACTTCCATTTTTATATAAGGAAGCAGTTCCGTCTAAAATTTGTAGCCCTGGTTACATCCTACCAGGGCTACAAGAACGAAAGGAGGTTATGGATGAGGGAAAAAGGATAAACCCTCAAATATACAATTATACAATATATTGTATAATGTCAAGTAATTTAATCAATATATGTCACTTTATTATATGAAATAGATCTTTATTGCTATTTTTTCATTTGCTATCATCCTATCATAAAATTGATATTTGATATAGGTTTAACACAACCTTTTCGAAACGAGTATCTCCATCTGATTCTGCCCTGCGCAAAAGTAGTTTTCCTACTCGATCCGACGCCTTCCCACCAATCGATAGTTTATGACAATTTAAATTGGAGACAAGCCCAATTCATACAGAAGAATCATAACTTCTTGCATTTATGTAGCATATTTTATATTAGATTATTTTGTGACAAAATAAAACGAGGCTTAAGGATATCCAATGGATTTCAAAAGGGAGCTCGAAAAACTAAGGCCGGAACTTATCGCTCTAAGGCGAGATTTTCATAAGTATCCAGAGCTTGGGTTCAAAGAATTTAGGACTCAGAAAAAAATTATTGCATATCTTAATAATATTGACATTGAAACAGAAGAAATCGCCACAACAGGTGTAGTGGGAGTTCTGGCAGGAAAAAGAAAAGGAAGAGCCATATTGTTGCGGTCAGATATGGATGCACTTCCTATCCAGGAAGAAACAAGCCTTAAGTATCGGTCACGAAATAAAGATGTGATGCATGCTTGTGGACATGATGGACATATGGCCATGCTTTTGATTGCAGCAAAACTATTAGTGAATCAAAAAAAAGAAATCCGCGGGAAAATAATTTTTGCTTTTCAACCAAATGAAGAAGATGCCGGCGCCTATAAAATGATAGAAGAAGGCGTACTTGAAAAAAATAAAGTTAATGCAGCTTTTGGGTGTCATCTATGGAATCAGCTGGAAACAGGGTATATTGATATCAGCGATGGCCCGATAATGGCGGCCAGCCATTATTTTTCCATTGTGATCAAAGGCAGGGGGGGCCATGCTGGAATTGCACATGAATCTGTTGACCCAATTTTTGTGGCTTCCCAGGTTATTCAGGCCGTTCAAGCTATACAGACAAGGCAGATCAATGCCCTACATCCCGCTGTGATCCTGTTCACCCATATCCAAGGGGGAGCAAATAGTACCACAATACCTGAAAAGGTGCTTCTACAAGGGTCTATACGGTTTTTATACCATGACGGTGAAGAAATGATTAAAAAATTTGAACATATTGTAATAGATATCTGCCATATGCACGACGCAGCTTGTGATCTTAAATTTAAAATTGGGAACCACATGCTTTCCAATGATCCTGCTATGGCCGGCTTTGTTAGACGTACGGCGCACAGTATCCTCAATGAGAAAGATTATGTGACCGCTGTCATCAAAACCATGGCAGGTGAAGATTTTTCAGAATTTGCCAACAGAGTTCCTTCTGCATTTGCTTTTGTGGGGGCAAAAAAGGAATTAAATGAAAACAGTTATCCTCATCATCATCCAAAATTTGATATTGAAGAAAAGGCTCTAGTTTTAGGAACTGAGTTATACTATAGAGTTGCACTGGAGTATTTAAAGGAGGCAGTTTCGTGAAGGAAAATCAATCTTCAGGGAAAGGGACATGTTCAGTATGGGCCGGTGAAGAAGAATATTTAATGCAGAATGCAACCCAAGTACCGATAGTGCTCAGTGTTTCTTTTGGGTACAAGGATATCAATACTTGGCAGCAGGTGACATTGGGGAAAAGAAAAGGCCACATTTACAGCCGTAATACCAATCCAACTGTTGAGGTTTTTGAAAATAAAATTTGCAGCCTTGAAGGGGCGGATGCGGCCACCAGCGCCTCAACCGGCATGGGAATTATTAGCAGTACCCTTTTTGCCCTACTCTTGCCAGGTCAAAAAGTGGTCTCAGTAAAGGATACATACGGTGGAACTAACAAGATTTTCACTGAATTTCTTCCCAGGATAAATGTCAAAGTAGCTCTTTGTGACACTACTGATCACGATGCTATTGAAGATGAGATAGCCAGGGGTTGTGATTTGCTTTATTTGGAAACCCCAACCAACCCGACAATAAAAATTCTCGATTTGGCCCGTTTGTCAAGAGCAGGAAAAAACAAAGGCGCAGTGGTTGTGGTTGACAATACATTTGCCACGCCAATTAATCAGCTACCCCTTAGCCTGGGTGCTGACCTGGTATTGCATTCTGCAACTAAGTTCCTTGGGGGACATGCCGATGCTTTAGGGGGAGTGGTATGTGGTAACAAAGAATTGATCAAAAAGATTTATCATTATCGGGAAATCAATGGCGCAACCCTGGATCCCATGTCTGCCTATCTCCTGCTGCGGGGCATGAAAACACTGGAACTCAGAATTGAACGCCAAAATCAAAACGCACTTGAAATATCCAAATATTTAGACTCCCATCCAAAAATAAAGCGGGTTTTCTATCCCGGATTGAACTCCCATGAAGGGCATTTAATCGCAAAATCACAGATGAAAGGATTTGGGGGTGTGCTCAGTTTTATGCTCAAAGAGGATACTTTTAAGGCAGTTGGTACTGTACTCGAAAATTTAAAGTACGCTCATTCTGCGGCTAACCTTGGTGCTGTTGAAACCATTGTCGGCCCTCCGGCAACGACAAGCCATGTAGAATGCAGCAAAGAAGAACGATTAAAAATGGGGATACCCGAGAGTCTGATTCGTTACTCTGCTGGGATAGAAAACATTACAGATCTTATTGATGATTTGGAGAATGCCCTATCGAAGCTGCCATAGTAAATCAAATTAATTATACCATTCATGATTTCTGATGAAATTCTATAGATCAGTAAAATAATTTATTACCTGAATGGTGCCACAAAATACTGTGGGGTCAAACATAGTGCAATCCGATGACATTGAGTATAGAAAAATCAATTCGTTCGTGATCCTAAAGGATAAACGCGTTCTCGAAGTCGGCTGCGGAAACGGCCGGCTTTCATCGTTTCTGGTACAAAAAGTCGGCACCCTGATCGCAATCGATATTGACGAAACACGTATAGAGGAGGCCCGACGCGCGGTCAAGGGAGTGGATTTTCGTCTTGGTTCCGGCGAGTCTCTTGAATTTCCGGAAAGTTCTTTTGATCTTGTTTTATTTGGTTTTTCTCTCCATCACCAAAACGGCTTTGTCGCTCTATCCGAAGCGCAACGTGTACTGGCGCCCATGGGAGAAATTCTCATCATCGAACCGACCGAGGAGAGCGAATATACAAAACTTGTTTCGGTATTCGAAAATGAAGAACCGTTCCTACTCAGACGGGTTTCACAGGACATTAGATCTTTTGGAAAGGCAGTAGCGCGGCAAGAAAAATTTGTAGTCGACCATTATTTTGATAATGCAGAAGCATTTTATCAGCACTATATTTCGTCTTATGGTGGCGGAACCGCGAACGAAAGAAACCTGCAAGACCTGCGGCAAATCATAGGGAAAAAACTATTCCAACCGTCGATAATAGTCGAGGATGAGTGTCTCATCACATTAATTCAGAAGACGACCTGAACTTATTGAAATTATTGGTGGTGCCCCCGGCGTGAATCGAACACGCGGCACATGGATTAGGAATCCAATGCTCTATCCACTGAGCTACG
>CAYTAQ010000025.1:0-33985 GCA_964435695.1 uncultured Desulfobacterales bacterium | reverse complement strand
CCTGGCGTTTGATTCCATGAAAGAGACCGTAGATGCCATCAAGAACGCCGGTCTGAGGGATGATATCAAGTTCATGGTCGGGGGCGGTCAGATTGATGACCAGGTTAAGCGTTATACGGGTGAGGCTGCTTATGGTAAAGATGCCATGCAAGCGGTAAAATTGACCCAAGGCTGGATAGGAGGCTAAAACAATGGAAAAAAAATGGGAAGAAATGTCGGCTGATGAAAAACAGGAAGCGCAGTTCCAAAAGATGCTTGCACCGAAAGACCCTGAAGGGAATGATATCAAATTCCAAAGCCCGGAAGCCGAAGCAGCTTATAAAGCGAACATCAATAGATTCAAAGCCGCTGTACAGTTGAAAGCTGCGGACAGGGTTCCGGTGATGCTTTTTCCCGGCATGTATCCTCTTGCATATGGGGGAATAACACTTAAAGATGCCATGTATGACTATGACAAATGCGTTGCAGCCCATCGTAAATTCGTCCTGGACTTTCAGCCGGACATGCAATTCGGGGCTGCCGGGCCGGGTCCGGGGAAATTTTATGAAAAGCTTGACTACAAGCTTTATGCCTGGCCGGGGCATGGCGTTGATCCGGAGGGGAGAAGCTACCAGTGCCGCGAAGCAGAATATATGCAGGCGTACGAGTACGATCTTTTACTTACCGATCCGTCTTTTTTCTTCAGAAATTTCTACTTGCCGCGGGTTTTCGGAGCACTGGAGCCCTTACAGATGCTTGCGCCGATGACCAGTATACTTGAAATGTACGGTGTGGCCTTTAATTTCATACCTTACGGCCTGCCGCCTGTTCAAGGCGCTTTCAAGGCGCTTTTTGAAGCCGGCGAAGAAGCGCTGAAATGGGCCATGGCTGTGGGTGGTTTTGATATCGAAATGAAGGCAGCGGGGGTTCCGAATATTCTTGGCGGATTTACCAAAGCGCCTTTCGACACCCTTGGCGATACCCTCCGGGGCACCAAAGGAATCCTGATGGATATGTACCGACAGCCTGATAAGCTTCTGGCGGCCCTGGATGCCGTTACGCCCATCATGATCGGTATGGGACTGGGAGCGGCCCAGCAGACAGGCAATCCGTTGATATTCATGCCGCTGCATAAAGGTGCCGATGGATTCCTGTCCGATGAGCAATTCAAGACATTCTACTGGCCCAGTCTGAAAAAGGTCATTGAAGGTCTGGTCGAAGGGGGATGTATACCTTTCTGTGCCGCTGAAGGCGGGTACAACACACGGCTGGAAGATATCAGGAATTTGCCCAAAGGCAAAACCGTCTGGATGATCGATCAGTCCGACATGGTCAAAGCCAAGGAAATCGTGGGAGACACCCTTTGTCTCCTGGGCAATATGCCGTCATCTTTGCTGCATCTGGGGAACCCCGAGGATGTAAAAGCATACGCTAAGAATCTTATTGATACCGTCGGCAAAGGCGGTGGTTTTATCATGTGCAACGGTTCATTTTTTGATCATGCCAAACCTGAAAATATTAAGGCGATGGTGGATTATACCAAGGAATACGGCGTCTATTAATTAGGACAGCTATGAAAACAACGGTTACAAGTTCGGCAAAAGAAGTTGTCATCAATGGTGACGGTCAGACGATTCTGATCGGTGAACGGATCAATCCGACAGGAAGGAAAAAGCTGGCTGAAGCCCTGAGCAGCAGCGACTTTGGTATAATTTGCAGGGAAGCCGCTGCACAGGTGGAAGCCGGGGCCGATATACTGGATATCAATGTTTCTTGTCCCGGCATCGATGAGATTCAACTATTGCCCCAAGTCATCGAACGGGTGATGGCAAGCGTTGATGTGCCGCTTTGTATCGATATCAACAATCCGGGGGCTCTCAGGGGAGCGCTTAAGGTATACAAGGGAAAGGCCATCGTTAATTCAGTGACCGGCGAAGAAAAATCCTTGAATGCCATTCTGCCCCTTGTTTATGAATACGGGGCGGCGGTAATTGGATTGACGATTGACGAAGAAGGCATACCCAAAGATGCGAATAAGCGGGCGGCCATTGCCCATAAAATTGTTGAGCGCGCATCATTTTTCGATATTCCTCCCGAAGATGTGATTATTGACTGCCTCACCTTATCAATTGGGGCCGACAGCAACGCCGGGCTGGTGACCCTTGACGCAATTCGAAAGGTCAAAGAGGAACTGGGCGTTAATCAGACGCTGGGAGCCAGCAATATTTCATTTGGCTTGCCGGACCGAAAATTGGTGAACCATACGTTTTTAGCGATGGCCATACGATCAGGGGTTACCTGCCCCACCGTTGATGCGGCCAAGGTGCTTCCAGCTGTTTTAGCCGCAGATCTGATTTTGGGCCGCGACAGGTTTGCGCAGCGCTATATGAAAGATTTCAGACAGAAAAGGGCATAACCCGCATGCTGATGGATTGGAGTCCGGCCTATGGCGATTGTCAAAAACAGGTTCTGTTTGTTCTGGCTGCTAAGCGTCACGGTTTTATCGACGTAACAAATTAATTTAATCACAACCGCTAGTTAGCCGAACTTTCGCTCGGAGCGGTTTATCGTAACGCCCTGGCTGACTTTTGCACGATAGACTTTTTCCATTTGAAAAAGTCTGTCGCTGAAGTCTTCCAGGTGCTCGGCCATGGCTTCGGCAGCTGTTTCGCCGTTTCCATTGATGACGGCTTCGATGATATGCCGATGTTCGCCGGGGGAATGCAGTTTTGAATGATCGGGTTCAACGGCTTCCACCACTTCCCGGGTCAGCTTGAGCATCGATTTGACAATCGCTTCCAGGAAACGATTCCCACAGATTTCCGCCAGAACCAGATGAACCCGCTGGTTCACGGTGATTCGCTCGGAATGACTTTTGGGGGCTAGGAATTCTATCTTTTGCGCTGTGGTCAGCGCCTTTTCTCCGTCTGCTGTAATATTGACGGCAGCCAGACGGGCGACCTGAGGTTCAATGATGCGCCGAACCTGGGCCATTTCAGGGATCGAAACTTTAGCGGCCAGGAACAGGTCTAAAAAGGCGTTGCCCACATGATTGAAAGACAGCTCAGTGACAAATGCACCGCCGGTATTACCTTGACGGGTCGTCACGAACCCGGTTATCTCTAATGCGCGAATGGCTTCCCTTATCACGCCCCGACTGACCTGAAATTGTTCTGTCAATTCACGCTCCGAGGGGAGCTTCCCTTCTGATTTAAATTGGCCGACCAGAATCGCTTCTTTGAGTTGGCGCAGAACTTCTTCTGAAATACGCGTCTGTTTCAAGGGTTTAAACTGCGGCATAGGTCCTCCAAACCAGGTCGATACGGCGTCGGCTGAGCATCTTTTTATAAATCCGAAATTATTGTTTTAACGTTGACATTTAATAATTGAACATTTAATGTCAAATGTTAGACCATTATAATTCTTTTAAAATCTGAAGGCAACATATTTTTTGATAAGACTGAATTAAACGTGTATATGATATTCAGCCCATCGCCATTCAAGGTCGGGGTTGATGTCACGATATATTTTCATTGCAATAAGAACACATGAATTTATAGGGGGAACCATGCAGAAAATTGGAATCGTTGGTGCCGGCAACATGGGAAGCGGGATTGTTCAGAAAACCGCGCAAGAGGGGCTTTCTGTTGTGATGGTGGACGTAAAAAATGCGTTCGTTGAAAAGGGGATGGACAATATCCGTTCCTCTTTAAAGGAGGCGATGGAACGGCGAATTCTAACGTCCGATAACGTCGAAGAAGTTTTGGGGCGTATACAAGGCACATCAAATTTGTCCGATGTCAAAGACTGTGATCTGGTCATTGAAGTGATTTTCGAGGATTTGGCAATCAAAAAGAATCTGTTTTCGGATCTTGATAAAATCTGCGATGAAAAAACCATTTTTGCAACCAATACCTCATCTTTTTCAGTTGACGAATTGGCCAATGTCACCAAGCGCCCGGATAGGTTCGTGGGACTTCATTTTTTCTATCATCCGGCCAAAAACAGACTGTTGGAAATCATACCCGGGCCCAAAACATCACCGTCCGTGCTTGCCGCAGCCCAAAAATATGCCAAACTGACCGGCAAGACGGATATTCTTGTAAAAGATGCGCCCGGCTTTGCCGTGAACCGTTTTTTTCAACCCTTTCTCAACGAGGCCATACGGGTTCTGGACGAAGGTATTGCCAACATCCCGACGATTGAGAAGGCCGCCATGGATTGCCTGGGAATCGGAATGGGACCTTTCCAGCTCATGAATGTCACGGGTATCCCCATCGGGTATCACACCCAGAATACCCTGCACGAGAAACTCGGGGATTTCTACGTGTCGGCCAAAGGACTGATAACCCAATTCGAGTCCGGCGAAGCATGGAATCTGGAGGGAGAAATAGAAGCGGATAAATTCGATGCCGTCAATGACCGTTTGCTTGGTTCAATCTTCTTTACCACCACGTCGCTTCTCGATGAGGGCGTTACGGACATCATGGATGCAGACGTGGGCGCTAAAGTGGGACTGAGATGGCGAAAAGGTTCATTTGAGATCATGAACGATTTGGGGATAGAGAAGGCCTACGACCTGGTTGGAACCCTGCTCAAACCCTATCCGAAGGTAACTGTACCCGGTGTTTTGAAGGCCCAGAAAGAAAAAGGGGCGCCCTGGGATGTACGCTATGTAAAGTATATTCAAGATGGGACGGTGGGCAGAATCAGGATTTCACGGCCTGATGCGCTGAATGCACTTAACCAGACAGTGGTCAAACAACTGGACGAAGCTTTTACCACGGCTGAAGCCGATCCGCAAACAACGGCCATTATTATCGAAGCTGCCGGAAAGGCATTTGTGGCGGGCGCGGACATTAAGTTTTTCATTGACTGCATTAAAGAAGACCGTATCTCCGACAATTATGATTTCACTTCCTATGGGCAGGAGGTGTTTAACCGCATCGATGACAGCAAAAAAACCGTTGTTGCCAAAATGGAGGGTCTTGCCCTGGGCGGTGGTTTGGAACTGGCCATGTCTGCCGACGTCATCGCAGCAACTCCCAAGGCCGTCATGGGATTTCCCGAAACCGGCATCGGCATTTATCCGGGATTGGGAGGGACACAGAGAACCAGTCGCTATATCGGCAAGGAATTGGCAAAGTATCTCGTTTTCACAGGACGGATTGTTAGCGCCGGGGATGCCAGGGCCATCGGCCTGGTCGATTATATATTTGAGCCCAACGAGATCGATGAAAAAGTTCTTGCGCTGATCGATGCCGGGCAGATGACGCCCAAAAAGGGGCGTGAAACCAGCGATCTCCCGGAAAACTGGAAAAAGATACAAGATCTTTTTTCAGACACGGATATTCAGGATTGGCTGAGCGGTAAACATCTTGACAGCAATGATCCGCTAATTGCCAAAACAGCCAAAAGCATATCAACCAAGGCGCCCCTGGCATTGAAACTTGCAAACCTGATCATGGATGCGGGTTATGAGAAACCATTGAAAGAAGGGATCAAGGAAGAGCTTGCCCACCTGAATGAGATATTTTCTACAAAGGATGCCCTGACAGGCTTGACCAACGTCGGCAGGAAAGGTATTAAGTACGAAGGAAAATAACCCGCAACGGGCGATTCGGGTCATTCATAAAGTCGGAATGATTACCCAAATAAAGGTCGCAAACAAAACAAAGGGGTTAACGGATTGTTGCCCCAACCATAATAGAAAGGAGACGAATCAATATGTTGACAAAAGCGTACATTCCTTACAAAGGGTATTATGCATCCCCATTCAGTCGCTGGCAGATGAGTCTGGCCAATGAAAATGCCATAAGCCTGGGGGCTGAAACAGCCCGAAAATGGTTTCTTGCGAGCGACCTTGATCCCACCGTATTGGACTATATGTACTATGGCATTACGATTGCACAGCACCATATGTTTTACAGTCATACCTGGGCATCCGCCATGCTTGTGGATAACCAGAAAAATTTGCCTGCGCTGATGGTGAATCAGGCGTGTACCACATCAACCACCTGTATACATCTTTGCGCTGTTAATATTGAGGCCGGGACATATGAAACAGGCTATGCCCTGATGTCGGATCGATGCTCCAACGGTCCCCACACGGTTTGGGCGAACGCCATGACACCGGGCGGTGAAGTGGAATCCGAAAACTGGATGATGGATAACTTCAATGGTGATCCCAATGCGGGTTTCAAGATGATTCAGACGGCTGAAAACGTCGCCAAGGAGGCCGGCATTACCAGAGAGGAATGTGATCAGGTGGCTTATAGGCGCTATGAGCAATACCTGGATGCGCTGGCGGATGACAGGGCATTTCAAAAACGATACATGTTTCCGGTGGAATATAAGGTCAACCGCAAGAAGACGGCGTTTTTGGAAGCGGATGAAGGCGTAACGCCTTCCACGGCGGAAGGGCTTGCAAAACTCAGACCGGTAGAGCCGAACGGTGTCCTGACATTCGGCGCACAGACCCATCCTGCAGATGGCAACTGCGGATTTATCGTTACCACCCGTGACAAGGCCAAAGCCATGAGCAAGGATCCGGGGGTCGAAATTCAGATTCTATCTTACGGCTTTGCCAGGGTCGACAGAGGATATATGGCGGCTGCACCGGTACCGGCTGCGGAAATGGCATTGAAGGAAGCCGGGCTTACGGTCGATGACGTCAAAGTCATAAAAACACACAACCCCTTTGTCGTCAACGACATCAACATGGCAAAGAAAATGGGGATTGATGTGATGAACATGAACAACTATGGCAGCTCTCTGGTTTACGGTCATCCCCAGGCGCCAACAGCCGGCCGCCTGATCGCCGAGCTTTTGGAAGAGCTGGTTATTCTCGGCGGAGGTTATGGGCTTTGGGCCGGATGCGCTGCGGGAGATACCGCTGCGGCGATGGTATTTAAGGTCGGCTAGATCGTAAGAACAGCCGGTAATGGCTTGATAAAATTTTGCTTCAGGCTGTAGGTATAGGCACCCTGGGTCGGGATCATCAGGATGTCGCCCGGCTGGATATCCTTACCGAAGTACATATAGCCCCAGATGTCATGGGGGGTGCACAAGGAACCGAGAATAAGGCACGGCTTTTCATGAAGGGAGGGGCGCGTCAGGTTCAGGATGGGGAAGTAGTCGGTTTCAAAACGTTCCCAGCCAACCGTGTTGGTTCCGGCATCGGTGATGACCATGTCTGTGGCCTTTTTGTCGACTACCGAAAGAAGCAGGTGAACGGCATCATTGCAGATCCAGCGACCCGGCTCCAGGAAGATCCGGCACGGGACGACGGTGAAAAGATGTTTATGGATGGCGACGCCTAGTTTTTCGGCGAATTCTTCAATGGGGGCTGCCGGCAAACGATGGTGGGAACCCATCGGACTCGCCGGTTGCCCCAAGGCCTCGCGTACGCCACCCTCCGGTGTACCGGCCGGCTGCAGCCATTCACCTTGGGAGGGCCAGTAGCCGCCGCCGATATCGATAAAGTCAAGTTGGGTTTGAAACGATCGGGGCATATCTGCCAGCACCTTCCCGAGGGTGTGGATAAATTCGATCTGTTTATATGGTGAGAGGTTCCAACTGGAATGAAACTGAAGGCCGATCAATTTTACATGGGGGCATCGGCCGGTCTGTTCCCAAAAAGTCCGCAAGTCCTGGACGGAGATGCCGAACTTGCGCCACAGGCCGATTGGGTTGGCGTTCAGACGTACCCCACAGCGAATCCTTGTATTCACCTTCGCGGCAATATCCTCCAGCCGGTTCAACTCCCCGAAGCTGTCCATGAGGATCACAACCCGATCGGCGTGAGAGACCGCAAGCTGAAGCTCTTCCGCTGTTTTTCCCGGACCGCTGAACACAATATCCCGGGCTCCGAGTTTCAACGCCATCGCCAATTCGATCCCGCTGGAAACGTCCAGGCCGAATCCGACCTCTATCAGTGTTCCGGCAATGTCGGGATGATTATTGCTTTTGACGGCGTAATAAAAACCCACCGACGGCAGGGCCGACTGGAAGGCTTTTCTCAACTGTGAAGCCCTGGCCCTGAGAACTGACGAATCCTGCAGGTACAACGGTGCTGGGTGCTCGGCTAAAATCTGCAGATATCTATCCCGCTGGTCAAAATAATTCGCCACAAAAGCGAGCAGTTCTTCTTCCGGCAGCAGGGGACTGCTCTGGGAGAGAACCGTCTGCAACGCTTGCTGCAAATCAGAGGGTTTGGCCGGCATTGATTTTTATTCAACCTCCACGACCAGTTTATCAAGCAATTCCCGGCATTGCGCTTTTAGCTCGCTGCGTGCGTCCGGTTTAAAGATGACATGCCCCAGAATCCATGCGTCATAGTCTTCCGGAGGCATTTTGATACGGTGCCCCGGTCGGCGCGTCAAATGGACCTCGACCACACGCTTGTCCTGCTTCAATTGACCGGCGTCGATTTTTCTCAATATGCCGCCTGTGCCGGCGCGCAGCCGCAACCCGATACAGGGGCATGAATCTGATTTATTATTCAGGCGCAATGGCCGGTTCCGGGAAAAATCCAAAAACAGCTTCAGCACATCCAGGTTCCAGCATCGTCGCAAAAGAAACGGCAGGCAGTCGCCGCCGGGCCGCGGGGCCAACTCCAGCAAAACGATTTGATCCTGATGAATTATAAAGTCCAGCATACAGACGGCCCGCTCAAGTCCCAGGGAGCCAGCGCTGCGGGCAAGGGTTTGCAGCAAGTCGTCTTCATCTATTGCGGCAGGTAATTCGGCCGGCAGCAGATAGCCAAGGGCCGTTCCGAAGGGATCGCAAAAGGAAAGGATCTTGCGGGTCAGCCGGATGACTTTTGCCCGGCCGTTTTCGATCACAAAATCGCAGCTGTACTCGTCGCCGTCCACCAGGGATTCAGCTAGAATCACAGGATTATCGGAAAAAAAAGATTTGTAAAGACGATTTTCCCGTCGCAATTGCAGTCCATGGCGGATATCGTGAAAACTTTGTTCACAGGCCCGGGCGTCTTGGCAGCGAAAGATCAGTTCACTGCCGCTGCCGCTAAGTGGTTTGAGCACGCAGGAACCTCCCTGCTCCCGAGAAAAATCAGCGGCTTCGGCAGCCGATCTGATTTGTTTAACACGCGGCGTTTGCAGCCCCTGCTTTTGCCAAAGAATTTTTGAAAGATATTTATCGCGGCAGTTTTTGACGGCCTGAACCGTTGGATAGGATAAGCCCAATTCCCGGGCAAGCCTAGCGGTCAGTTCCATTGATTCACAATCATAGCAGACTACACCATCCAGCTGCAGCCCTTCATTGCGAAGGTGGTGTTGCAGCGCCTGGCGGACCTGGCCATAATCGGATAGATTGCACAGGATCTCTTCACCGGTAGGCGGGCAAGGCTCGCAAGCCCCACAGCGCACCGCAGGGTCGGTCAGAAACAGGGCGCGCCCGGGGGAGCTGCTCCGGATCCAGTCGATGTAGTCTGAGGTGGTGCCGACGACCAGGACTCTTGCGCTAGACTGCACAAGCGACCCTCAGACCGGCAGCGGCGTCCGGCAAGTTGGCTGCTGCAACCGGCAGATTAAGGATTCTGTATAACGGTCGGGCGGTCAGGTGAAATCTATTTTTCCAGTTGAATTCGCCGCATAGAAAGTCGACTTCCTTGAAGCGTTGCCGGCAGGCCCACTCAATATGATGAAAATTGATAAATTTGGCAACACCCGGAAAATCCGAATGGGTGCCGCCGGCCAGTACCGTATAGGTCTGGTTCCAGACAGCGCCAATATCCACGGCCGCGATTTGGTTGCCGATAAGAACGGTTGTCACGCGCAGCATCTTGTTGGCATGCAGCCAGGCGGCCAGATTTTCAAACGCTTTTAAAAAGCGCAGGTCATCGAAATAGGACTCCCCCTTGAAGTTTTCCAGGTTCATACGAAACAAATGCGTCATGTCATCGAAGCAGTCATAACGGTAAGAAACGCCCCCGGCTGTCAAGCGGTTCAGTTCGCTGCGCATTTTCTTGCGTGTCTTACCCGAAAAACACTGCAGGTAGGCCTGAAAGGAGTAATCATACTGCTGTGGGTAAAACAGATATCCGACTTCGTCAATGACGGCCGAGGAACCACCTGCCAGACGCGGATCATCGGTCAGATAACGAATTTTGGCCATTGCCGGAATGTGACTTGCCAGAGCACTGAATACTTCCGGATCACTGACCGGTATTTTATTTTGTTCCAGCCAGGTTTTACCATGCCACACTTCTCCCGGAAAATGTCCGAAGCACTGTTCCTCTTCAATCCAGCTCAAAGCAAGCATTCCGCGAAACAATCTATTTTCGCTGGCTACTATGAAATAGGGGGTGTGATTGAATTGCGATTGAAAGCAATTGCGCACCGGCCACAGATCAAACAGGCATTCCTGCGGCCAGTGACGCTGCCAGATTCGCCGGGTCTCTTCAAGGTCTTTGTAGACATCAACTTTGAGCATAATGGGTCTCCTAAACCGACTCATCCATATTTTGCAAACTACCTGATAATTGTGTTAAGATAATAAAATTGAGTTATTGTTTAGCAGCTTTCGTGCCACATACCACACAAATACATAACATGCTTATATGTTTGATAATTTTTAGTTGCCAACGTTATTTTCAGCGACATCATTCGGTAAAAAAAGAAAAAATTTACCGAATTGTATTGATAATTGCATAAATATACCGTAATTCAGGAATATCACTATCAAAAACGCGACCCGGTGCCCAGCCGAATCCAGTCGATATCCGGCATGTCACTATTTCAGAAAATTATTTATTGGTATATTTTTGGTATGTTGTACCCCAAAAGATCATCAGGAAAAATTTCAAAAGCGGCTTTGACCTGAATTTAACTTAAAAAATCGGTATAATTATACCGTTAAAGGAGAAAAAGATGCTCATCCGTGTTGGATTAAGCGTTAAAAATAAACGCATGCAAATCCATCTGGAGAATGCTCTTTCATACTCGGACGTCAGGGTGGAGTCATTCGGGCACCTGCGCTCCGCTTGGCAAAAAGTGGTTCGCAGCGGGTGCGATGTCATTGTAATCAGCGAGGCTCTCATTCCCCGGCCAACAGACAACGGCATTGCGATGCTGAATGAATTGCCTGAAAACCCGACCACCGTCATTATCCATGAGAGTGATTCCGCTGAAGAACATGCCCAGTTGGCCGCCGCCGGTGCCGATGTGGTTCTTTTTGCAGGTATTTCCCCAAAAAGCATGCTGGAGGCCCTTGAAACGACATTGGAATCCCGTCGCCAATTCATCCGCCTCAAGCGATTTGACCGGAGGGGTCTGTCCGAACCTAAAATTGCCGATTTTGTCTCCGAAAGCCATGTCATGCAACTCTTTATGGAGGAGGTTCGCCAGGTAATCCCGAGTGATTCTCCCATTTTATTATTGGGGGAAACCGGTGTCGGCAAAGAGCATCTGGCCAAAGCCATCCATGCCGAAAGCCCGCGCTCCGCCGGTCCATTTATTTCGGTCAACATGGCGGGCATGCCTGAGCAATTGCTTGAAAGCGAACTGTTCGGTCATGAACAGGGTGCTTTCACCGGTGCCATCCGGTATCGACGCGGTGCATTTGAACTGGCTCACGGCGGCACGATTTTTTTAGATGAAATCGGCGATATGCCGCTGCATATGCAGGTTAAGTTGCTTCGCGTGCTGCAAAATTATGAGATCAAACCGGTGGGCGGGGAAAATACGCTGGAGCTGGATGTGCGCGTTATCGCAGCGACCAACCAGAAGATGGAAGACGAAATCGTGCGGGGTAATTTTAGACAGGATCTTTACTACCGTCTCAGCGTTTTGATGCAGACGATTCCTCCCCTGCGGGACCGCAAGGAAGATATCCCCACATTGGTCAGGCGTTTTATAGCTTATTATCGCTATAAAATCGGCCGGGAGGTCAACGGAATCTCCGACCGGGCCCTTCAGGCGCTCTGCTCCTACGACTGGCCGGGCAACGTCCGCGAATTAATGAATGTTATCGAACGAGCCATATTGCTGTGCAAAACCGATTCAATCAGCATCGTGGAATTGCCCAATGTTTTTCACGGCGACGTTTCTGTGGCAAACGTGAATCTAGCGGGCGTGCGTTTTGAAAGCACCGAATGGGCAGACAAAACATTGCCCGAGGTGCGAAAAGAGATCATGGATCAGGTCGAAAAACTATATCTTCAACAGGTGTTCAAAAAAACGCATGGACGGGTCGACCAGGCTGCCCGGATTGCCGGCATCCATCCCAGGGGGTTATTTGCCAAGATGAAGCGGCTTGGGTTGCATAAGGAGGATTTCAAAAACCGGTTATAGACGCTGGAAATTGAATATGTTCCGGTTGCACCGCGATGCTTTTGTATGAGTAAGGGAAGATTCACGACCTGTTTGTGATTTCCGCGCCGTCATGGGTCAGCAGGGGCGCATAGAGGTCGGGCCTACGGTCCCTGAAAATCCCCCATCCGCTTCGTTCCGCTGACATGGCATCCAGATCAACTTCAGCCAAGACAACGGTTTCCGATATGCGATCAGCCTGCTCGATCAGCCGGCCTTTATTATTGGTAATGAAGGAAGACCCATAAAAGGTGATTGTCGATCGATCGATGGTCTCGATGCCCACCCTGTTTGACACGACGACCGGCACCATATTTGCCGCAGAATGTCCTTGCATACAGGTTTGCCAGTGATCGCAGGAGTCGTATTCCGGGTTTTGCGGTTCGGAACCGATGGCTGTCGGGTAAAAGAGAATTTCAGCTCCCATGAGCACCATTATCCTTGCGGCTTCGGGAAACCACTGATCCCAGCAGATGCCGATTCCAATGGTGCCGTACCGGGTCTTCCAGACACGAAAACCGGTGTCCCCGGGGCTGAAATAAAATTTTTCCTGGTATCCCGGCCCGTCTGGTATATGTGATTTGCGATAGATGCCGAGGACAGCGCCGTCCGCGTCGACAACGGCAACCGTGTTGAAATAGGCCTGATTCTTTTTTTCGAAAAAACTGATCGGTAAAACAACGCCTAATTGTCGGGCAAGCTCGGAAAAACGTTGTACTGCCGGATTGCTTTGAATATCGGCAGCGAGGCTGAAGAAATCCGGCTTCTGGGATTGGCAAAAATAAAGGGTTTCAAAAAGTTCCTGAAGTAAAATGATATGCGCACCTTTCGAGGCGGCATCCCGCACCAGCGCTTCTGCCTTGGTAATGTTTTCGTCCCGGTCAGCGCTGCACATCATCTGGGTTGTTGAAACGGTTACCTTGCGCATCAGGTTTTCTCCTTACTCGATGGGTCTGCCGGCCTCGTTCCATCCCCGAAGCCGATAGTAGTCATTTAGCATGAAATCCAGCTCCTTTTCCGTGATGACCTGGTTGCTGCCGTCAAGGCGACGGTGCAGGCGCTTGGGCAACCGGTCATCCGCGAGGGTGAGTCCTTCCCGGATGTTAAACCGGCGAACCAGGGTCGAAACCGAGGCCGCGATCTCCTGTAGTGTTTCTTTATCGGCGTCAAGACCGGTGGCCGCCGAAACGATTTTCCCCAGCGTTTCCCATCCATACTGATCCCGGTAGAAACGGCAGAGAACCAGGCAGTCGAATAGGGTCAGCCGATCTTCGAAGTCGATGAACAT
Organism: uncultured Desulfobacterales bacterium; assembly: GCA_964435695.1. Lineage (GTDB taxonomy): Bacteria > Desulfobacterota > Desulfobacteria > Desulfobacterales > B30-G6 > CAYTAQ01. The sequence continues at coordinate 20,383 of CAYTAQ010000025.1, read as the reverse complement.
TTCGGCCTTGCCCTCAATCTGATTCGGATCAATCATGCCGCTGAGCTCGGGTTTGTAAAAGGTGGCGCGCAGGTGGCAGGCTCCCCGGTCCGAAGTCGCATAGGAAAGCCCCATCCCTTTCAGGACCCTGGGGTCATAGCCGGGCGGTTCCATCCCCTTGACATGAACCGCCAGATCCTCAAGTTCCCAGGCTTTTGCCGCATGCGTGATGCCGTGGGCGAGCACATCACCGACACCCTCTCTGCGGGCGATGTGATGCAGGAGTTCGGCTATGGCTTTTGCATTGCCGTAGTCGATGGAAAAATCGATTTTGCCTCTCCTGGCTGCTTCGATAGCCAGGCCGCATAAGTTTCCGGCGGTGATGGTATCCATGCCCAGGCGGTCGCAGACATCATTTAAAAAAGCAATTTCCTCAATGCTGTCGATCATACAAATACCGCCGAAGGCATAGATGGTTTCATATTCCGGGCCTTCAATCTTAAGCCCGGCGTGCCGTCCCTGTTCAAGCGTGGTCATACGGCCGCAGGCCATAAAGCATTTCAGGCAGGCGTGGGGTTTGACGCTGCACTGCCGATGGAGCGCATCGGCGTTGATTTTATCCGAATGATCGCAGGTCCCCTGCGACCAGTAGCGGGTGGGAAATGCACCGGCGGCGTTCAGCAGATCGACCATCATGGTGGTTCCCATGGATTTGTAGGCATGCGCAATGGGATTGTCTTTGGCCCCCCGGCCCAGCGCCTTTGCCATATTTGTTACGGCGTCCGGGTCAAAAAGGCCACGTCTTTGGTCACCCTGGAATACGATCGCTTTGAGTTTTTTCGATCCCATCACCGTGCCGCCGCCGCCGCGGCCGGCACAGCGCCAATAATCGTTTGCGATAATGCCGAAATGAACACCGTTTTCCGAAGCCGGACCGATGACCACGGCCCCCGGTTTTTTGTATCCGGCGCCGGATACACCGAAGCGTTCGATGACGGCAGCCTCGGTGGCGTATGTTTCCTTCCCCCAGAGATCAGCGGCGTCATGAAATATCACTTCGTTTGGATGAATGCTGAGAACAGCGGGGCGGGCGCATTGTCCGGTGATAACGATGGCGTCAAAGCCGGTAGCATCAATTGCTTCGGGCACTTTGCCTCCGGAATAGGACTCAAGATAGAATCCCGTAAGCGGAGACTTCGTGAAGACGCCATACCGGGATGATCCCCAGACAGGACTGCCACACACCGGCCCGGTGGCGAAAATCAGGCAATTTCCCGGTGACATGGGATCGACACCCGGCGGATTCAGGGTATAGAGCAAATACGATGCAAGTCCCTTTCCTCCTAAAAGGGTTTGTAAAATTTTCTCATCGCCGGTTTCGATGGTGAAGTTTGCCCGGGTCAAATCGATTTTTAAGATTCTTCCGTAAAATCCCTTCATGTTGCATTTCCTTGCAATTCTAAGAAAAACAGCGGAGCCGTTGGTCATCCAATGGGATCTGTTGCTGTCGAGCGATGCACAGATAGTATCTCGGTCAGACGGCCGGCACCTGCTGGGTGATACAATGAATGTTCCCGCCGCCGAGCAAAATCTCGCGAGCCTGTACGCCGACGACCCCCCGCTCAGGGAAAAGCGCTTGCAGCGCTTGCTGCGCCGCCGCATCATGGGAATCGTCAAAGAGCGGCATAACAATGCCTCCATTGGCCATGTAGAAATTGATGTACGATCCGGCCAGTCGGTCGTTGGGTTTCCGGGGTCGGGCGCTTTTACTGTAAACGAGGCCCTTGCTTTCCGCTTCGGTCATAAACAGGGGACCGGGCTGATGTATTTTGTGGACCGTCAAACTTTTCCCCCGGGCATCTTTTGACCGGGATAAAATATCGAGCGCTTTTTCAGAGATATTTCGCTGAGGGTCTTTGGTGTCGTCGGTCCATGTGAGTAAAACACTGCCGGGTTTTACAAAACAACACAGGTTGTCCACATGCCCGTCTGTTTCATCGAGATGGACCCCTTCCGGAATCCAGATGATTTTGTCCACATTCAAAAAAGATTTCAAATAGTCTTCAAGTTGCCGCTTTGACAGCTTTGGGTTCCGGTTGGTATTCAAAAGGCAGGTTTCGGTGGTAATGAGCGTTCCTTCCCCGTCCACATGGATGGAACCGCCTTCCAGTATAAACGGCGCCCTATATCTGCCCATGCGCTCCAGCTCGAGCACTTTCCGGGCCACCTGGTCATCCTGGTCCCAGGGGAAATAGAGTCCCTTTTCAATGCCGCCCCACGCGTTGAATTGCCAGTCAATGCCACGGATCTCGCGGGCTCTGTCATTTACAACAAACGTGGGGCCAACGTCCCGCATCCAGGCGTCATCGGAAGAGATTTCAACGACCCTGACGTGCTCGGGTAACAGTTGACGGGCATTGTCAAGCTGATATCCGGACACCCCCACCGAGACGGGTTCAAATCGCGATATGGCTGCAGCGACCGCGGTAAATGCTTCCTGGGCAGGTTTGGCGCCGAGTCGCCAGGTGTCTCCCCGTTCCGGCCAGAGCATCCAGCAGCCCTGGTGCGGTTCGAATTCACCCGGCATACGGAATCCGTCATCTCTTGGATGGCTGTTCAAGGTGGTTGACATATTGAACCGCAATAGCGAGCGAATCAAAATAGATAGAATTCCTTACGGTGGAAGATTCCTCGCAGCTTGCAGCGAAGAATCTTCCATACTGAACATTGAAATTCCCCGCGCTCCGCGCGGGGAATTTCATTTTAGTGCGATTTTGCCCGGGTCCAGGCTTCATCCATGATACGATTATCCTTCCCAAGGTCTTTGGTAAAGTGAAGCGTCTTCATGATTTCCGGGGTTGGATAAATTCCGGGATTAGTTACGTCCTCCGGTGTAATGTAGGGCATGGATGCCTCATTGGGCGTGGCAAACTGATTGTAATTGGAAAGATCGGCACCCACCTGCGGATCCAGGATCCAGTTGATCCACTTGTGGGCTGCATCGGGATTGGGCGCCTTGGCCGGGATACACATGGAGTCAAACCAGATCTCGCTCCCTTCTTTGGGAATGATAAACGCCAGGGTCTCCTGGTCTTCGGAAATCGACTGGATGGCATCTCCATTGTAGACGATGGCGGCCGCAGCGGTTCCGGCAACCACATCGTTCTTGCCGCCGACGCCGGGTTTAAACCCCATGCAGTCCTTTGACTTTTTTGTCCTCACCAGCAGATCGGCAGCCTGCTTGAGCTCTTTGGGGATGATGCTGTTGAAATCGTATCCCAGGTAGAGGAGCGAGATTCCCATCATTTCGCGGACCGAGTCGATAAGCCAGAATGAGCCTGGATTTTTTTTCGGATCGAACAGGATCGACCAGGACTGGACGTCTTCAGGCTTGATCCTGTCTTTTCGATACATGAGGCCCACCGTGCCCCACTGCCATGCCACGGACCACTTGTTGCCCGGGTCGTAAGAAGTTTCCCTGAAAAGCTGTTTGAGGTTTTTAAGATTCGGGACCTTGGCATGATCGATGGGTTGAATCAGATTCTGGGCGATCAGCACCGGCATAATATAATCCGACGGCACGATGATGTCATACTGGCTCACGCCGCCGGCCTGCAGTTTGGCCACCATCTCCTCATTGTTTTCGTAAATATCCAGCCGGACTTTGATTCCTGTTGCTTTTTCAAAGGCGGCCGGCATTGCCTCTTCGTCCATATACTCCGACCAGATAAATATCTTGAGATCTTCGGCCGCAGCCATGGCCGGCACCAGCAACGACAACATCAAAAATACCACGAATAGTTTGCGCATAATTTTCTCCTTTCTCCTGGTTAGTATGTATCCAAAAATTCACATTTCCGGATGGACACTCGTTGTTAAATAAACAATCATCAGCCCTTGCGCGTTATGCGTTCGGTACCGATGACAAGAACAACCGTAATGATCATGATGAGGGTCGACAATGCGTGAATCTGCGGCGTCACGCCCCGGCGAACGGCTGCAAAGATGTAGAGCGGCAGCGTCTGGGATTCGGGACCGGCCGTAAAGAAACTGATTACAAAGTCATCCAGAGAAAGCGTGAACGCCAGCATCCCCCCGGCCACGATGCCGGGCATCAGCAGGGGAAGCATGATTCGCCGCAGCAGATACACATTGCTGGCAAACAGGTCGCGAGCCGCTTCTTCGATTTCATGACCGATGGCGATAAGCCGACTTCTTACCACAAGAGCAACGAATGCGATCTGGAAGGTGATGTGTCCGATGATCATGTTCAGGAGCCCGGGCTCGAACATGGCAGAAAGAAACCGCAGGAGCCCGAAGGCGACCACAAGGGCTGCAGCCAGGATAATGTCCGGAATGACCACCGGAATATGTAAGATGATATCAAGGATGTTGCTGGTTCTCCGGGTCCAGGGGAACCGATCCATTCCGATGGCCAGTACGGTTCCCAGGACCGTGGCGATGAAGGTCGACACCACTGCCAGAATCAGGGTGTTCCAGGCTGCTTCAAGAATCCATTCATTGCTGAAAAGTTTGATATACCAGTCGAGGGTGAACCCTTTCCAGACCAGACCGCGCCGGGCTGAGTTTACCGAAAAAACAGCAACACCCACCAACGGCATGTAGAGAAAACCCATGGTGAGCAACGCCAGAGAGGTAATGAAGGGATGGGTTCTTTTCATATATGCTCGATTTCCTTACTTTTGCGCCGATAGATCTGGAGGCTGATCATGGTCAGCACCATGAGCCCTATGCTGATGGCTGCACCAAAGGGCCAGTCCCTGCTGGCTCCGAACTGCTGCTGGATCAGATTTCCGACCAGCATGTACTTGGCCCCGCCCAGCAGATCCGGAACGACAAACATGCCCATGGCCGGGACAAAGGTCAGAATAATCCCCACGGACAATCCGGGCATTGTCTGGGGCAGAATGGCCTGGGTGAAAACCCGTATCCGTGAGGCATACAGATCCTGGGCAGCTTCCACCAGGGACCAGTCGAGTTTTTCCACGCTTGCGTAGAGCGGTAGCGTGACAAAAGGTAAAAACATGGAAACCATTCCGATATAGACCGCAAAGGCGTTTGGATAAAGCGGTGCACCCTCGGCGATAAATCCCAGGGCTGCCGCCAGTTTGGCAAAGGGGAGTTCCGGTGCCAAAATCAAAAACCAGGCATAGGTCCGGATGACCATGTTGGTCCAGAAGGGAATGATGACCAGGGTCAGCCACATGTAACGGCTGCGTTTTTCCCGTGCGGCAATAAAAAAGCATAAAGGATACGACAGAAGGATGGATACCAGGGTCGTGACAAAAGCAACCACCACCGACCGCCATAGGATGGACAGGTAATCGGAGGTCCACCCGAACAGACTGAAGCCCATGAGCCGTTTGTAGTTTTCAATGGTAAACTCCCATTCTAACTGGCCGTAGGCTCCGCGCGTGGCAAAGCTGACCACGACCAGAACCAGTCCGGGCAGTACGAGAAAAACCATCAGCCAGAACATTCCGGAGGACAGGAAAAAAAATCCGCGTTTCCAAAGCTGCTGCTGTGTGGTCAGCTCCCCGTACCATATCATGAGTTTATGTTTCATGGTTGCCATCCAATATTACCAGCTCATTGGGAGAAAGCTCAATCCAAACCTGATCACCGGGCTTAAAATTTTTGTAAGAACTGGTACGGACGCGAAGCGGGCCGGGATTGAGCCAGAGATCGAAATTGGTCCCCCGGTAAATGACTTCACTGACCGTTGCCCTTACACCGTTTGTTTCGGGCTGCTCTTGCCGAATCCAGATCCACTCGGGCCGAATCGCCACCATGCCCCTGTCCCATGGGGGTTCCTTTTCCAGTCTTAACAATCCAAGGGATGTTTGAATGCCGCCGGGGACTTTTTTGCCCTCGATCAGGTTTGCAGCGCCCAGAAATTCTGCTACGAATTTGGTTTGGGGAAGGTCGTACACTTCCTGCGGGGTCCCGAATTGAACCACCCGGCCCTCATGCATCACCGCCAGACGGTCGCTGCAGACCAGGGCTTCGGACTGGTCATGGGTGACCAGCAGAAACGTTTTTTTGAGTCTTCGCTGGATCCGCCGCAGGTCCTCCTGAACCTGTGCCCGCAACTTGGCGTCAAGGGCGGACATGGGTTCATCGAGCAGCAGAATTTCCGGTTCGTTCACCAGCGCCCGTGCTAGGGCTACGCGCTGTTTTTGGCCGCCGGACAGCTGGTCGGGATGACGGTCTTTCATGTCCTGAATGCCGAGCATCTCCAGCCGCCTGTTGACCCGCTTCTTCACCTCGTCGTCGGGGAATTTACGGGAGCGGAGTCCGAAAGCGATATTTTCATAGATGGTCAGATGGGGAAATAGTGCATAGCTCTGAAATACCGTATTCACCTGTCTTTTGGTGGCCGGCAGGGATGTGACATCCTGCCCCGCAAGGTTTACGCGGCCGGTATCCGGCAGTTCCAGACCGGCAATAATTCGAAGCAGCGTTGTTTTGCCGCAGCCTGAAGGCCCGAGCAGGGTGAAAAATTCACCGCTGCGAACTTCCAGATCGACATCTTTGAGGGCTTCCACATCTCCGAAACGCTTGTTGATGCCCGTGATAATTAATCCATCTTTGTTTTCAGAAGTCATGGTCTCTGTCTTTTTCTAAAAAGTATTCGTCAACAATTATTTATTGGCCATTGACAAGTGAACAAATGATTTAGGTCATCATAATCGTCAATTGTCAATTGATAATTTTTAGTCCAAGAGGCCTTTTATCACTTGCCAACGGCTGCCAGCCCGTCATGCAGGATGGACAATCCACGCTCAAGCTGATCGTCCGTGATCACCAGCGGCATCAGGGTGCGGATCACATTCCCGAAGTTGCCGCAGGACAGCAGGATCAGTCCTTTTTCATGACACGTCTGTACCAGCAGCTTGGCCTTGTCGGCGGCCGGTTCCTTGGTTTTCCGGTCGGCAACCAGTTCCATCGCCAGCATCGGGCCTTTTCCCCGGACGTCACCGATGATATCAAATTCCATCTTAAAGGCATCGAAGCGTTTTTTGAGCTTTTTGCCCAGAACATCGGCTTTTTCGAGCAGATTTTCTTCGTTGAAAATTTCCAGTACGGCCTGTGCGGCACGGCACGATACCGGATTGCCGCCATAGGTACCCCCGAGGCCGCCCACATGAGGGGCGTTCATCATTTCCGCTTTTCCGATCACTGCGCCCAACGGCATACCGGCGGCCAAACTTTTGGCGGAAGTGACGATGTCGGGTTCCACGTTCCAGTGGGACATGGCGAACATCCTGCCGGTTCGTCCCATGCCGGTTTGAATTTCATCCGCGATAAAGACAATGCCGTGTTCCCGGCATATTTTTTGGATCTTCGGGAAATATTCAGGCGGCGGCGTGATGAACCCGCCTTCTCCGATAATCGGCTCAACGATCAGCGCGGCAGTACTTTCCGGCGCTACATGGTCGATGAAAAAAGATTTGAGATGCTCGGCGCAGGCAATATCGCACGAGGGGTATTCCAGACCGAAAGAGCAGCGATAGCAGTAGGCATACGGCATGCGATAGATTTCCGGTGCAAAGGGACCGAAACCCAATTTGTACGGCTTGACCTTGCTGGTGAGGCTCATGCCCATCAGCGTGCGTCCATGGAAAGCGTTTTCAAAAGCAATCAGCGCGGGTCGCTGTGTATAGTACCGCGCAATCTTTATTGCGTTTTCCACTGCCTCGGCGCCGCTGTTGGCGAACATGGCCATTTTCGGAAAATCACCGGGCGTCAGTTCACACAGGCTTTTTGCCAGTGCCACATAAGGTTCGTACATGTTGACATGAAAGCATGGGTGGATGTATTTGCCGGCCTGGTCTCTGATGGCGGCTACGACCTTCGGATGGCAGTGCCCCACATTCATGCAGCCGATACCCCCGGCAAAATCGATCATTTCGCGGCCATCCATATCGTATATCATGGCACCTTCGGCCCTTTGCACAAAGCTGCGATGGGTGTTGAAGGGACCCTGCGGAACCACCTTGTCGCGTAAGCGGCCCAATTGTTCACTCCGGGTTCCATTTTTCATCGATATTTCCCTCCTGTCATAAAACTTGGTTGCGATTTTTCCCGACACACACCGTGCTGGGCATATCAGCCCATATAGCCGGGCGTGCGCGGCACACGGACAGCTGTATTCAGGACATTGAGCGCAAGCCGGCGGCGCTTCTCACCGGCGGTTCCCGCCGCAATGCGCTGCTTCATCTGGTTATTTCGAAGTTTTTGGGAGATCTTGTCCGGTTCTTTAAATACCAGGGCCCCGTATTGGCATTCATTCACACAGGCCGGTGTACCGCCGCAAAGATCACACTTGAATGCCTTGCCGGACCCATACTGCTCGATCATGCCATATGGGCAGGCATCGACGCAGTCGCCGCACCCGTCACATTTGCCGGCATCGACCACAACCACACCCCGGTCATTTTTGAAAATAGCCTCGACCGGGCAGGCTTCCAGACAGTCGGGCTTCGGGCATTGAAAACAGATGCTTGGCACCGAGTAACCCTGGAGCGGAAAATTGTTTATTTTAATTCGCGCCTTTGAGGGCATGAACAATCCTTCTTTTGAAGCTGCGCAGGCATATGTACAGCGGTTGCACCCTGTGCAGCGATTGGGTATGGCAAGCAGATGCTTTTCCATAATAATCCTCCAAGTCCGTTAGATCGGCGGGTGTGCGCCGATAGGGATCAATTTTTATTGAGATCTTCAAGCCCGAGTTTTCTCAACTTTTCTTCGCCGGGCTTGCCATCGGCATCCCAGCCGCGAAGATGATAATACAGTGATTTCATCTCCTCCAGGTCTTCAGAATTCAGCCTACGCCCCTCATGGGGACCGTTTCCCATTGCTTTTTTCATCAATTTTTCCGACAGCACATCATCGCTTGCCGTAAAACCTGCCCGGAAATTGTACAGGCGTATGAGGTTCCAGATCCGTTCGCCGCTTTCGTCCAGATCCTCAGCTGAAAATTGGCGGCCCAGTCCGGCGGTCAGCAGACCTGCCATGATCTGGGTGTCGACGGATCCCCAAAAGTCACAAAAACACATGCACCATTTGATCGCATTGCCGTTCTGGCCCTTGATCACATCTTTCACCATGGCATCAAGCTTAAAGGGGTCTTCTGCAAAAATGGTAAACGCTCTTAAATGGCAGGCGCCGCGTTCGCTGGTGGCATAGGCCAATCCCATTCCGTAGCTTCCTCTGGGATCATAAGCAGGCATTTCGAGTCCTTTGGCGTGGGCCGCTTTTCCGGATTCCCCATACCGGGCATCCAGTTTTGCAGCACCTTGGGCCAGATCGCGGCCCCGGTCCGTCGACAGATGCGCGATTTCTTTTACCACCGCGAGATATTCCCCGGCCTGGCCGAATGCCAATCCGAAGTCATGAATACCCGATTCGCTCAGATCCATGGCCAGCGCAATGGTGCTGCCGGTGGACATGGTGTCCAGACCGAGATCATCGCACAGGCGGTTGAAACGCATGACCTGTTCCAGGTCGTTGATCTCGCAGTTGGAACCGCCCATGCACAACGTCTCGTATTCAGGCCCCTCTATTTCAATCCCGTTGACGGAAGTAAAATTGCCGCAGCCCAACGGACATGATACACAGGCCCTGTCCCCGATCAGGACGGACTTGATCGCTTCCGAATCGAGAGCCCTGCGGTCGGGATTGACGCCCAGGGTGTAATTGCGTGTGGGATGAATTCCCATTTCGTTGGTGACTTCCACCAGCATGGGTGTGCCATGATTTTTGGCCCACAGGTTTCCTTCGGTCAACAAGTTGGAATCTGTGGCATCGGCCACCTTATCCAAAAAAACACCCATATCCGCCACCTGGACGCCTCCGGTGCCGATGCAGGCAACGGCCTTGAGCTTTTTGGCGCCGAACAGGGCTCCGGTTCCTCCGCGCCCCAGCTGGCGATAGGCTTCGGAACCAATACAGGCAAAAGGAATGATATTCTCTCCGGCCGGGCCGATGGAGAGACTCTTGGCGTCATGCCCCATGGTTTCTTGCAGCCATTCCTCTGTCTCAAATATTCCTTTTCCCCATATGGGATCCGCATTTTCCAGGGTTACCCGGTCATCTTCGATACGCAGGTAAACCGGGCGGTCCGCCTGACCCGTAATGATGATGCCGTCATATCCGGCAAACTTGAGCTCGGGCCCGAAGGCGCCGCCAACATTCGATTCGAAAATAGTGCCTGTGGCCGGAGACTTGGAAACGAGACAGACCCGGGACGCCATGGGTGCGAGGGTACCGCATAAGGGGCCAGTCATGATCACGATGGGGGTTTCCGGTGACAGGGCATCGGCTCCGGGGTCCGAAAGATCATAGAAATACCGGGTCGCAAGGCCCCAGCCGCCGATGTAATCCTTTAGCCACTCCTTGTTAAGGGACTTGGCTTCAACCGTTTTGCTGGAAAGATCCACATGCAGCAGTTGACCGGCGTAAAGATTCATGGCCTGAGGTCTTTTGGGCAGTTCGATGGTTTTGAAAACATCTTCAAGCCGGTTGAGAATTTCGTCTAAGATTTCCTGGGGCACATTCAAAGCCGGTTCAAATCGGATGTTTTTTGCGTTTGTCAGGGTTCCGGCCGTGAGAACGCCTCTCGAAAAAAGACCCGAAGCAACTTTGTACCCGATTCCATCCGTTGAAAACTCCATGCCGATCAAAAGCCCCAGGCCCCTGACATGGGCCAGGACCCCGGGATAACGATCCTGAAGCTGTCTCAAATGATGGCGCACATATTCGCCTTTGGCTTTGGCCTGCCCGGCCAGATCTTCTTCCAATAGGACCGTGATGGCCGCCAGGGCCGACGCACAGGCGAGAGGATTTCCCCCGGTGGTGGTTGTATGCATGAAGGGATTGGCTTCCATGCACTCCCATATTTTTGCGGTGGACATAAAGGCGGATATGGGCACCACCCCGCCGCCCAGGGCTTTTCCCAGACAGATGATGTCCGGCGCAACATTCCAGTGATCCAAAGCAAATATTTCTCCAGTACGGCCCATGCCGGTCTGGACTTCGTCTGCGATAAGCAGCACGCCGTAATGGCTACAAATTTCGCGCAACCGCGGCCAGTAATCTTCGGGCGGCACAATGGCACCGGCCTCGCCTTGTATGGGCTCGGCAACAACAGCGGCAATGCCGTCACCCACCGCCTTGGCAGCCGCCAGGGCTTGTTCCACAGCATGGGCATCGCCGAAAGGAACATGACGGACTCCCTCAAGCAGGGGGAGCAGGGGTTCCCGGAAGACTTTTTTGCCTATCAGTGAAAGCGCTCCCAGGGTCTTGCCGTGAAACGCCTTGAGCATGGAGATGAATCCCCTTTTTCCTGTGTGAAGCTTGGCCAGTTTCATGGCGCCTTCCACGGCTTCCGTTCCGGAATTGGCAAAAAAGCCGTACTGAATCTTCCCCGGGGTAAGCAAAGCCAGAACCCTTGCCAGTTGGGCGCGCAATGGATCGAGCATTTCCTGGCTGTACTGTGGCGACCGGTCCAGCTGGGCTTTGACCGCCTGCACAATCTTCGGATGACGAATGCCGTAAGAGTATAGACCGAAGCCGCCTAAAAGGTCCAGATACTTCCGGTCAAGCGCATCGACCAGGACGGATCCCTGACCCGTCCACTCCGTAATTGCAAAGTTCGTCGCTTCGGTGACGGATTTCCGATAATCGAGAAAACCCTTGTTGATGTGGTCTCTGAAATTGCGTTCGGTTTTTAAAGCGATCTCCTGGCGCACCTCGATGGGCGTCTGATCCGGGGGGATCAAAATGGTATCAACCATTTGTATGGCCTCTTTCAGAGCTGTCTGAATATCCCTTCCCCGATAATCGCTGCTGTAATCTTCTTCAAAATCTCGCATTTTCTATTCTCCATTTTTCTTATGGTGCTGTTGAAGCAAGCAACTTTACCCAAGTACCCCGGCCCGCAAAGCCAGGCATGAACCCGTCCTGGAGAAGGGACCCTGGGTTCAGGCTTCGCTTCCGCGAGCTGTGCTCAGCACTTAGCCGTTCTACGCCGCCGGGCGCATCAGCAAAGAAACGGCGATTTTCTTTGACGCATCTGCAAATCGTTTAAAAGGCTGCCCCTCGGAGAGATAATTTGCGTGGAATTCCAATCCTTCCATCAGGGTTACAATCAAATCCGCCGCTGTTTCCAAATCGGGTGCGCGGATGATACCTGCATCCCGGAGGATTGTCAGTTCCCGGATCAGATAACTTTTAAACCGCTTGAACATCTCCGTGAATCGCTTCCGGATTTCAGGGTTTCTGAAACTGAGATAATAAAAGCCGAAATGCACGCTGGGATCCACCGTCCTGGACCATTCAAGGGAAAAAATGGTGTCCATGAGCGCCTGAAAGCGCTGATTCAAATCGCGAATATGGCTGAAGTCAAGGAATTCAGTCGCCATGTATTTGTCGATAAGCAGATCGACAAGTTCGACGGTCATTTTTTCCTTGGTTTTAAAGTAATGAATGATCAGGCTGGGGTGGAGATTCATACGCTTTGCGATTTTTCCGATGGAGGCGCCTTCCAGGCCTTCTTCTATAATAACCTGGTAATAATTTTCGAGAATTTCCGGTTTGCGTATTTCGGCCTTTTGATTTTTTCGCATGATCCTTCCGAAGGGGTTTGAATAAAACTAACTGAACATTCATTTAATAAACTTGATTTTTGAAGCTGTCAAGAAAAAATCAGACCTGACCTTTTACCAAACTTTGCCTTGACACCCTCCTTTAAAAAGAGTAGCTGTCACTCTTTTTAGAAGCTGTCTTATAAAGTACCTTTCGAATCGATTTCTGTGTTGGAATTGATTTCGACTGCTCGAATCAAAAATATATTATTTAAGATAGCTTCTAAAAAAAAGTTCAACTCGGACAGCCCAAGAATTAAGGCAGGTAATCGTGAAAGAACAGAAAAGCGATCTCCTCAGCAGACGCAGGGAAAAAATCGAAGCTTTGAAAGATGCGAATATACCGCTCTTTCCGAACCATTTTAATGTGACCCATACGGTCGGCGAAATCCTGAAGCAGGTGGATCGGTCCGTTGACGCCATAACGGAACAGGGGCCGGTGTTCTCAGTCGCCGGGCGAATGGTGGCTATCAACCGGTTTGGAAAGTCGTCGTTTATCCGTTTCAGGGACCGTACCGGTCAGCTTCAGGCTTATGTGCGTATGGATCGCGTCGGACAGGATGCCTATCAGCTTTTTAAGCAGCTCGACGTGGGGGACTTTGTGGGCATCAAGGGAACCCTGTTTCAAACCAAAACCGGTGAATGGACCCTGCTGGCCGCTTATCTGGAACTGGTTTGCAAGGCATCCCGCTGCCTGCCGGAAAAGTTTCACGGACTGCGTGACCCGGAAAAGCGGTACCGTCAGCGCTACCTTGATTTGATCATGAACGCTGATGTGCGGGCGATCTTTACAAAGCGCAGCCAAATCATTCAGGCGATCCGCAATTTCCTCCTGAAAATGGATTTCCTTGAAGTTGAAACTCCGATGATGCAGCCGATTCCCGGAGGGGCGGAAGCCACGCCTTTTGTCACCCATCATAATGCTCTGGATATGGACCTGTTTTTACGCATCGCCCCTGAACTCTATCTTAAACGCCTTGTCGTCGGCGGTTTCGAACGGGTTTTTGAGATCAACCGCAATTTCAGAAACGAGGGGATTTCAACCCGGCACAATCCTGAATTTACCATGTTGGAGTTTTACCAGGCATATGCCGACTACCAGGATATGATGGAATTGACCGAACACATGTTCCGCCATGTGTCTGAGCATGTGCTCGGAGCCAGCACGTTCACCTACCAGGGCAACCTGATTGATTTAAGCGGAACATGGCAGCGGCTGCCACTGACAACGGCACTGGAAACCATCGGCAATATCGATCCCGGTGTGTTGGGCGACAAGCAAAAACTGATGGCTGTCGCAGCGGAAAAAGGGGTTCGTGTGACCAAGACCAAGCATTTGGGCCAGGTGGTGACCAAGCTGTTTGATGTGCTGGTGGAGCCGCAGCTGATTCAACCCACCTTCATTACCGGCTACCCGGTGGAGGTGTCTCCCCTGTCTCGACGCAGTGAAACAAAACCGGGGCTCACCGATCGCTTTGAGCTTTTCATCGGGGGCAGTGAAATCGCCAATGGATTTTCCGAGCTTAACGATCCGGAAGACCAGAAATCACGTTTTCTCGTGCAGGTTGAAGCGCACAACGCCGGTGACGAAGAAGCCCATATGATGGATGAAGATTATATCGAAGCCCTTGAATACGGGATGCCGCCTACGGCCGGCGAGGGCATCGGTATCGACCGCTTAACCATGCTGCTGGTGGATGCCGCCTCCATCCGCGAGGTGATTCTGTTTCCGCACATGAAACGCAAGGAATGATGACACGAGGACTACGGTTTTCCGGAATTGCCGCCGGCAGCTCCGGTGAAAATAAAAAATCGAACGTCGAATAACGAATAAACAATATCCAATTATTATCTCAGCCCCCTTTGAAGGGACTATCTTAGCCCACCCGCTCTGAGGGTGGAAAATTAGTTGTCACGCCGTTCTTCAAATGTCTCCTCCACGGTTACACCCAAATCGGCGAGCTCGTTTAAATAATAAGCCCGGGCATCCTTATTGAGCTGTTCCGGAACGTACAACCCCGGTTTGGTAAAGATATCTTCCACCATCATTTTGACAAAAACCGCAGCGCACTGTCCTGTCATAAACGCCTCATGGGTCAACCCGGATTTTTTAAAAGCTTCAACCAAACCCGGTGCATTGGCATAGGAATCGATTCTGACGGGTTTGCCGTCCTTGTAGCCATCCACCCGCACCAGAAAGGCGGCCTCTTCGGTAATTACCCCTTCTTTGATGATGGCCTCTATTTCATCCGGGTATTTGGGAGCCGGAGGGCACAGTTCCAGCACCAGGTCCATGGGTACGACAGAGGTACCATTGACGGTTACCGGTTCCGTGGAAAGGAGTCCCAGATTATAGAGGTCTTCTGAAAGCTCCACCCCGGCACCGCCGTACTTGAATTCGACATTTTTAACACCTTTGAGCACTTTATCGGCCATCAACCCCATGGTGATGGGTTCATCATGTTCGTGGTCCACCATTCGCACCGGATGAGTGATTCCCTTCAGCTTCATGCTGACAGGTCTGCTAAAGGGTTTGTCTTTTACATGTACGCCGTTTTCATAGCGAAAGGTCTTGTAGGCCATATCCCCGAAAGCTACCTCCGGCGACCACCAGAAAGGGGTAAACCGTTTGGTCTTCAGCCCCTCATATACGTATATCCCGATGGAGTCGCAGGAATCCATTTTGTCTGCAGCTTCCCTGGCCATGACATTGGCAAGTCCGGGGGCCGATCCGCCCCCGATGAGAGCTGTCAGTCCTTTTTCTTCGAATTTATGATGCCATTTTGAAAGCATCATCTGATAGCTTTCAACAAAACCGATATCTTCCATGGGGCCGGCCATGTCGAAATAGGAAGCATTCACGGCCAGGGCGGCTTCCATGATAATCAGGTTGAATTCCAAGGGCAATCCATTGACAATCAGGTCGCACCCTTGAGCCGCTTGAATCACCTTTTTGACATCGCCGGCATCAAGCTGGAGTGCAGTGGCTTTGTGCAGCGTGTTGCTCAGCGCTTCCGCTGCCTTCTTATCGTAATCCGCACAAATGATCTCGGATACCCGCGGATCTTCGTTCATCCTTTTGGCGATAGTGCTTCCCTGGGCGCCAACACCGACAACAATAATCTTTTTCACAAATCCTCCTTTTAATTTATACCGAATGTATGTTAATTTTATAAAGATTGTAGAGCAGCAAACATCGTTTGTCAATATATTTTATGTATTTTTCGGTGGATATCATTAGAAATTAATCATAATATAGTGGAAAACGGTAAAATTTAAAATTTGATGAACCAGGAGAACGCCCATGACGAACAAAGAGAAAATTACAGGCAATGCCACGCTGGACAAGATCGATCAACGCATGATCCAATTGCTCCAAAAAGATGGACGAATGCCGATTGTGGCCATCGCTAAGGCATTGAAGATTTCCGAAACCACAGCTCGCACCCGTCTCAACCGGCTGATTCGTAAGGAAATTATCAATGTAGTGGCTGTCAGCAACCCCATCAAGCTCGGGTTTGAAATTATCGGAAATCTTAAACTCACCATTGATCTCAAAAAGAAAGACGCCATCTTGAGCAAGCTGACGAAAATCGATCAGTTGAATTATATTGCGCTGACCACCGGCGGGACAGACCTGGATGTAGAGTTCATCGCCCGCTCCCTAGATGAATTCAAGACTCTGATTTTTAATAAAATACCGAACATCGACGGCGTCATATCACTTGATACGTCTCTGATTGTGGAAATTGTCAAGGACACGTGGGATTTTGGAACCGCGTGGGATTGATGGGATATCTGGAATGAAAAACCGTCTCTTCAATCCCCCGATGGCACGAAACGCATGAAATCATAGACGTCCCTATTATCACGTCCCTATTATCAATCCTTTTCGTCAAATATGGGCGCGCCGGTTGTGATGTGATCGATATATATCGAGACAGAATATTGCTCATCACGAAATTGACTTTATACTCCAGCATGACAATTCTATTTGAAGGATATGCACCCCTTGACGGAGAAAGCGATCATTCAAGATTAACGATATACGGTATAGAAAAATTGATTTAAGCCGCTGACTTTTCCTGCTTCACAATCTTGCCGCGGGTACTGATGACCACGGTTTCCACGGGGATGTTTTTGCCCGCCTTTTCCATACCTTTTTTGATGATGATGGGAAGACCCGAGCAACAGGGGACTTCCATGATCAGGGCGGTAATGCTTTTGATGTTCGCGGTCTGAAATATTTCAGCAAACCGGTTGACGTAATCCTGTACATCGTCAAACTTCGGGCACCCCATCAAAACGGTTTTTCCTTTTATGAAACGGCGATGGATATCAGGAAATGCCAGGGACGTACAGTCAGCCGTCACCAGAAGATCCGCGTTTTTCAGGAAGGGTGCATGCGGCGGAACCAGTCTGATCTGGACCGGCCAGTGGGTAAGTTCCGAAGCAGATCCCTCGAGTACTGCAGGCCGATTGGCTTCCTGGCAGGATGAAGGTGCAAAGGCCTGAATCTGAGTAGACGGGCAGCCGCAGGCCATGACCGCTTCCTCCTGGGCCGGCGCTTTCTCTTTTTGAGAAAGATAGTCTTCAACAGCTTCTTCATCAAACTCTTCCGCTTCCCGCTCCACGATGGTCAGGGCATCGTTGGGACATTCGCCGATACAGGCTCCCAACCCGTCACAATATTTGTCGGCCATGACTTTTGCCTTGCCGTCGATAATCTGCAATGCGCCTTCGGCACATCCGGGAACGCATTGGCCGCAGCCGTCGCAGCGTTCTTCGTCTATTTCAATTATTTTTCGTAATACTTTCATTTTATTAAAACTCCTATCAGTAAGCAGTAGGTAGTATGTAGTAAGCAAGAAATGCTAAACTCGCAACCCTAAACACCAAACACTTTTGCCGCTTCTTCCCGTCCCCCGTCAGTAAGAAATGATTCTTCAAGCAGTTTCTCTATCCGGGCGGATTCAAGGGAGTGCTCCTTATGCTTCTCTTCGAGGTTTGTTATCAGATCCGCGTCATACAATACCTTAAAGTTGGTGGTGTCATCCGGTTTCGGATGGTGGTGATGCCCCACAATATCACAGACCTCCTGGATCAATGGTTCTTTGGCGCCCAATCTTTCAAGAATCGCCCGCGCAATGGGCGGGCCTTCCTGCTCCTGATAGTTTGCAGCCGCGCTGTTGTATTTACGCTCCGCTTCAGGGATGCCGATATCATGAAGATAAGCCGCACATAAGATGACGGCCATGTTGCCGGCTTCCTTTTTCCCGATTCGTTCCGCATAACGGGCCACACGGGTGGCATGGCCGATCCGTTTAAAATCGGTTTTAAAATAGCGTTTCATTTCAATGGCGACCCGATCCTTTAAAAGATCTTCTTTGCCCGCCAGGAGTTCCGGCGGAAGTGTTCCGATGCATTGTTCTGCAAATTCACAATAGGCCGCACACCCGAAATCCATTTTGGGATTAATGAATCGATGTCCGCAATGACCGCATTTTCTAGCGGTGTCATCTTTGAAAAATTCAACCGCATGACCGCACTTCGGGCAGGTTTCATCAAAAATAGCTCCCGGTTTCCAGTACCGGCTGTCTTGTCCCGGACATTTCATGATTCAGATTCCTTTTTTATTTTATCCAAGAATTGCCTTCAAATCCTGGTCAGGCGTCGATATGGGCATAATATTGAAATTCTTTACCAGTACGTCAAGCACATTGGGAGAAATAAATGCCGGAAGACTCGGTCCCAAACGGATGTCTTTGATCCCCAGAAACAAAAGACTCAGCAGGATGGCGACCGCTTTTTGTTCGTACCAGGAAAGAATCATGGACAGCGGCAGGTCGTTTACACCGCAGTCGAAAGCATTGGCCAGTGCCACAGCAATCTGCACGGCAGAATAGGCATCGTTGCATTGACCGATGTCCAGTAGTCTCGGAATGCCGCCGATATCTCCCAACTCTTTATCAAAGAACCGGAATTTACCGCATGCCAGGGTCAGGACGACACTGTCTTGCGGGACTTTTTCAACAAACTCCGTGTAATAATTTCTGCCGGGTTTTGCACCGTCACAGCCTGCAACCAGAAAGAAATGGCGGATCACCTTATTTTTTACCGCTTCAATGATTTTATCCGCAACGCCGAGAACGGCATTTCTGGCAAACCCCACCATGACCGATTTGCCCGCTGTGTCCTCAGAAAAACCGGGCATCTCCAAAGCCTTTTCAATAATCGGTGTGAAATCCTTGCCCGCAATATGACTCATGCCCGGCCAGCCCACCAAGCCGGTGGTAAAAATGTTAGGCTGGTATTCATCTTTTGGTTTTTGAATACAGTTGGTGGTCATCAGAATGGCTCCCGGAAATGCGGCAAACTCCTTTTTCTGATTCTGCCAGGCTGTGCCGTAATGCCCGTAAAAATGTTCATACTTTTTTAATTCAGGGTAGCCGTGACAGGGCAGCATCTCGCCGTGGGTATATACGTTGATGCCCTTACCCTGACTCTGTTTCAGTATTTCTTCCAGGTCTTTCAAATCATGACCGGACACCAGGATGGCCTTACCTTTTTTCGCGCTCAGCGGTACGGCTGTGGGTACCGGGTGGCCGTATGTTTCCGTGTTGGCGGCATCCAGAATTTCCATGGCTTTCAGGTTTACTTCACCGCATCTGAGAGTCAATGCCACAAGATCCTCAACACCGAGATCCTTGTTCAAGGTTGCCGCCAAGGCTTCATAAATATAATCATAAATCATGTCATCCTCTTTGCCGAGAATGAAGGCATGATCGGCGTAGGCTGCCACACCCTTTAATCCGTAGGTTATCAGCTCCCGCAGAGATAGGATGTCGGGGTTCAGATCAGGATCCGATTTGACGCCGACCTTTTCTCCCTGGTCGATCAGGGCTTCCTTTGTGGCCGCCGGGATGAATCCGGCCGGGCCTTCTGTAAAATCGGTTTTGCCGCCGGCGGCCGCGATTTTTGCTTTAAGGTCTTCTCTCAGGCTGACGGTTTTGTTGATGAGTCCGACGAATCGATCCGCGTCGAAGTTGACGTTGGTGAGGGTTGAAAAAATTGCCTCGCATGTAAAATGATCGATGTTTTTGTCTTTAACGCCGACCTTTCTTCCCTCTTGTGCGTAAAGGGAAAGCCCTTTGAGTGCATAGATTAACAGATCCTGCAGCACAGCGGTATCCGGCTGCTTGCCGCAGACGCCTATCTGGGTGCATCCTTGACCTTTTGCGGTTTGTTCACATTGAAAACAAAACATAATAGCCTCCTTTCTATGAGTTTATTAGGTTTGAAAATGTTTTTCATTGATCTAAGTCAAAATATCAAAATATATAATTTTTTTTAAAAATTTATATATACAGGATTGATTTATAATCTATGCTACGCAGATATAGGTGGTAATACCTTGACTTAGGTCAAGGCCGGGTGATAAATTTTTAAAAAAAATTATGATGGAAAAAATATTTCAAATCATATCCAATATCCCTTTGTTTCAAGGTTTATCGGTGGAGGAGCTGCGCGCAATCCGTAACATCGCAGTGGACAGGTTTTACGGAAAAGGGAGATCGATTTTTCTAGAAGGTGATGACGGCAACGGATTTTATGTCGTTGCAGACGGTAAAGTTAAAATCTTCAAGGTATCCATGGACGGCAAGGAGCAGATCCTTCATATTTACGGACCGGGCCATCCTTTCGGGGAAGTTCCAGTTTTTTCCGGAAAGAAA
>CAYTAQ010000024.1:0-34340 GCA_964435695.1 uncultured Desulfobacterales bacterium | reverse complement strand
AGGATATCTTTGGCACGAATATCAATGCCGATTTTTTTTGTTATTTTAACTTTTTCTGATGAGGATGTCCCGGAACCATAGCTCGAAGCACCGATAAAATCCACCTTTGCCGGGATGGTCAAATGACGCATCAGGTCTGCTAAGAAGATAAAGGCCCCTTTTAGTACGCAGATAAGGACAAGTTCTTTATCTTGATAGTCAGTTGAAATTTTATGGGCGACATCAGCTACTATCTTGTCTATATCATCTTTTTCCAGGACTGGAACAAGTTCGGACATATTAAGGATCTATATTATACATGCTTCATTTTGGACAGAAATCAGCCGTCGGACGCATTTTAAATTTAAGCGTAAAAGTACATGATACTTGCGGTCTTGTCAATCATTTAAATTCCTTACATCCCCTTGGCCGCCAGCTTCTTCACAAGGTTTTTTTGCTCGTCCGTAAGTTTTTTCGGCATGTCTACTTGAATGAGAACATAAAGATCTCCCTTACCGGCCCCTTTCATGTGGGGTAATCCATGGCCGGTGAGACGCATTTTTGTTTTATGCTGGGTTCCGGGCGGTATTTTTAAACTCAATTCCCTGCTGCCCAATGAAGGAACAGCGATACACGCACCGAGAATTGCATCGCTCAGCTTAATCTTTCGTGTAATGTGAAGATCGAACTTGTCAGTGGTAAAAACCGGATCCGGCATGACTTTGGCCTGGATGAACAAATCGCCGGAAGGCCCCCCGTACGGGCTGGATTCGCCTTTGCCCGCTATGCGGAGTTTTTTACCGGTAATCATGCCTTTCGGGATCTTAACCGAAATATTTTCAGATTGTTCCCTGTGCTGAAATTTTACCGTCTTGCTCGCGCCTTCGGCAACTTCCTGCAATGTCAGAGGAAGTTCATACACCAGGTCGGAACCCTTGGTTTGAGCCCGCTGCCTGGCCCGCCCGCCAAAAGAGTCCCCACCGCCGAAGGCGAACCGACCGCCCCCTTTACCGCCGCCGGAAAAATTCATTCCCCCGAAACCGAACTCCTTAAAGATATCTGAAAAATCAAATCCCTTGAAAATATCTTCCTGAGAAAAGCGCTGGTGGAATCCGGAAGAGCCGTAAGCATCATATTGCTTTCGTTTTTCCTTGTCGCTTAAGACGGCATATGCCTCGCTGATCTGCTTAAACTTCTCTTCCGCCGCCTTGTCCCCTTTCGCATGATCCGGATGGTATTTCATAGCCAGTTTACGATAGGCTTTTTTGATCTCATCATCCGTGGCGCCTTTTTTGACACCAAGGCTCTTGTAATAATCCGTTTCAGACATATGACAATATCTCCAGTTTTAGGTTTTAAGTTTTAGGTTTTAGGTTGGAAAATTATATTTGTTTACAAAGGCTTAAAGCCTAGCACCAAAAACTTAAAACGATTTCAAAAACGCATTGATGACTTTTTACGTGTTAGCCAAATAATAAGGATTTCGTCCCCGGGTGTCAAGAAGCGCCCTTTTAACGGAACTTTCTGAAATTGAAAAGCTTTCTTACGCTTCTAAGCAGATCCGCCGACAGATTTAATGGCGATCATGAGAACGGAAATAGCAGCCGGCGTGATCCCTTCGATCCGTGAAGCCTGACCCAGTGATACAGGTTTTACAGCCGACAGTTTTTCCTTCAACTCATTTGAAAGGCCGTGGACCGCTCGATAATCAAACACTACCGGAATCTTCATTCTTTCCAAGTGCTTGAATTTTTCAATTTCTCGTACCTGCCGTTCAATATACCCTTCGTATTTGATTTCCGTCTCGACTTGTCTGGCCACTTTTTTATCGACAGGTACCGGGCTCGGCGCCAGATTTTCAACCACATCATAATCCAACTCAGATCTTTTTAACAGCTGCTCCAGATAGAGACCGTTTTTCAGTTCCGGGGAACCCTGTTGCTTCAAATAGGCATTCGTCCGCTGCTCGGGTTTTACGACAACGCCTTTTACCCGTTTGATTTCAGAGGCAATCTGTTTTTTTCTTTCATTCAGGTCCTTGAGCGTATCAGCATCGATCAAACCCAGCGCATTTCCGACAGGCATCAACCGCAACTCCGCATTGTCTTCACGCAGCATCAGCCGGTATTCCGCCCTGGAGGTGAACATTCTGTAAGGTTCGCGCGTACCCCTGGTGATAAGATCGTCGATCATGACGCCCATATAGGCCTGATGCCGTTCGAGAATAAAAGGCGGTCTTTCTTGAACCCGGCAGGCTGCGTTGATACCTGCCCAAAGTCCCTGTGCGGCCGCTTCCTCATACCCGGATGTGCCGTTTATCTGACCCGCCATAAAGAGTCCGGCAACCAATTTGGTCTCCAGGGTCGGTCTGAGCTGAATCGGATTGACATAATCATATTCAATGGCATAGGCAGGTCGCATGATTTCCGCTGATTCCAGGCCCTCCACCGAGCGCACGAATTGCATCTGGATCTCCATAGGCAGGCTGTTGCCCAGTCCACTGGCGTAAATTTCATCCGTATCAAGGCCCTCGTGTTCCAGAATAATCTGGTGGCTTTGCTTTTCAGGAAACCTGACTACCTTATCTTCAAATGATGGACAATACCTGGCCGATACGCCCTTGATCATTCCCCCGTACAGAGCTGATTTTTTGAGGTTTTCGCCCACGATTCTGTGCGACTTCCGGTTCGTGTGGCCGATATAGCTGGGTACCTGGGGAAGGATGACTTTCTTTGAAAAATAAGAAAACAGGTGCGGCGTTTCCTCATTTTCCTGCATTTTGAATTTGCTGAAATCAATGCTGGCCTTATGTAGTCGCGGCGGTGTTCCGGTCTTCATTCTTCCCAGGTCAAAACCAAGCAACTTCAGATCGGCAGGAAGACCGTAAGAAGCAAATTCCCCTGCCCTGCCGGCTTTGATCGAAATAAATCCGATATGCACCAGGCCGCTTAAAAATGTCCCGGTAGCCAGTACAACCGTTTCAGTCTGATAGCCGAATCCCGTATGATCTTCAATGCCGGAGACCCGGTTATCCTCCACGATGAGGTGTTCCACCATGGCTTGCTTAAGATCGAGATTCGGCGTTTTTTCAAGAACCGCCTTCATTGCCGCATGGTACCGCATTTTATCGTTCTGAGTTCTGGAAGAATGAACCGCCGGTCCTTTTTTTGTATTCAGCGTACGGTACTGGATGGCTGACTGATCCGTAATTTTAGCCATCTCACCGCCCAGCGCATCTACTTCTTTAACAAGCTGCCCTTTGGCCATTCCTCCGATGGACGGACTGCACGGCATCGCCGCCACCTTATCCAGATCAATGGCCAGAAGCAGGACACGACATCCCATTCTGGCTGCTGCGAGGGCGGCTTCACATCCCGCGTGACCCGCCCCCACTACAATCACATCATATTTCTTTGAATAAACGGTCATACTCGGTTTTCTGTTTTACAAATACGGTTGGATAATATTATATTCACCCATGAAAACAACGTTCGGGTTACGAGTCAACGGGCAAACGGACCAACGAGTTGATTATATAGTTGTAATAAATATAGGTCAAGTTAGTTGAGTATTCTATGACAGTGCAACCGAAACGATACTATGATCTCAACACCTATCTGAGAAACACCTTCGGCTGCAGAGTTCAGAAGATCACCGTTGATGCGGGCTTCACCTGCCCCAATCGAGACGGTTCCATCTCGACCGGGGGGTGTATCTATTGTAATGAAAAAGGCTCCGGAACCGGCGCTTTTCAGCAGGGAGTTTCCATATCGAATCAGCTCGTCGCAGGCAAGCAAAAGCTTTTCAAACGTTACAAGGCAAAAAAATTTATCGCTTATTTTCAATCGTTTACAAATACATATGCGCCCATCGAAACCCTTAGGAAGGTCTATGAAGAAGCTTTGGCAATCGAAGATGTCGTGGGCCTTTCCATCGGCACAAGACCCGATTGTGTTGATGAACCTATTTTGGACTTGTTGCAGGGATACGCCAAACATCACTTGATCTGGATTGAATACGGCCTGCAATCAGCCCATGACGACACCTTGAGAGCCATCAACCGGGGACATGATGCAGCATGTTTCCAGCAGGCTGTCCAGGCGACTCAGAACAGGGGGATCAAAATATGTGCGCACGTCATTTTGGGTCTGCCGGGTGAAAATCGGTCGCACATACTGGAAACCGCTGAATTTATAGCTCAACTTGGTATTGACGGCATAAAGCTTCATCTGCTTTATATTATTCGGGGAACAGCCCTTGAGAAATTGTATCAGGAAGGTCGCTACCAATGCCTCAGCCAGGATGTTTATGCCGATCTGGTCTGTGATTTTCTGGAGCGGATGCCGAACGAAATGATTATTCAACGCCTCACCGGAGACCCACACCCCCATGAACTCGTGGCCCCGCAGTGGTCGCTTCGAAAAGCGGAAACGCTGGCACACATAAAAAGGAGGCTGGAAGACCGGAATACCTGGCAGGGACGTCTCTCGCAATGATGCGATTCTTGACAAATTTTTGGCTTTCCAATACGTTGTATTCATTAAAAATCAGACGGAGCCTTTCATGCCCAACCAGAATACGTGGCGCGTTGTTTTGATCGATGATGAAGAGGACATTCGTGAGGTCATGTCAATCGCCTTAAACGATGAGGGCTATCGCGTCGATACCGCCCCGGATGGTTTTGCCGGTGTTGAAAAATGCAAAGAAGACCCGCCTCAAATTGTCATTACGGATATCCGCATGCCCGGCATGAACGGTATCGCCGTGCTTGAGGCCGTAAAAAAAATCGATCCGAATATCGAAGTAATCGTATTCACCGCCTTTGCCGAAATGGACCTTGCCATCCAGGCGCTTCAGCTGGATGCATCTGATTTCATTACCAAGCCGATCAATGACACGGCATTACATCTGGCCCTTGAGCGTGCCAAGCAACGCTACACCTCCCGCAAGCAGCTCCGGGATTACACCGCCCTTTTGGAAAAAGAAAAAGCGAAAACCCTTCAAGAGTTGATGGATGTCTTTTCATATCAGAAAAATCTTATTGAAAGCTCCATGGACGGCATACTGGGTTTAAACCCTAACAATCGGATCGTGCTCTTCAACAAAAGCATGGAACAGATGCTGGGTTTTTCCAGAAAGGCGGTCCTGGGAAAAAAGGCATTCAAAGATCTCCTGTTGCCGGATGAAGCGGAGTACATCAAGCGTTCCCTGGGCAACAAACGAACCGGCGGGGAAAACCGACTGATGCTGTATGAAACAAGCCTGCTTGACAGCACGGAAAGAAAAATACCCGTCCAGATATCCGCAACGCCGCTGTTTGAGGATGACCGGCCCGACGGCTGGGTTTTTTTTATCCGGGATCTCAGGGAAATCCGGCAGCTGGAGCGAAAAATGACCGACCAGGCTCAAATTCTTCACCAAGACAAGATGATGTCTCTTGGAAGACTTGCGGCAAGTGTCGTTCATGAGATCAACAATCCGCTTGCCGGCATTTTGAATTACAGCCGTTTAATGTCCCGGATCCTCCAGAAAGGTCCTCTGACCGAAGAGAATAGGAAAAAATTTATTCAACACCTGACGCTTGTGGGAAATGAAACCCATCGATGCTCCCAAATTGTTTCAGGTCTGCTTGCGTTTTCGCGAAAGCCGCAGCCCGCATTTGAACGGCTGAATATTCCTGAGCTTTTTGAAAGATGTATCGCGTTGAGTCGCCATAAACTCGAACTCCAAAATATTCAATTAACCACGACCATTCAAGAAAATCTTCCGCCCCTTGAAGGGGATGCCAATCAACTGCAGCAATGTCTGATCAATATGATATTCAATGCCATGGATGCCATGCCGCAAGGAGGGAATTTATATATGTACGGGAATATGAATGGGAACGGATCCGCTGTTACCATCTCCATCAAAGACACCGGCGCCGGCATCCCGCAAGAAGACCTTCCCTATATCTTTGAACCGTTTTTTACGACCAAGCAGGAAGGCTATGGCGTGGGGTTGGGATTATCAACCGTTTATGGTATTATTGAACGACACCATGGCACCATTGATGTTGAAAGCAAACAAGGAATCGGCACAACGTTTACCATTACATTGCCGATTTTGAAAACAGCGGGTGGTCACCATACCCGCTCATAATTTATCATGAAAAGGATATTCAGATGGTCACCAACAATTCCACCAATAAGCAAGCACCCAAAAAGATCCCCATAAATCTTGCTATCGTCGGCGGTGGCAGAGCTTGTAAATTCTTTTTGGATCTCTTGCAAACAGAATATTTTCCCAACCTGGACATTCGTGTCCTCGGCGTATGTGATATTGATCCGGAAGCCCCGGGTTTTCGAATGGCACAGGAGATGGGCATTTATACCACTGATAATTTCAGGGAGTTTTTTGCATTTGAAAATCTCCACAGCATCATTGAGCTTGCCAATAGCCGGGAAGTTCTGCTGGAGCTGGTGAGATTACGCCCCAAAGGCGTCGGCGTCGTGGAACATAACTTCGGCCAGTTTTTTCGCAGATTTTATGAATTGGATCAGCGCTTGAAATCAGTCGAATATCAAGTCAGTCTTGAAAAGATGTTTTCCAATTTTATGATCCAGCAAAGCACGGCCGCCATTGTTGTCATCAACACCGATTTTACCATCGACGAGGTGAATGAAGCCTATTTGAAAATTGTTGATAAAAAAAGAGAGGCGGTGCTGGGTGCGTATTGTCATGACATCTATTACGGGTTGAAGGACCCCTGTTCCGGCTCTCATTTTGCCCTGCAATGCCCCATGGTTGAAACCATGAGAACCGGGAAATCCGCGCATGTTATCCATGAAATTGCGGGAATGAATGATCAGACATCCTATAGAAACATCGTAACCTATCCTTTAAAAAATCAGAATGGAGAAGTGTTCCGGGTCATTGAACTGATACGGGACATCACCGAAGAGATATCTTCAAAATGGGAAAAACGCGCCAGAGAATTAAAGGAAGATCTGAACAAAATGATTCAGGAAGACCGGATGATATCCCTCGGCAAACTTGCAGCAAGCTGCGTTCATGAAATCAACAATCCGATTCAGGGGCTGCTGACATTTTCGGATCTGATGCAGAAGATACTGTCGGAAAACATCCTCACGCCGGACAATCTTAGTAAATTCAAAGAGTTTCTTAGCCTGATGTCGAGTGAGCTGGAACGGTGCGGCAAAATCGTATCCGGCCTTTTATCCTTTTCACGCCAGATACCGCATGAATATAAAACCATCGAGTTAAACGATATCATCAATGCCGTTCTTCGGCTCACCCGGCATAAAATGGAACTTCAAAATATAAAGCTTGTCACGCCGATTCATCCCGGCCCTATTTTTATTCGCGGGGATGCCAACCGGCTGCAGCAAACATTGCTCAATCTGATATTCAACGCCATCGAGGCCATGCCCGAAGGAGGACTGCTGAATATTCTGTCCGAATTTAATGAATCCAAAAAACAAATAAAATTAGAGATCCGCGATACCGGGTACGGTATATCTGAAAAACACCTCGACCATATTTTTGACCCCTTTTTTACAACCAAAAAGGAAGGAGAAGGCACCGGGCTGGGCTTGTCCATCGTTTACGGTGTTGTGCATAATCATGGCGGCAAGATCAAGGTCAAAAGCAAAGAAGGAGAGGGCACGGTGTTTACCCTCACGTTTCCCACGCTCCAATGATATGACATCTGCATATCATCTTTGTGCCTGGTTTGCCGTTACGATTTATCCGGATTGGGATTAGATAGAGAGAAATATGGAGGATCTCCATGGATAAGAAGATGCATATTATGATCGTGGATGACGAAAAAATTGTAAGGGAATCGTTATACTACTGGTTTGAAAAATCAGGGCATGCCGTCGAACAGGCGGCCTCCGCTTTTGAAGCCCTGGACAAACTTGAAAAAACGGCTTTTGATCTGCTCTTTGTGGATATCAAGATGCCCGGCATGAACGGCATTGAGCTCCTGGAAAAAGTTAAAACGGGTTTTCCGGATACCATCGTCATCATCATAACGGCATACGGCTCCATTGAATCCGCCATTGAAGCCATGAAAAAAGGTGCCGGCGATTATCTGCTCAAGCCCTTTAAACCTGATTATTTGTCGCTGGTAATGGAAAAGGTAATACAGCAAAAAGCGCTGGCGTCCGAATATAACTATCTAAAAGGGCGACTGGAAAAGATAGCCCGTTTTGATAACATCATCGGACAGTCCCCTCCCATGAAAGAGATTTTTAAATTGATCCCGGACATTGCCGTCAGCGACTCCTCCATTCTGCTGACCGGTGAAACCGGGACCGGTAAAGAACTGGTGGCCAAAGCCATTCATGCCAAAAGCCACCGGGCGCTTCATCCCTTTATTGCCATAAACTGCGGCGCCATTCCCGATTCGTTATTGGAAAGCGAGTTGTTTGGACACCAAAAAGGCGCTTTCACGGATGCCAGGCATTCGCGAAAAGGTTTTCTTGAAGTCGTTTCCGGAGGCACCCTGTTCCTGGATGAAATCGGTGAAATCAGCCCGAAAATGCAGGTGGATCTTTTACGGGTGCTGGATGAGAAAAAAATAACCAGAATCGGAAATCGCGAGCCGGTTGAGGTGGATTTTCGGCTTATTTCAGCTACAAGAAGGGATTTGGGAAAAGCCATCACCAGCGGTGATTTCAGGGAAGATTTTTATTATCGCATCAATGTCATCCATATCCACATCCCCCCACTGCGCAGCAGAAAAGAGGATATCCCGCTGCTGGTCGATCATTTTCTTGAAAAATACAGCCATGAAACTTCTAAACGCGTCGATCGAATTTCGAAAAACACCCTGGAGCAGCTCACACGGTTTGAGTGGCCGGGAAATATCAGAGAGTTGGAAAATGCCGTTGAAAGGGCTGTGGTGCTTTCCAAATCACGCACCCTCAACACTGAAGACTTTTCTTTTCTTAAACCAGCATCCTTCCAACGCAAAGGAACGCCTTCTCTAACAGAATTGGAAAAAAATTATATAGTGGAAATATTGAATAAATGTGAGGGGAATATCACCAACGCCGCTAAAATTCTGGGCATCAACCGGGTAACACTGCATAAAAAAATCAATCGCTTGGGTTTAAAGAAAGGGCTGAAAGAAGCTGATAGCTCATAGCGGACAGCAGACAGACGAAAACGACGTTGCAATATTTTCTACGACCTATCAGCTATGGGCTATCAGCTATGACTCATTGTAGAATTTTCGTGATGTTTCGGTTCTTCAACCAACAAATATTATTCAGTATCGCGGGATAATTTCATGAGTCCGGCACCCCATCGTATCGGCGTCATCCCCATCGGAGAGATTCCTGCCATTGCCCCCAAGGTTATCGCCGCCCATATTTCAGGCTATTTGAATCTTCAGGCAGTTGTTTTGCCCCCCTTGGGTCATCCTTCCTATGCATTTGATAAAGAAAGGTATCAATATAACGTCGGAACCATCCTTAAGCAACTGGAAGCCAACCCGATTAAAAAAGTTGAAAAAATTGTAGGTGTTCTCAGCGTGGATCTTTTCGTACCCGTTTTCACACATGTGTTTGGTGAAGCAAGACAAGGAGGAAGCGTCGCACTGGTATCCCTGTTTCGATTGGGAAAAGATCCCGTCGAACCGGATCAGCCGTCCGCCGGCATGCTGGAAAGAGCGGCCAAAGTTGCCCTTCATGAGTTATGTCATCTGTATAACCTCACCCATTGTGAGAATCATGAATGCCTGATGCATTTTTCAGGAAGTCTGGAAGATCTGGACAAAACCCCCAT
The DNA here is from genome assembly GCA_964435695.1 of uncultured Desulfobacterales bacterium. Taxonomy (GTDB): domain Bacteria; phylum Desulfobacterota; class Desulfobacteria; order Desulfobacterales; family B30-G6; genus CAYTAQ01. Next base: position 24,563 of record CAYTAQ010000024.1, on the reverse strand, counting down.
AGCCTTCTGCCGCTATTGCTGGAGCTACTTTCGAGATGCGCTCCATTGGGAAACATGAGTTCTCAAGAGGATTTCATTGTCTATACTTTCCCGGTATGCAGAAAAGCCTCCACCAGAACCTGCCATCCGATTTCGGGAAACGATCCAAAAACATCGCTGATGGGTTCTGCGCCGGTGGCTGCCAAATTTTCATATTCAGGGCCGATAAGGGACAGAAGCCTGTTGCTTTCATTTTCCATCCACTGGAAACTTTCACGGCCGAAATAAAGACCCTTCAAATCCCGCTTCGGCATCGCCGGCTCCAGGATAAGAAGCCACCCCTCGTTATAAGGATCTGCATGAACGATTTCAGGATGTTCCCAGGCTTTATGATTCACCGCCAAAACAACGCCTGACACCGGCGACAAGACAGCGGCTTCATGCCCGTTTCTGGCAAATGTCCACCCCAAATGATTCTGTTTTAACTTCTCCCCCAGGGGCGGCAAGGTAAGTTTTCGTGGTGAACCGAATATTTTGGCTGAAAAATCATCAACCCCTACCCTTACACGCCCTCCGTGCTCGAATCGTGACCAGCTGTGCCCCATATGATAGTAATATCCCTTGGCCATTTTATAGCCGGACGCTGATGAAAGGTGCGGCGGGTCCATTTCAAGCGCCAAATCTGTTTCATCCAGCATTTGGTCAAAAGAACAATGATAGCATTCATATCCCTTTGTACAGATTTTGGGGGCATCGATACGACCGGTCAACACATGGCGGCAGGGACGTGATGCACCGTAGTACGTTTTTTGCAGATGCTCGACCCATTTGGGTGCTATTTTTTCCGTTTCTCCCTCACTTTCCATGCTCATTGCTTTGCGCATGCCCAGATCAAACGGACAGGTGTTGCAATCATAGTTATTATCGCATTTACGAAAATTGATAACGCCGGCCTTCATCCAGATGCATGCATCTTCCACCACATTGAAGCCCTTAACACGCTTTCTTTCGTTCAATTTTCCTCTGTCATTTTTTTTATTCATGATATCTCCTCCTTTCTTCCACATCATTGGACATGGTTGAAAATTGCCTGTTGTTTATTGATTAGAGCAATATCGATACCAACATGACTGCTTTAAATATTATTAATTATTACCAATTGAATTTATTGTATTTTTTAATAAAATGCCTTATGGGAACCCGGCTGGTGTCCAGCGCAGGTCTCAAAAAAAAAGATGCATTTGTTTACATCTCGCCAAGCTGCTCAACGCGAAAGATGATATTCTTGTGTTAAAACAAGTTGATAGATAAGTGTAGCTATTCGCTACAGCCGTTGTAGCCATTTTAGGTCATAATTAGGACGAGTAAAGCAACGAAAGTGATGCAACAATTGTTTCAAATCGTTGCATTGTCGCGTCCTTGGTGTTATGCATCAGACAATCTATTTGTCTTATAGATAACAAATGAGCGCAGCATGATTTGCGCCTTGCGGTGAAACGGAATGGGACCCGTGAAACACGATAAAATGTTCCGGAGGTATTCATGAGCACGAGAATTGGGTTTTATATTTGCCATTGCGGCATCAATATCGCTTACAGGGTTCGGGTAGAGGAGGTTGCCGCGTATGTCCGACAGTTAAAAAATGTCGTCGTATCCAGAGATTACAAATTTATGTGCTCGGACCCCGGCCAGGAAATGATTGAGAAAGATATTAAGGATTTCAATCTCGATCGCGTGGTGGTTGCCTCATGCTCGCCCCGGCTTCATGAAAAAACTTTTCAGAATGCCTGCCAGCGAGCCGGTCTGAACCCCTATAAGTTTCAAATGGCCTCTGTACGTGAACAGGTTTCCTGGGTTACGGAAAATGAAGACGAGGCAACGAAAAAGGCCAAAACCCTGGCAGCCGCCGCAGTAAACCGGGTGAATTATCACCAGGCCCTTGAAACAAGAGAGGTCAACGTAAACCCGGATATTGTGATCGTGGGCGGTGGAATAGCCGGGATGCAGGCCGCCATCGATATTGGCAACTCAGGCAACAAGGTCTATCTGGTGGAAAGAGCGCCCACCATCGGCGGTCACATGCTGCAGTTTGACAAAACATTTCCCACCCTTGACTGCGCGGCCTGTATCGGAACTCCGAAAATGGTGGAGGTTGCCCAAAACCGCAACATCCAATTATATACATACAGCGAGGTAGTTGATGTCTCAGGGTATATCGGCAATTTCACGATTACGATTCGTAAAAATCCCCGCTATGTCATAGAAGGCGTTTGCACCGGCTGCGGGGAATGTGAAAAAGTATGTCCCGTGACGGTTCCCAATGCATGGGATGAAAACCTGGGGATGCGAAAAGCCATCGGAAGATCCTTTCCCCAGGCTGTGCCCATTACATTCAACATCCAAAAACTTGATCGCCCGCCCTGTGTTACCACCTGTCCCGCAGGTGTAAACGTACAAGGCTATGTTCAGCTCATCAAACAGGGCAACTATAAAGAAGCCGTTCAGCTCATCATGGAACGCCTCCCCTTGCCGGGGGTTTTGGGAAGGGTTTGCCCCCATCCCTGTGAATCGGTATGTCGCCGGGCGGAAGTCGATACACCCATCGCGATCCGGAATTTGAAGCGGTTTGCAGCCGATCAGATTTCGCTGGAAGATATTGCATTGCCGGCAATTGAAGAGCGCCGGGAAAAAATCGCCGTGGTCGGGTCCGGTCCGGCCGGCTTGACCGTTGCCTATTATATGCGGCTAAAAGGCTATCAGGTAACCATCTATGAAGCCCTCGAAAAACTCGGCGGTATGCTGCGTGTCGGCATACCGGATTACCGGTTACCGCCGGCGGTTCTCGATAAAGAGATTCATTACATTCTTAGCCTGGGTATATCGGTCAAAACAGGCATCAGGTTTGGCTCGGATATCTCTCTTAAAGATTTTGAAAGCAAGGGATACGCAGCGGTATTTCTATCCATCGGCGCACACAATGCGCTTTCATTAGGCATTCCGGGTCTTGAAAATACAAAAGGCGTTGTGGATGCGCTGGAATATTTAAGGGACGTTAATTTAACCGGCGGGAAAGCACCCGGCAGGCAGGTGGTTATCGTCGGCGGCGGAAATGTCGCCATTGATGCGGCACGGGCTGCCAAACGCCTGGGCGCGGAAAGCGTTACGGTTGTTTACAGGCGGTCTGAACGGGAAATGCCGGCCTATGCTGAAGAAATCGAAGCTGCCAAACAGGAAGGGATTGTGCTTCACTATTTGACGGCACCTGTAAAAATCCACAGTCAAAACAGCATCGTCACCGCTTTCGAATGTATCCGAACCGAACTGGGACCCATGGATGCCAGCGGTCGGCGGCGCCCGGTACCTGTAAAAGGCTCTGAGTTTATCATTCCGTGTGATGCCGTCATCCCCGCTATCGGTCAAAGGATTGACAATTCATGGGCCGAGAAAGAACCCGATCTCAACTGGACTTCGCGACATTCCATCAAGGTGGACCCCTGGACCATGCAAACCAGCATTCCAAACGTATTCGCAGGCGGTGATGCCGTAACAGGTCCATCCACAGTTATTGAGGCGGTCAGCGCCGGTCACAAGGCTGTTGAGGCCATGCACAGATTTCTCACCGGATATGACATGGACGCATATGCCGAACAGCTGGCAAATCAAAACCCCCCAGGTGACAACTGGGAGGAAATTTCCAAAGGTCTCAAACCCGATGACCGTGCACAGCCCCGGCATGTATCACCCGGCCAGCGAATCGATTCTTTTAAAGAAGTAGAATTGGGTTTCTCCGAAGAAGATGCCCTGCATGAAGCCGGTCGGTGTCTGAACTGTGGCACTTGCTGCGAGTGTATGGCGTGTGTTCGGGTATGTGAAGCAAACGCCATTGACCACACGATGCAACCTGAAGAAATAAAGGTTCAGGCCGGCAGCATTATCCTGGCCACCGGCTATGATCTCATGGACCCATCCCCTTTAAAACAGTTTGGCTATAAGAAATATCCGAATGTCTATACCAGCCTTGAATTCGAGCGTTTGAGCAACGCCACGGGTCCCACCGGAGGCAGTATTCTCATCCGGGATGAAAAGGGTGAGTTTAGCAAAAAGCCAAAAAGCGTCGCACTTCTCCATTGTATCGGAAGCCGGGATGTAAACTACCATGAATACTGCTCAAGAGTCTGCTGCATGTATGCATTAAAATATTCCCATCTCCTTAAGGAAAAACTGGGACATGATACCAAGGTCTATGATTTTTATATTGACCAGCGATGCTACGGAAAGGGGTATGAAGAATTCTATCGGAGATGCCAGGAAGAAGGAACCACATTCATCAGGGGAAAAGTTGCTGAAATTACGGATATTGCACAAACGGAAACCGAAAAAGGGAAACTCATCGCCATCGCTGAAGATACGCTCCTGGGCAGCCGCCTGCGTGTTCCGGTAGATATGGTCGTGCTCTGCGTTGCCATGGAAGCCCGAAGCGATGCCGGCCGGGTAGGAAGAATTTTTGGCGTCAACCTGGGTGCGGACGGGTTCTTCCTGGAGGAGCATCCCAAATTGGGTCCGCTGAATACGGCTACCGATGGTGTATTTCTTGCCGGTGCGTGTCAATCACCCAAAGATATCCCGGATACGGTCGCGCAGGCATCAGGGGCTGCGGCCAAGGCACTTTCTTTGTCAACGCGAGGAATCGTTGAAGTTCCCTCGACAATTTGCTGGATTGATCCCGACATTTGTGCGGGTTGTCAAGGCTGTATCGGTCTTTGCGCCTATTCCGCCATTGAATTTGATGAAAGAAGAAATGTATCGGTTATCAATGAGGCGGTCTGCAAAGGCTGCGGCAGCTGCAGCGGTTTCTGCCCCAGCGGCGCCGCACAGGTGAAACATTTTAAAAAGAAACAAATTTTCGCAGAATTTAGCGGTATTATGGATGCACTGGATGCCGTAGGCATGTAGCATGATTCAAAATTATCAACATCCTCACCTTGAAAATTTATGGAGAATACCATGAGTGATTTTGAACCGACCATCATTGCTTTTGTTTGTAACTGGTGCACGTATACGGCGGCTGATCTGGCAGGAACATCTCGATTGGCCTACCCGAAAAACGTGCGGTTGATACGGGTGATGTGTACCGGTATGGTAGATCCGCAGTATGTCATCAAAGCCCTTCTGGAAGGCGCCGATGGCGTGCTTATCAGCGGTTGCCATCCCGGCGATTGTCATTACATCAACGGCAATTACAAAGCCCGCAGAAGAATAAAGCTCCTTAAAGAAATTCTCCCCCAATTCGGATTCGAAGAAAACCGCCTGAGACTGACCTGGATCGGCGCCAGTGACGGCATCCAATTCGCCGCGATTATGCGCGAACTGGTAGCCCAGATCAAGGAACTGGGACCGAACCAGGCTAAGCTAAAAATGGTTATTTAACACGGAGGCACGCATGGCAAGCACATCGAAAATCGAAGTAAAAAATAATGACATTCTGCAAACCTTGCAGGATTTTTTTCAATCTATTCTTGAGATGGGACATGTCAGCGCAATTTTTATTCCGCAAAAGCTCCCCATGAAAAACATGGTCATGTCGACCCTGGTGACAAACCCAAAAGACCTGGTCAATGTCGATCCCTTGGCACCTGCATTTCCCTTAAATGCCGGCAGACTGGCCGCCAAGCTTACCCGGAAACCCATCGGCGGAAAAATCCTCGTTGTTTTGCGCCCCTGCGAGATCCGTGCGTTTGTCGAACTTGTCAAGCTCAAGCAAGCCCGCCCCGATGAAATCATATTAATGGGTTTCGATTGTCTGGGTGCTTTTCAGAACAGGGACTATTTTCAGATCGTCGGAGAAAATTTATCTGAAACGACCCGGATATTCTATGAGAATGTGCTTTCCGGCAAAAATGCGGCCATGAACGGTATTGACCTGGCGCCTGCCTGCAAGGCCTGTGAATATCCTGTTCCCGAAAACGCAGATATTCTCGTGGGTCTCTTGGGCGTGGAAACAAAAGACCATTTGCTGGTTCAGGCTCAAACGGAAAAGGGTGAGGATTTTCTCATGGATCTTAATCTGCGGCACGCGGAAGTGCCGCCCAAACGAAAAGAAACCATTGCAGCCCTGATTGCAGACCGAAAAGCGTATCGCGACAGCATGTTCGAAAAAACCCGGGCAGATATCGGCAACATAGAAAAACTGACCACCTACTTTGCCAACTGCATCAATTGCTATAATTGCAGGGTGGCCTGCCCTGTCTGCTATTGCAGAGAATGTGTGTTTAATACGGATGTCTTTGACCACGAGTCATCGCAATATCTGCAGTGGTCCAGAAGAAAAGGCATTATCAAAATGCCGACGGATACGATATTTTACCACTTGACGCGGCTGGCCCATATGAGCACGGCATGCGTTGGATGCGGCCAATGTTCCAATGCCTGTCCGAATGATATTCCCGTGATGGAAGTTTTTCGAACCATTTCGCAGCGTACGCAAAAAGCATTCGGCTACGAAGCCGGCCGAAGTTTCGACGAAAAACCGCCGCTGACTGAATTTCGGGAAGAAGAATTTGAAGATATTGTCGGAATAGGTAATTAGCGCTTGGCTTTTGGTTATTACGGTGCAAGTGCTAACAGCACGAAGCGCCGAATTTGACGGATGTCAAATTTCCAGGAGGTTTAAATGCATAAGAAAATCGGTAAAGCCCTTGTCGTCGGAGCCGGCATCAGCGGAATCAGGACAGCGCTTGATTTGGCGGAGACAGGATACGGTGTCACGCTCATCGATAAATCGCCCCATATCGGCGGCGTTCTGAGTCAGCTCGATTATCAGTTCCCCACCAACAGCTGCGGTATGTGCAAAATGCTCCCGCTGGTGGACAGGGATGCCTCCTCACAATATTGTCTGCGTAAAGGGCTTTTCCATGAAAATATTGAAATCCTTCTATCGACTGAACTTATTGCGATTGAAGGAGAGGCCGGTAATTATCAAATAAAATTAAAGCAGAAACCCAGCTGGGTAAATCCACAAAAATGCATCGGGTGCGGAATGTGTCTTGACGTATGTCCGGTTGAGGTGCCGGATGAATTCAATGAAGGCATGAGCAAAAGGAAAGCCATCTATCTTCCCATCCCGCATGCCATCCCCAATTCGTTTATGATTGACGTCCTCGCCTGCACACGATGCGGGGAATGCGAAAAAATCTGCCCCACAGGAGCCGTTCAGCTTTCCGAACAGGAAAGAAACAAATTTAAAATTCTGGTGGTGGATGATGAACTCATTGTTCGTGACTCAATAAAAGAATGGTTGGAAGAAGAGGGTTTTACGGTCGGCATGGCCGAATCGGGTGCCGCAGCACTGGAAACGCTCGATAAAGAAACCTATCATCTTATGCTGACGGACGTTAAAATGCCGGGAATGGACGGTGTTGAGGTGCTCCGGGCGGCCAAAGAAAAATATCCCGATCTTACCGTTGTCATGATGACGGCTTACGCCACCGTTGAAACGGCGGTTGAAGCCATGAAGATCGGCGCATTGGATTATCTGATCAAGCCATTCGAACCGGATAAAATGATACCGATGATCCTCAACCTTTATGAAGACTTTGAAGCCGCCAAGAACATTCAAAAGGAAGTCGGTGCTGTTGTTCTCTGTGGGGGAACCGATTATTATCATCCGCAAACAGGAAAAAATACCTATGGATACGGTATATATCCCAATGTCGTCACCAGTATCGAATTTGAAAGAATGCTGAGCGGATTAGGTCCGGAGCAGGGCCGTCTGTACCGACCGTTTGATGGGAAGCCTGTCCGGAAAATCGGATGGATTCAATGTGTCGGCTCAAGGGATCTTCAAATCAACGCTGATTTTTGTTCCAGCATCTGCTGCATGCATGCCATCAAAGAGGCTTTACTGTCTAAGGAAAAAAACGCCGGCCCCATCGAATCAACCATATTCTATATGGATATGCGAACATTTGACAAATCATTTCAACGATACCGTGATAAGGCGGAAAAAGATCACGGCATCAATTTTTTAAGGGGGCGGATTCATTCAACCATCCAAAACAAAGCGGGCGATATCGTCATCCGGTACGCAGATCCGGATGGCATCGTGCAGAATATGAACCTCGATTTAATGGTTCTTTCACTGGGTCAGAGACCGGCTAAAGGCATAAGCCGGTTATCTGATATGCTGGATATGAGCTTAAATCAATGGGGATTCTGCGATACTGTGCCTTTCTCTTTAACCCGGACAAAAAAAGAAGGCATTTTGGTAGGCGGCGCTTATTCCGGTCTCAAGGACATCAGCAATTCGGTCATACAGTCGTCAGCTGCAGCGCTTTCGGCATCGCGTGCCATACATGCCGCAGGCGGCGGACTTGCCCTGGAACCTTCACAGGAGATATCGTCTATCGATGTATCACGCGAACCGCCTAAAATACTTGTTGTCATCTGCACTTGCGGAGAAACCCTTTTGAACGGCCTTGATATCGACGACATCACGCAGCAACTCATAAAAGATCCTTTTGTCAACAGCGTGGAGCTTCTACAGCAGGCCTGCACTGAATCCGGCTGGAATGATTTGATTGCGTTGATCAAGGATCAGCGGCCCAATCGAGTCCTTATTGGTTCCTGTCAACCGTATGTGTATGCTCAAAAATTCCATGAACTGGGGAGGAAATCAGGTTTAAAACCATCGCTGATGGATGTGGTGGACATTCGAATACCCCTTTTGGGATACGCCGATACAGACAAAAAAGATATGGCAAAACGCATTTTAAGCTCCCTTGAAATGGGCGTTGCCAAACTCAAGGGAGTGGATCCGTCTCCCGTATCAAGCTGCCATGTTCAACAGCAGGCGCTCATTGTCGGTGGAGGAATTGCAGGCCTAACCGCAGCCCTCGCTATTGCGGATCATGGGTTTCATGTCGATCTGGTGGAAAAATCCGATGTTTTGGGGGGAAATCTTCGCTGGATGAACCAAACCATCGAAGGATACAACACCTCGGCATTTCTTGAAGAATGCGTGGCAAAAGCAGTCAAACACAACTTGATAGATGTGCATACGGATTCGCAAATCGTCTCCTCCTTTGGAGAAGTGGGGAATTTTATCACCACGATTCAGGACGCAAACGGGAAACCGCATACACTCGAACACGGCGTGACCATCCTGGCAACCGGCGGAAGCGAAGCGCCGGCATCATCTTATGGATATGGCACGCATGAAGGAATAATAACGCAGAAAGAGCTGGCCATCAAACTGGATAAAAAAACACTCGATCCCGCGGGAATTGATTCAGTTGTAATGATCCAATGTGTCGGCAGCAGGGAGGAACCGAGAAATTACTGCAGCCGTATCTGCTGTGCGTCTTCTTTAAAGCACGCGCTTCGATTAAAAGAGATCCATCCCGAGATCAATATCTATATTCTCTACCGGGATATGATGACATTCGGATTTATGGAGTCTTATTATACAAAAGCCCGCAAATCGGGCGTTGTGTTTATTCAATACAATCTCGATAACAAACCGGTGGTTCATGCTGAAGACGACATTCTTGCGGTAACCGCCTTCGATCCGATCATCGGCAGGAAAATTGACATCGAAACGAATTTGGTGATCCTGGCAACCGGTGTTGTCCCCGATCTTTCAACGGAGCTGGCGGCAACATTCGGCGCCACAACGGATGCCGACGGATTCTTTCAGGAGGCTGAATCCAAATGGCGACCCGTAGATGCAATTAAGGAGGGTGTCTTTGCATGCGGGCTCACGCATTCGCCCCGTTCTGTTCCGGAATCCATTGCTACGGCTGAGGCCGCGGCAGAAAGATCTCTTAGAATACTCACACGCAAAACCCTGCCTTCGGGTAAGGTCGTAGCTGAGGTTCACCACAGCCTCTGCAGCTTGTGTGAACGGTGTATCGACGCCTGCCCCTATGGCGCAAGGGCTCTCGATTTGGATGAAGAAAAGGTAAACGTCAACCCTGTGATGTGCCAGGGCTGCGGTTCATGCGCCGTTGTTTGTCCCAACAGCGCATCCATATTGGCGGGTTTTTCAAAGCAGCAGATGCTTCATATGCTTGATGCGGCACTGGTGTAAAAATTGTGGATTATCTAAAAAAGAGCTTATCTAAACAAAGGATTCGAGGGGTCAAGGGTTCGAGGATTCAAGTGAAATGCTTAAAGATTTAAAGGAATAATACTTATGAATGACGCAATCGCTAATAATGATACACCCGTAACTGAACAGGTACCGGATACACTGGAGCCTATCCGTGAAATGGTGAGTGCATGCATTCAGTGCGGAACATGCACCGGTTCATGTCCCAACGCCTTTGCCATGGATAAAACACCCCGGCACCTGTGGCGGATGGTGCTCATGGGAGAAAAGGATTCAATTTTCAGCAGCAAAACATTTATACTCTGTTCCTCCTGTTATTATTGCACCCTCAGATGCCCGCGCGGCCTGCCGCTGACAGATGCCATGAACGCTCTCAAACAGATTGCATCCAGAGAAAACCTTTCAAAATACAAACAAAGCACACTCTTTTATAAAAAATTTATAGAAAGTGTAAGACGCCATGGGCGTGTGAGGGAAATGGAATTTATGACCCTCTATTTCAACGCATTGAAAAACCCCCTGGTTCCCTTTAAATTTGCGCCACTGGGCATGAAGTTGATGATGAAAGGCAAGATCTCACTGCAGATACCCTCAAAGGGAACGGCACCTCTTGAAAAAATTTTTCAGAAGGTAGCGGCATTGGAACAAGACGCAAAACCGTGAGGCATGAGGGGTGAAGAGTAAGCAGTAAGCACAAAACATCAAATACAAAATACTAAACACAAAATACAAAATACACGATCCACAACCATTGAGAGGAAAAATGAAATATTTGTACTATCCAGGGTGTTCGCTCGAAGGGACGGCGAGGGAATATGATATTTCCACCCGATCACTTATGCAGATAACCGGCGCCGAACTGATAGAGATCGACGATTGGTCGTGCTGCGGGGCAAGTGCGGCGGAGCCCGTCAGTTATCTTCTATCCCTCGCACTCCCCGCTAGAAACCTTGCTTTGGCTGAAAAAAGTGACATGACCGACAACATTCTGGTGCCGTGCAGTGCCTGTTATCTCAACCTTAAAAAAGTGACTGAAACCATAAAAAAAGATCCCGCAACCCTTTCAACCATCAACAGCATTTTGTCGGAAGAAGGTCTTCAGATGGGCCATCGAATGAAAGTCCGGCATCTTCTGGATGTTCTCGCCAACGATATCGGTGCCCGTGCTGTTCTGAAGAAACTGAAAAATCCCTTTACCGGTTTTACCATAGCGCCGTATTATGGGTGCCAATGTCTTCGACCCTATCCGGTGTTCGACGATCCCGAAGCCCCCTCATCCATGAAACCGCTCATTGAAGCAACGGGCGCCACGATATTTGAATGGGAAATGGGCGGCAGGTGCTGCGGAGCGTCTCACATGAATACCAAAATGGAAGTTGCGCTGGAGCTTGTTGCATCCATCTTAAAAGCGGCACGTGGGGCGGATGCTATTGTAACGGTTTGCCCCATGTGCCAAATGAATCTCGAAGCCTATCAGAGAAAAATCTCCGGTACGAGCCATCAAGATCTTCACATGACGATTCTCTACCTACCCCAGCTTCTTGGCATGGCTATGGGTATTCCGGACAAGAGTTTGGGTCTTGAATTTAACCTGGCCATTACCGATTCATTTAAGGCCAAGAGGAACGATGCGAACACTTTTTCATAAAATTCGCCGGCAACTTGCATTCAAACTCATTCTTATGGTGGGTCTTGTTTTCCTCATCTCCATAACCATGTGGGTATATTTCAATGTTCGTTATCAAAAAGAAAGAGTCATGGAAAATATTGTCAGTGCTACCGACAGGCTGACGTCAACCATCAGGTTGGGAACCCACTATGCCATGATGCTGAATTCAAGGGATGATATCAATCAGATCATCATGAATGTTGGCAAACTCCCTGAAATTGAAAACATCCGCATCTATAACAAAGCCGGGAGAATCAAATTCTCGAACCACCCTTTAGAAGTCGATCTGGCGACCAATATTAAAGCAGAAGCATGTGACATCTGCCATCGTTCAGATCCGCCCTTATCAGCGATCGATCTGAGTGGGAGAACAAGAATAATCAGGGCTCCCGACGGATCCCGCCTTTTGGGCATTATCAGCCCCATACGCAACGAACCCGGATGTTCAACCGGTGAATGCCATATTCACCCTCAAGGTAAAAAAATACTCGGCGCACTGGATCTTGTCGTCTCACTGAAGGACACGGACAAGGAAATCCTGCACATCCAGAGGGGTATCATCAGTATCGCCTTTGTTGTTTTCCTGCTGACTTCCTTCATCATTTTCTTTTTTGTCTTAAGGTTCGTCAATAATCCCGTTAAAAAACTCATTAATAGAACCAAGGAAATTGCCAGAGGGGATTACGGCAGCAAGGTTCAACTGACACAAGATGACGAGATGGGGCAACTGGAAATCGCCATCGACAAAATGGGACTCGAAATAGCACAAAAGCAGATGGAACTCAATACACAACGCGATGAGTATATGCAGCTGTTTGAGCAGGTCCCTTGTCTCATTACGGTGCAGGACAAAAATTACAAGCTGCTGAGATATAATAAAGAATTCTCGGATAGATTCGATCCCCAGCCGGGAGATTTCTGCTATCATGCCTATAAAGGCAGGACGGAAAAATGCGAACGCTGCCCCGTGGAAATGACCTTTACGAACGGGAAATCCTATTCAACGGAAGAAACGGGCGTCGACAAAGACGGGTCGATTAAACAATGGATCGTCCGCACATCGCCGATTTACAATGCCGAAGGCGACATTGTGGCCGCCATGGAAATTTCTCTCGACATCACCGAAAGAAAGATGCTGGAGGTGGAACTTGAAAAATCAGAGAAGAAGTACCATGCCATCTTCAACAATATCCCCAACCCGGTATTTGTACTGGAAATGAATACCCTGGAGATTCTCGATTGCAACATGAGGGTCAGAAGTGTGTATGGATTGTCACCTGAATCTCTTATTAAAAAATCTTTCCTGGACCTTTTCAGAGAAGATGAAAGAGATCATTATGCCTTTAAACTCAAGACCGCATCCATCATCAACCAGGCAAAACACCTTCGCGCGGATAAAAAAGAATTGTTTGTCAATATACGCATCTCTCCTTCCGAATATTCCGGCCAGAAAGTTTTTTTGGTGACCACCAGCGATATCACCAAACGTCTGGAAACCGAACAGCAGCTCATCCAGGCCAGCAAAATGGCGACCCTTGGTGAAATGGCAACCGGTGTCGCCCATGAATTGAATCAACCCTTGTCCGTCATTAAGACAGCCAGCAGCTTCTTCATTAAAAAAATCAACAAGCATGAAGAAATTGACCGGGAGATCCTCAACACCATGCTCACCAAGATCGATCAAAACGTGGACCGTGCCGCCAAAATTATCAACCACATGCGGCAGTTTGCCAGAAAATCGGATGTGGAGATGGAAAAAGTCCACGTTCACGAGATCCTTGAGAGTGCATTTGAAATATTCAGTCAACAGCTGAAAGTGAGAGGAATTGATGTCCTGTGGGAGGTGGATAAAAATGTGCCTAAAATCCACGGTGACCCCGGCAGGCTCGAACAGGTATTCATCAATCTGCTGCTCAATGCGCGAGATGCCATCGAAGAAAAATGGAGCGGCTCGGAACCGACAAAAGCGGAAAAAAAGATAATCCTCAAATCGGGTTTGGATGGGGAGCAGGTATTTGTCGAAGTTTGCGATACGGGTACGGGTATTCCCAAGTCTACAATGGACAAAATTTTTGAACCCTTTTTTACGACAAAGGCGGCCGGCAAAGGCACGGGACTTGGTCTCTCCATAAGCTACAGCATTATTAAAGAGTGTGGCGGAGAAATCATGGCCACCTCAAATAAAGGTCAGGGGGCCTGTTTTACAGTTAAATTTCCTGCAGCGTCATAAAACCAGATGGAACTGTCACTCAAACAAAGATTGCGCTTTCGTCAAGTCAAGGTATTGATCCATTATTTGCTTAGGGGCTGTTGAATTGGTGGAGTATTGGCGTAATGAACAAACCGGATCCTAAAAAGACCATTTTGCTGGTAGACGACGAGGCGGATATCCGTGAAGTCCTTGAAATAACGCTATCGGATATGGGGTATCACATACTCACGGCGAATAATGGCGAAGATGCATTGTCTTTATTCGTAACACAAAGGCCGGAAATTGTACTGACGGATATCAAGATGCCGGGCATGGACGGTATTGAGCTGCTGCAGCGGATCAAACGGGAAAATCCTGATGCCGAGGTGATCATGATAACCGGTCACGGAGATATGGACCTGGCGATTAAGAGCCTCAAGCATAACGCCACCGACTTTATCACCAAGCCCATCAATATGGACGCACTGGAAATATCTTTGAAACGCACCCATGATAAAATCATTACCCGCAAAAAACTACAGGAATACACAGAGAATCTCGAAAGACTGATCCGTGAAAAAACAGAGCTGCAGGATCATCTGTCCGCCTTGGGATTGATGATCGGATCCATTTCCCACGGTATCAAAGGCCTCTTAACAGGACTCGACGGCGGCATGTATTTGCTTGATTCAGGTTTTAAAAAAGAAAATCAGGACCAGCTCAAAGAAGGCTGGGAAATTGTCAAACTCATGGTCGATCGAATCAGAAAGATGATCCTGGATATTTTGTTTTATGCCAAAGAAAGGGACTTAAAATGGGAGCAGGTGGATGTTCTCTCATTTGCCGGCGAAGTTTCGATGATGGTTGAGTCCAGGATAAACAATGACAAAATTACCTTCATTCGTAATTTTGATCCAACGGTTGAGAAATTTGAAATTGACGCCGGTTTTGTCAGCTCGGCGCTTATCAATATTTTGGAGAACGCCGTGGATGCCTGTATAAAGGATGTTTCTAAAGATAAACATAAAATCACCTTCAGCGTCAAACAGGACAAAGAAAATATTATCTTCGTCGTGCATGACAACGGTACCGGTATGGACATGGAGACCCGCGATAAAATATTTTCACTTTTTTTCTCATCAAAGGGTCGAAAAGGAACCGGTTTTGGTCTCTTTATTTCGAATAAAATCATTGGTCAGCATGGCGGCACCATCAATGTTGATTCCGTCAAGGGTCAAGGGTCCCAGTTTACCGTCAAAATCCCGAAAACACCTTCTGCCGCTGAAAAGTAATTAGACGGAACCGATTTACAACAATGGGTATACTAGCAATCAAAAAGGAGGGCTCAAATGACAACATTCTTTATGTTCGGTAAATATACCTCGGCTGCCATCAAGGACATAAGCATTCAAAGAACCGAGCAGGCCATCGATGCCATTCAGCAGCTTGGGGGTGAAGTCAAGGGTGTGTATGCCTTGCTGGGTGAACATGACCTTTTGTTCTGTATTAACCTGCCCGATGTCGAAACAGCGATGAGGGCTTCCGTTGCACTTACCCGGCTCACCGGCATATCCTTCAGCACGTGTCCGGCGGTCAAGGTGGAAACATTCGACCGACTGGCAGCGAAATAAGGGTTTGCTTTTTGCTATCGAAGCAATCTTTAAGGTTCACAGGCTGCCCAGTAACCGCTTTGTTGTTCTTCCTTGCTGCGAATCGCAGGACTGAAGCCCTGGGCTACATTACACCAACGTATGGATATGCTTGTGTTTTTAAGCTCATATATCAGTCACCTTAATACGTAGCGCAGGGTTTCAACCCTGCTTTTGCCGGTTGCGGAACAGTCTGTTCAGCACCAACTTACTGATTCCCCCTGTCCACCCGTATCCCTGCGCCGTCTGAAACCGTCTCGAACACCTTCGGGTCTCCAAGTATCCGGCCGAATACATTGACGGGGCTGTAGGCCCGGGGCGCTTCTCCCCGACTCATTGGTGTCGGGCCGAAGAAGATGCAGAAAGCCGATCCCACGGGCCAGTAGCCCATGTCTCCCACGGCCACGTCTTGCCGGGCTTCGGGTTCCGGGCCCAGATAAACCGGTATGTCGAAATAGATTTCATACCCCCAGACATTGGCTGCGCCTTCCAATGGCAGGGCTTCCAGAATCGCCCGGCCGGTTGGGGTGTCGAAGATTTCCGCCTGCAGGGATATATTATCGGCAGCAATTTTAATAATCGTCATTGAATCCTGATCTCCTGCACCGACTCCTGTTTATCTGCCATACATATCGGAGAATGTCTGCATGGCATTGGCGCCGCCCCCGGCAAACTCAAGGGCCTGACTGGCGCTTTGAAAATACTTTGCAGCACCGCCCGGTTGCAGCAGCGTCGTTATGCCCTGCTTCAATCCGCCGATCCCCATGCCGAGACTTACTGCATTCAAGCTTTTATCTGCAACGTCTTTCGTCTCTTTGTATTCCTGAGAGCATTCGTTGACGATGTCTTTTCCGACGGCCTGGCGCAGGTCCTTCCCGATACCTTTAGCGAGGCCAAAGGTCGAGAACTCCAGCGCGGAATCACCCACTGCACCAACCCGGTCGACAAAACTTTGAGATGTCGGTATCAGGTCCAGCCATCTGTTGGGCCAGTAACCCGTTGGATCCATGAAATTGACCGGATCGGCCAGCACATACCCATACAGATTGGAATCGCCCCCTGCAAAAAGAATCGGGTCCTTGCTGGTCCATCGTCCGGTCTCGGGATCGTAATC
Source organism: uncultured Desulfobacterales bacterium (assembly GCA_964435695.1). Lineage (GTDB taxonomy): Bacteria > Desulfobacterota > Desulfobacteria > Desulfobacterales > B30-G6 > CAYTAQ01. The sequence continues at coordinate 7,853 of CAYTAQ010000024.1, read as the reverse complement.
CCGCACCCCGAACCGGACCAGCCCGGTGTCGCTGTCATAGAGACCGCCGGCAAAGCCGAAGGGCTGGAAATCCGGCGATCCCTCAACAAATGTGGGGTTCCCAAAGGGATCGTAATCGATACGCTGAAGGATTGTGCCGTCGGACGTGCGCACCACCAGGCGCGGACTGCCGAGATGATCGGAAAGAATTCGGTACGTAACACCGCCCCGTATCATGATACTCGGCACGTTCCTGCGGCTCCCATAAATAAATTCGCTTTTCACCGAACCGTTTTCATCGAGTTCGGCCATCGGCCGGGTTAAATCCAGGTAGACAAATCCCTGCACCAGGGTGTCGTCGATTTTTTTGCCGATACGACGATTCATCCCATCCACAAGATAGTCGATTATCCTGCCGTCAGATTCCGGCATCGTCACCGTTCGCAGGTTACCGACAAAATCGTAGTCATAAAGAGTAGTGTCGCTCCCGACAGTCTTTCTTTGAAGCTCACCTGAATCAGCGTAGGTGTAACTGGCATCCCCATAAGTGCGCATCCTATCCTGTGCGTCGTAATCGGTAACAGCCACGTCTACCGGCGAGCCTGTGTAGGCAATTCGGTTGGAATTGTCATCATAGGTGTAGCCGGCCGCAGGAGAGCCGTCTTTGGTTACCGCCGTCAACCGCCCTGTATCGTCGTAGGTGTACTGATAGTGAACCTCGGTGTCCACGCCTACTGTCTCTGTGATGTCGGTGATACGTCCTTGTTTGTCATAGCCATAGTCGATGCCAATAAGCAGCGTTTCGCCGGCATAGGCACTGAAATTCTCCTGCTCGCCAAAATCGTTATACGCAGCAGCGGTGGTGATGGTCCCAGTGGATGTTCCTGTGACCTGGCCGTTTTCATCGCGCAGCAGGCTCAAAGCGCCGGCTGCAACCAGCAAACCATCCCTGTCGTAAGCCAGGTTGCGCCATGGCCCGCCGCAGGTTCGTAGACGCGAAATCCGAAATCCGTTGTTATATTCCCCTTCCACCGATCCTGTGACGGGTCCCGGGGCAACCCAAGCATCACCCGTCATTAAAAAACCGTCCCAGGTCAATGTGTGCACAATGCCGTCCGCCGTGGTCAGGGTCGTCAGATGGCCGTTATTTTCATCGTAGCCTGCCGTGATGCTGTAAGTGTCATGTGAATATGATAAAGCACGTCCTGCATCGTCATACGCAAAAACAAGGCTCGATCCGCCGGGCCGGTGAATGGCGGTCACCTGTCCGTCCAGGTTATACGTAAATGTCGTGCTGTCCGGACTGAAATCGGCATCCGGTGGGTCATAGCCACTCATCTGGTTCAATGCCGTGTACTCAAGAGCATGCGCCGATCTTCCGGATGGCGTGATGGAAACGACGTTTCCGCTAGCATCATAGCTGAAATCTATATGTCTGCCATCATGCATGATCTTGCTGACGACGCGCCCGGCCAGATCTCTTTCATAGGTTACGTTATGTAACAACGGATCTGTTATGGATTCTAAAAAGCCGTCATCATCATATGCAAGCTGAAAAACCCTATCGCTGCCAATGGTTACCGTCTCTGCTTTTCCCTGATCATTATAGACCAGCGTTACAGGTGCCATGGCATTGGCCTGCATCGTTGAGATTCTCCCCTCATCGTTGAGCGTGAACGTCACCTGTCGCTCTTCGGGAGTCTGAAGTGTAAATTTCTTCTCCAGTTCCTCTAATGTGAGCTTATGAAGCTCATCGTTGATGCTGATGGAATCGGTTATGGTTCCCAGTTGAACATCCCGCTCCATGCGTGTCTCCCGGATCAGCCCTCCTGGTGTCGCTTCGGTAATCAGCTCGGGAATCGGCATCTGCATGCCGAAGCGCGGGTCCAGCCCCTGCTTAAGCGTTATTTCGGTGCCGTCCACATACTGGATGGTTTGGCCGGCGTCGGGCGTCCAGAGCAGTGTTTTGAAAAGTTCGTTCGGATACGTTTTGACGATTCTCATGCCTCCCTCGTCCAGATACGTTGTTTCATAAGTGGTCACCCGGTCCATTTCAGTGGTGACGGAGACTTTATAGCCGTTGTTACTTGCGAGCGCTTCACGCACCAAGGTCTGAGACCCGCCGGCCGGATTGCTGTCCTTTTTCAGGGTGCCGTCTCCGTAATATTCAAACTCATATGCGTCACCATTGGGTGTTGTCATGTCGGTCAGCAGGCCGTCAGCGCCGGAGTAAGTGAACTGATACGTGCTGCCCTCGGGATCAATTATCTGCTCCAGGTACCCGTTAACGTCCACTGTAAGAGACGTCGATTCCACTTGCGGCGGCAGAATTGCAGTGGGGTTTCCGTTGAGGTCGTGTTCGATGACGGTTTCATCTCCGTCGACGTCTCTGATTTTCCACAGATAGCCGTCGGCATCATAAACGAATTCCCACAGCACAGCCTCGGACCAGATATCTATGGTTCTCAAGTGCCGGCCTGCCGCGTCAAAGACATACAAAGCCTGCGTGTCCTTGTCTGGTATGGAAATTTCACCGATACCGTTGAAATCACCGAATGCGGTGGCGATTTTTTTGATATACGTGTTTCCCTCGAAAAAATAGAGGTTCTTGTCCGGCCCCATGTCAAGCCCCATGATACTGCCTAAAACGGCCTGCCTTGCCGGAACGCCTTCTTCGTTTTCTGTTGCGGCATCACCGCCGCCGAAGGTGGAAATAATGCCGTCCACTGCCACTTTGCGTACTGCACCGTCGCAGCCGATATAAAGGGTGTTGTCCGATCCCATGGCCAGTGACCTTGGAAACCGCAGGGCCGCGTCAACGGCAGGACCACCGTCGCCTTCGTTTGCCGTGGTACCGTTCCCCGCCACGGTGGTAATAATGCCGTTGGGCGAGATTCGCAGCACCCGGTTGGCACCCAGATCGCCGACATATACACTGCCGTCGGATCCCAGGGCCATGGACATGGGCAAATAAAACGTGGCCGCCTTTGCCCGGCCGCCCTCGCCGGTGTAGGCTTCCAGATAATCCGGATCATCATTCGGTATGCCGGCAAACACGGTCAACCGATCATCCGTGCCGATCTTACGGACAACACAGGCAGCCATATCCAGAATGTACAAATTGCCGTCCGCTGCCACGGCAATCTTCCAGGCCTCAAAGGCAGCCCCCATAGCCGGACCCCCTTCCGGGCCGTAAACCGCTTCGCCGTCCCCGGCAATGGTGTTGATCAGTCCGTCCGGTGTAATCCTGCGGATGCGATCGTTCTCGGAAATGTAGATGCTCTCGTCAAAACCGATGGCCAGGGCCAGGGGCACCACAGCCGCCTGCGTCGCCTCGATGCCCTCAGCATCATTGCCGCTTAACAAATCACCGGTAATGCGGTTGATAAGGCCATCCGGCGTCACCCGTAAAACGCCCCGGTACGGGTCTGCAATGTAGAGACTGCCGTCCGGTCCCGTGGCGATATCGTTGACAAGCCACAGGTCCACTTCTGTGGCCGGTTTTCCATCATCGTTCCACAAATAGATCACCTGCGGCACCTGGCCGGTTCCCGCCACCGTGATAATGACCGGGTCCAGTTCCTCAGCGGACCGCTGCTCGCCGTCCCCGCGGAAAAGGGTCCGGGAGTTCGGATCATAGGCATGGTGAACGTCCAGATTCCAGCCGCCCAGGCCCAGGCCGCGCGGATCCAGACCGCCGATATTAACGGTCCACTCGTTCCACAGGCCGATCTGCTGACGGCTGTCCACCATAATTTCGGTGGCGGTCACATCGTCGGCGATGGTTTCGCCCCAACTTTCGTTGGCTTCATAAACGCCGTCGTACACATAGCCGACTTTGACGGTCATGGGCACACTCCCCTGCACCTCTCTGCCGTAGGCATCCAGGCCGTCCCAGGTAAAAGCAAAAGACTCGGGGAACGCATCCATAAGATCTTTCTCAAATTCAAAGTCATGCTGCTGGCCGGCCACCTCCAGCTCCACCAGAATGCGTTGCAGGCTGTCTGCTACGGTTTCATCCCAGATTCGGATCTCCTGGGTGTGGGTGTAAGCGGGCATTAGGCTGGAGCGGTAGTAAAGCTTAAAGGGCAGGCCGGTAAGGGCCACACTTTCGCCCAAGGCCATGTTGGCGGTGTCGATAATCGAGCCTGCCTGCTTGCAAGGGTCGGGCCGGTGTTTTTTGTCCGGCTTGAACCAGGGAATCTTGGCATCATCCGGCGGATAGGCGCCGAAATTGCAGTCCCAGGATGAAAAGTGATCGATGGGCACCCGCCACAGGGTGTCGCCCGCCGCATACAACCCGGCGAGTTTTGTCAGTTCTTCATCCGTAAAACCTAGCCCTGTAAGCGTCGAGGGGTCCTCTGCCGTACCGTCCCCGTCCGTATCCACTGTGACCGTAGCGCCATTATCACTCAGAATCTTGATAACCAGCCCGCTTTCAGATGGCACCCATACGCCGCGGTCCTCGTCGTAATATCCGGTGGGAACCTTGATCCCGGCTGGAAACCCCAGAAAATTCTCCAGGTAAAAATAAAGCGGTTTATCGAACACCACGTCGTCGGCATTGACATCCATGGCCTCGTCGATGCTCAAATCCATGGCATAGGTGTAGGCAATGTTGGGCGGCATTTCGGCCGGCATGCGCTTTGGTCCGTCATCTCCGACAGTGTATTCCGTAACGCGCAGATCCATGTTATCAAGCAACTGCCGGGTGCCGTCGGCCAGTACCAGTTCGCCGGAAACGCTTTTGGGCACCAGCAGTCGTGCCTGCCGGGTGCCGTCGGGATCACTCTCCTGGCTGCCCTGGGCTATCTGGGCATCCATCGCTGAATTCAGTGTAACAGTCTTAACATTGATATCCCTTTCAATCATCACCACATCATCGATACGCACATAATTCTGCCACGGTACCTTAACCTGGCGCTTGACCGGCAAAAAACCTTCTTTTTCGAAAAAAACCTTCACCACAGCGCCCCCGTTGACGGCAATATCATAAGCGCCGTCGGCACGGGTGGTGGTTCGTCCGAGATCGGGCATCCCCAAAATACTGACGGTCACGCCCCCGATCCCCTGGTCGGAGGTGTCCTTGACAGCACCGCGAATCACGGCCACGCGGTGTTCCCCGATGCTTCCCGGCACCACTCCTTTTTGTACGGCATCCGTTCCTGTGTAAAGAAAGGAAGTCGCATCGCTCATGCGGGTGACGGTAGTCGTATTGAGGTCAGGCGGATCCGTTGCCGGGTCCGAAGGCAACGTCGCCGCCGTGGTTGCGGGATGGGTAAGGCCTGTTGCCGACCAGTTCCCGGCAGCATCGCCAGCCTCCACTTTAAACGAATACGCCGTGTTCAGAGATAGACCGGTCACCGCCAGACTGGTCTTGTCTCCGGTCACCGTATCCTCCAATACATCGTCCCTGAAAACTCGATAAGTCGAAACCCCTACATTATCCTGCGCTTCATCCCAAGTGAGGGTGAGAAAGGTAGCACCGATATCCGCACTGTCTGCGCTGGATCCTACCGGCCAGGTTGGCGCTTCGCTGTCCTCCACCACAGTCTTGACAAAGGTGGCAGTAACGTTTTTATCGGCGTCCATTACCAATACTTGAGTGGCGCTGCTCCCCGACAAATCACCGCTCCAGCCGTTAAACTGCCAGCCCGTGGATGACACCGCCGTCAGCGTAACCGTAGTCCCTGAGTTGAAAGCAGTCCCCGCCGGCACGGTCACAACATTCCCCTGCCCGCTTGTCTGAACCGTCAGCGTGTACTGAATCGCTTCATCTCCACCGCCGCCACCGCCACCACCGCCGCATCCAGTGATGACTGCTGTAGTCATGGAAAGAATAAGGCATAAAGTCAAACGTAGCGTCGCTTTAATCGTGAGGCAGGGGTGAATCATCGTGGGTCTCCTTTTAGGGGTCAAGTCTGCTCATAGCTCTTTCTGTTAACCTGGCATCTTAAATAGCCAAAACCGTCATGCCGGACTTGATCCGGCATCCAGTTTTTATCTGGATTCATACGGCGTTTCAGTCTTTCAATAGCGCTGCTTACGGAACTGTATTTCAAGGGTCAAAAGCAGTCCCTATTGTTCTCATAGGAAGAAACAATCGAGGATTGTCGGTGCCTAGACGGATGAATCCAAATTGTTCATAAAAGGCTGAAGCCCTGTCATCAACCGCATCCACAACCATGGCGTAAATGGCAATCTGATCGCTGACAGCTAAGGTTCGCTTGATGGCATCGGCCAGCAACATTTTCCCGATCCCATGACGCTGGGCCGATTGACTCACCGCCAGCCTGCCGACCAGGGCGGCAGGCCCCGGATGCTTTGGCAATTTTCGGATAAATTTCTCAGGCAATATTTCCAGCGCAATAGACAGGCTGCTCAAGGTGTAGTATCCGATAATCTTTTGTGGATGTTCGGGTTCCGCTGCAATGAAAACACGACTGATGCGCCGTTTCATATCTTGTCCGGCCTGATTTTTTAAATATCGGTCCAGCGATACGACACCGCACCGAAACCCTTTCCTGTCATGGGAAGGATCAATCGGTCGTATGATAAGATTTCGAAATCCCGTCATTTGTCAACAACGCGCCGGTCGTGTTCTTCAAGTGCTGCCATCAGTTTGCTGTTGAAATGTACGGGGCCGGCAAGCGCCTCGATAAACTTGTGGGAATCTTTCGCACTCAACCTCATCATCTCATGTTCCTGAACGGTTTTTTCTGCATAATCCAGGGCACTGGTCAGAATGAAATTGCTGATGGTTTTGCCCTCAAATCCTGCGGCACGCTCTATCAGGCGCTTGGCTCGGCTTTTCACGCGAAGATTGATCCGTTCATTTTTATTGTCTGTTACAGTTTCCATGATAAATAATCCCTGCAGTCAGGTTGTATTGATGATGAAATCATTGTACGTCAAAAAGGTGCCTATGTCAATTGCCACAATGGGGCCTGATCAGTTTATTTTCTAATGCTTTCATCCAAACCATGGATCCGGTCTCTCAATTTTTTCGTCTTCCTGCAAACCACGTTTAAGTCTTTTTATGGCGCCGACAGCGGAACAATATTTCTGTCAAGGGTCAAGGGCAGGGCCCTTTTCTTATAATCCTTTAATAAAACAGCCACCGCCGCTGCCCCCACCACTAGAATCTTCAGTGTCGCCCACAGCAGTAAATGCCGGTCCGCCCAAATCCACGATTATACCGTCAGCTGTCAGGATGTCGTCGCCTGTGCCGGCATCCGTAAAATGAAGGGTGATGATATTGCCGTTGATCTCGGCACCGGTGTTGCCGTCATATAGAAATTCATACCAGTGGTCGGTTGGGTTGCCGGGTGTCTTGCCGTATTTGTAGTATGTCGGCGGCGTGGCGTTTTCCGGCAGCGTCAGGGTGATAATGACGCTGCCGCCTGCCTGGATATTGCCGATGGTAAAACTGTACAACCCGTATGAAAAAGACAGGTCTGCGGGCGCATCTTCGGGCGAAGGGTTGTCCGCAGATTGGAAGCCGCTGACGATCGTCCCTGCCGGCGATTCGATGACCACATAGCTCTGGCCGTCATTCAAGGCAAGGCAACCGACATTATCCTGCAGGCTGTCTGAAATGCCGTCGCTGTTGCTGTCCCCGTTGTTGGGACCGGCGGACTCCGCTTCATCACTGAGACCGTCGTTATCGTCATCCGGATCGGCATTGTCGCCGATATGATCCGCATCCGCATCCGACCACTCATTTGGGTCAACCGGAAAGGCATCGTCGGCATCCAATGTTCCGTCGCCGTCATCGTCCGTATCGACACAATCCATGCTGCCGTCCGAATCCGTGTCGATGTCCGCTACGTTGCAACCGCAGATGCCGGGCTCCGTCTTGTTCGAATCTTCAG
>CAYTAQ010000023.1:0-34474 GCA_964435695.1 uncultured Desulfobacterales bacterium | reverse complement strand
CGGGTTCGACTCCCGCCGCCTCCACCATTTTTATCTCAATAATATCAGATAGCTACCAATGCGTCTTATAATTCAAAGTTCTTCCCAAAAATTCTTTCCCAAATTTTATTTTAAACTCAAATGGTTACAAGTTTATAAAACTCAAGCTTTCGCCTCTTTTGGTGGGTCGGCGGAATGTCACTCTATAACCAGAAAAAATACCATGAAAAACCATCTTGACATGATGGATTTTCATGGTATTATAGTGTCATGATCCGGCGTACATCCATATTCACCGCGCTAAATAATGCCCTTTCCCGCAGCCGTGTTGTCGTATTGGTTGGGCCCCGCCAGAGCGGTAAAACCACGCTCGCCCGCGAGTTGCTTGAAGAAGATTCCGTCAACTATTTTGATCTGGAGGACCCGGCGAGCCTGAGCCGGCTGGACGAACCGATGACCGCTTTGAGGCCGCTGAGTGGGTTGGTAGTAATCGATGAAATCCAGCGGCGCCCAGATCTTTTTCCTGTACTGCGGGTGCTTGCCGACCGAAAAGGCACACCTGCACGTTTTCTCATTCTCGGCAGCGCTTCCGGCAATCTTATGCGCCAGACTTCGGAAAGCCTTGCTGGTAGAATGGAGCGAGTGGTAATCGGTGGTTTCTCGTTGTCTGAGTTGGGTTCCGAAGCAGAGCAGCGCCTGTGGCTGAGGGGGGGTCTTCCCCTTTCCTACCTGTCCGGAAGTAATATCAATAGCAATGAGTGGCGCAAGAACTTCATCCAAACCCTTCTTGAGCGTGACTTTCCCCAGTGGGGCGTACGTGTTGCGGCAACCGCCCTTCAGCGTTTTTGGACCATGGTGGCGCATTACCATGGACAGGTTTGGAACTCGGCAGAGCCGGCTCGTGCCCTTGGTGTGAGTGAATCAACCACACGGCGCTATTTGGATTTACTTACAGACGCTTTTATGATTCGCCAATTGCAGCCTTACCATGCCAACTTGAAAAAACGCCAAGTTAAATCGCCTAAAATATATGTGCGCGACAGTGGACTACTTCATCAATTGCTGGGGATCGATTCCATGAAGAACCTGTTCTCTCATCCCAAAATGGGTGCCTCATGGGAAGGATTTGTCATCGAGCAGTTGCTGCAAACTGAGCCGTATGACGAGGTTTTCTTTTGGGCCACCCACCAAGGAGCAGAAATCGATCTGATTTTACGCCGAGGTGATGCGTTTTACGGTGTAGAGTGCAAGCGCACAGACACACCGCGCTTAACACCTTCCATAAAGATCGCTCTTGATGATTTGAATTTAAGGCATGTGTTTGTAATTTATCCGGGAATTCAACGCTTCCCATTGGCAAATCGAGTAGAAGCCGTTCCACTGCAAACATTGGCAAAAAGCGTGTCTTTATTGAATGACCTTTGATTGAAAAATATTTGGGTCAATGGTGGGTCAGGCACCTGCAAACCCTTACCGCTTATTCCTTTTGTTGAGACCGGGATGTTCCTCAAGCCATTTCTCTGCTCTGCGCTGTCCCAGGGCGGCCGCTTTTTCGATGTCCTGCCTGCCCTTCATCTTTTTTCCTGATTTCACATAGGCCATACCTCGACCCCACAAGGCACCCCGCATGTTTGGCTCAACTTTCAGGGTTTTGGTCAGGTCGATGATAGCCTCGTCATACCTGCCCATTTCCGCGTAAGCCATTCCGCGCTCATAATAGGCCAGATGTGTCGGGTTGTTCTGGATTACCGTATTTAATGCTTGGATGGCCTCTTTTACCTTACCGCTCTGGCGTAACTCTACAGCCTTCTCATATAGGCCCCATGCATTCAATATGCCTTGATTGGCATTCGCATCCTGATTTAGTTTTAATAGATCGGACTGGAGGTGCTGCATCCGCGACTGCATTTCCCTGATCTGTTCAAGAGACGTATCGTTAATCTCCTTTAGTTTTTCAATATTTTCCATTTTACCATTATGTTTCCGAAGATCCTCAATGGCCCGTGCGACATCATCGGGGTTTGCTTCTATCTTCGCCGTCAAGGTATATTTTTCACCGTTCCATTTTTCATCTAATATTTCCAATTTAACGATACCAGCCGTGAGGAAAATAATCTCATCTTTTTCGATCGCAAAATCCTTTACCTCGGTCCGGGATTCCAGGTAAGTCCCGATTCTTTCCAGCAGAAGCCGCTTGACTTCAATGAGCGAAACCATCCTGCAGGTTAACTTGCTGTCGGCCTCACCGGCGGTATATGTGTAGCTTTCAACAAACTCGTTTTGCGCCGTTACGCATAGGGAAGGCAGAGCGAGTATCATTAAGACCCAAATAATTATAATTCGTTGAAGCATTCATCCCTCCTGTCAATTCATCGGTCGAAGCCATATGTGTTCGTTTACGGAGAAAACGCAGCCGGAAAATACGACATTAAACCAGAGAAGATAATACATGCATACGTCAAGAAAAGCAGTTATTTTTTGTGGGTTCAGCGCATTTTTGGTTTTATTCTCCTATTTTGACGACAATGGCTGTGATATCATCTTCATTTTTAGCGCCGTTCTGAAAATGTTTTATGGTGTCGAAAACCGCATCGAGGATTTGTTTGGCACTGAGTTCGTGATGTCTGCGGATGACATCGTATATGGGATCTTTTCCGATTCTTTCGCCCCTCATGTTCTGTGCTTCCCAGACACCGTCGGTTCCGAGCAGGATGATCTGGTCTTTAGCCAACCCTTTTTTGCTGTTTTGTTCATATATCCAGCCAGCATCAGCGCCCATGGCGATGCCGGACCCTGCCAATTTGGTGAATGTTCCGGCAGCCGGATCATAAACCACGGCAGGATCGTGTCCTGCACGCACCCATTCGAGCTCATTTCTATCCATGTCCACCACCAGAAAAAACAGGGTCATGAAATCACCGGAAAACTCCACGTCCCTGGCGAGCTGAACATTCACATCGCTAATGACCTGGGAGGTATTGCCCGGAAGAAACGCCCGCTGTCTCAAAGCGGATCGAACCGTTGCCATAAGCAATGCAGAAGAAATGCCATGGCCCGAGACATCCCCGATGGCGACACCGGTTTTCCGCTCCTCTTTGGTGCCGATGGGCATAAAATCATAATAGTCGCCCCCGGTTTCATCACAGTAGACGCTCCTGCCGGCCATATCCATGCCGTCAAACGTCATGTTCTCGCTGGGGAAGAGATTCTGCTGGATTTCCTGTGCAAGAGACAAGGAATGCCGGATTCTGTCCCGTTCCATCAACCCCCGTGTCATTTCATTGATAACATCCCCGGTGTAGCCGAGTTCATCATTAGAAGTCACCCGAACCCGGCTGTTGAATTTACCGTTTTTGATGTTATGAAGCGCATGAATGATTTCTTCAAAGGGCCTGGTCAGGTTGCTGCTCACCAGGAAAACCACCCATACGCCGACCCAGAAGAATACAAATATTTGAAAGAACATGGTTGTCTGCAGTCTTTCCAGTGTCTGATAGGCGTCTGCTTTTATCGGGAATATTTTAGACGCATCGTCGAACAGTGCCACCAGGGGAACGATGTTGATGGCCAAAAGAAGGGCAATCAGTCGGATCCGTATACGAATTCGAAATGTTCCAGGCGTCATGGAAAGGCCGCCTTTCGGAAAGAAAAAAGGCACCACTCTTCTTTGCAGAACAAATTCAAATACAAAAAAAGCAACGGCAACGGTAATCAAGCCCGTAAAGAAACCCTGGAAAAAGGCTTCCCTGATGACAGGCATTCCGGCATCGTAAAACCAAAACAGACTGGAAAATAAAACAGCCGAGATTAACCAGACAACCGAATCGAGTCCAATCAGGAAAAAAGGTTCATTGAGCAGTTTCCGGCGGGCATTAAGAACCCCTTCTTCTGATATGGGTGTATTGTCTCGCAGGCCGTTGAGGTAACTGCGAATCGGCTTCTCATACATCAGGGTCACGAGCAGTGGAATCAGAAAGGACAACGGGAGGAAAACCATGCTGATGCGATGAGCGATCATTTGGATATTCGCGGAAGCATATTCGCCTGTCTGTCGATAAATAACCATGATGATGACAACCCCGATGGTATTCGAGATAAAGTTCGAAAAAAGCATGGCATTTTTGGTTCTGAAAGCTGCGAATTTGTTCATGTCGTTTTCATCCTTTGATGTCGACTACGGCAATGACCTTGGGGTCCGGATAACGGTTATAAGTTTGGCTTCCTTTTTTGAACAGATGTATGATAGCAGGCAATAAAGTACAAGCCCCTTTTTAATTTCCTGCAACCATTGAATAAATATTTATCCGGCAGGGAAAAAAACACCCAGCCTTTCGGCGGATGTACCGGTTACGGCTGCGGCGCTGCCTTCAATTTCGTGATGCTCCTTCCGGAAGGGGAAGTGCATGCCTTTAGAAAGTTTCCATCCCCCATCGGAAATATTCAGCAAACCCGCCTCATTGATATTTATCATTCCAAAAAGTTATGATTGAATTGAAATCTCAAACGTATTATCTGTAAGGAATTATAACCATTGTTTCTTATGCTGAACGCTTGGCGTGCTTGCAGCTGTCGAGAAGGGAAAACGTCCATGATGACCGGTGATCGTGTTCGGCAATGCAGTATCGTTTTGATAACCGCAATGAGCGCGTTACTGTACGCCATGCCATTATGTGCGACAGAAACCGGTGTCGAACCCATTTCATGGCTGTTCCTTTGTATCGGCATGCTCGGTGGATTAGCGCTTTTCCTTTACGGAATGGAAAAGATGAGCTCCGGCATGAAAAAATCCGCCGGAAATCAGATGCGCTCAATTCTTTCCTCCCTGACAAAAAATCGTGTCGTCGCGCTTTTTATGGGCGCATTCGTTACCATGGTGATTCAATCGAGCAGCGCCACAACCGTCATGCTCGTGAGCTTTGTGCAGGCCGGCCTCATGAGTTTTGCCCATTCGTTAGGCATCATCCTGGGTGCCGACATCGGCACGACCGTTACCGCCCAGTTGATCGCTTTTAAACTAACGGATTATGCGCTTTTAATGGTCGCCATCGGTTTCTCGTTACACATGTTCGGCAAAACAGACAATGCAAAAAACATAGGAGACATGATCCTGGGATTCGGCATTCTGTTTTATGGCATGAAACTCATGAGCGATGCCATGAAACCCCTGAGAACCTATTCTGTCTTCATCGACACGATTAAAGAGATGGAGAATCCCGTGTTGGGGCTTTTGATCGGAGCGCTGTTTACGGCATTGATTCAAAGCAGCGGCGCTACGATTGGTGTTGTGATCGTTCTGGCCCAGCAGGGTCTGGTCACTCTCGAGGTGGGTCTCCCGCTTGTGCTCGGCGCCAATATCGGCACCTGCATTACTGCAGGGTTGGCTTCCATAGGCACATCGCGGGAAGCCAAGCGAGTGGCCCTGGCTCATGTTGTATTCAAAATCGCAGGGGTCCTCATGTTTATTTTCTGGATTCCCGAGTTTTCGAATCTCATCCGATTGATTGCGGAAAGATTTGAATCAGGAACCGCCCGCCAGATTGCCAATGCCCATACGATTTTCAATGTTGCGCTAGCTCTGATTTTTCTCCCCTTCACCGGCTACTTTTCTAAATTGATTGTCAAGCTACTGCCCGAAGAGGCAACGCCCAAAGATGTCATCATGACCACGAAATATCTGGACGAAAGCAGCATCGCGACACCGGCGATAGCACTGGACCTGGCGCGGGCGGAGATCGCCAGAATGGCCAAGCTGATCAGGCGGATGCTGAAGGCCATCATCATTCCCTTCATGTCGGATAAAAAATTAATAGAGAATGAAGAGATGAGCCGTGAAGAAAAAGAAATCTTGATACGTGAAATCCCCAGAATGGATGTCCACCGCCCTGATTTGACATTGCTGCAGGCAATCGATATGCGTGAAGAAAAAATCGATTTCATCGAGGAAAAGATAAGAGAGTATCTTTTCAAGGTCGTGGGCCAGGAAGTTTCTTCCAAAGAAGCCAATGAAGCCTACGGCATGATTTCCATTGCCAGTGATCTGGAAAGCATGAGCGACCTTATTCACCGCAACATGGTGCCTCTCATCGCCAAAAAGAAAGAGCTCATGATCGATTTTTCAGAAGAAGGCAAGGAAGAGCTGTTGATTTATCACCAGAAGGTTTGCCGACAGATTGAGCTTCTCGAAAATTCTTTTAAGGAAAGAGACCTGGACAAAGCGCGTGAAATCATGTCGGGCGAAAGAAAATATCTGGATCTGGAGGAACAATATCGTGTCAAACATCTTGAACGCGTGCGCCACCAGTCTGTGAAGTCCGCCAAAACCCATGAAGTGCACATGGAACTGATGGACCTCTTAAAGCAGATTATCGTCTATTCGAGCAATATTGCCAAAACCTTTCTGGAGAGATGTGGGAAATGACCAAGCAGCATAATGCATTGGACGCTGTCGCCATCACAACCTTGCTGGTTCTGTGTGCGAGCTGGGGATTGCAGCAGGTCTCCATTAAAATCGTCAACCAGGGCATATCGCCGCTGATACAATCAGGGATCCGGTCCGCCGGCGCCTCGTTTTTGCTGTTGATCTGGATGATCGTCCGTAAGGAGCCTTTTTTTCACAAAGACGGCACGCTGTGGTGGGGTATGGCCGCCGGATTATTGTTTGCCGGAGAATTTCTTTTGATCTACTGGGGGTTGGAATTCACACTGGCATCGCGTTCCGTCATATTCCTTTATTTATCGCCCTTTGTGGTCGCCTTGGGCGCCCAGTTATTTATTCCGGGAGAACGTCTGACCCTGGTGCAGGTTGCCGGCCTGTGCTGTGCCTTTGCCGGTATTCTCATTGCATTCAGCGAATCCCTGAGCTATCCGACCCATCGGATGTTGATCGGAGACTGCATGCTGATCGGAGCGGCGGTTCTTTGGGGCAGCACCACGGTGCTGGTCAAGGCCAGCCCCCTGGCCGTGATCAAACCCAGCAAGACCCTTTTGTATCAACTGGCGGTTTCCGCCGTTGTTCTGCCCATCGGCGCCCTGATAAAGGGTGAACCCGGCATCATGACGATGAATGGGCTTATTGCCGTCAACGTGATTTACCAGACGGTTTGGGTGGCCTTTATTACCTATCTGGCCTGGTTCTGGCTGATTCGCAACTACCCGCCGTCACGCTTGGCATCCTTTACCTTCTGTACCCCGCTTTTCGGTGTATTGGCCGGCGCAGTGCTTCTCAATGAACCGATAACGAACAAGCTGCTGTTGGCCCTTGTCTCCGTGGGTCTTGGCATCTATCTGGTGAACCGTCCGGATTCCAAAACCAAGTCAGCACCCCGGATCAAAGCTTAAGCCCGAATCATTCATGAAAAATAGAGTTGCCCCCCAGTCTCATTCAAGACAAGCTGCGGCATGCTTATTCACACCAATTTTGAATCCGTATTTTATCCGAATTCTTACAGCCTTGAAATAATCTCCGAACATGACATCTTTGCATGATCAAGCGCCCTGCAACAGGTTGCAGAAAATCGCCATTTTTTGAGGAACCCTTTGTGCTTGCAAAAATTTTAAGCAGCGCGGTCATCGGTATCGACGCTTATCCTGTTGAAGTGGAAGTCGACATTGCAAACGGTCTTCCTTATTTCACAACAGTAGGTCTTCCGGAAACGGCTGTAAAGGAAAGCAAAGAACGTGTAAAATCCGCTATCGCCAATTCCGGTTATGTCTTTCCTGATGACCGAATTACGGTCAATCTGGCTCCGGCTAATATAAAAAAAGAGGGGACCGGTTTTGATCTGCCCATTGCTTTAGGCATCTTAACTGCAACAGGCATCGTTCCCAAAAAAATCATCGAAAACTATTTTATCATGGGAGAACTTTCATTGGACGGCCGCATCAAACCGGTGAACGGAACCCTTCCCATGGCGATTGCTGCAAAACATGAGGGTTTTGCCGGTATTATCGTTCCGTATGACAACCGGCGGGAAGCTGCTGTTGTAGAGGGTATTGACGTATTTCCCATAAAAACACTTTCATCTGCAGTGGAATTCTTTCGAGGCTTTTTGAAGATTCCACCGGAAAAATCGGATGTTTTCTCTCTTTTCAAAAACAGCCGGCAGTTCAAATACGACTTTGCAGAGGTTATGGGTCAGGAACACGTAAAACGCGCCATGGAGGTTGCCGCTGCAGGAAGTCATAATCTCATTATGATCGGTCCGCCTGGGTCGGGGAAAACCATGTTGGCTAAGCGCCTGGCCACGATACTGCCTGAGCTCACATTTGCAGAGGCCATAGAAACCACAAAAATTTTTAGTGTCGTCGGCATGCTCCAAAAAGATCAGGCGTTAATTACCCGAAGGCCGTTTCGATCCCCGCATCATACCATCTCCGATGCAGGATTAATCGGCGGCGGACATATCCCACGCCCCGGTGAAGTGAGCCTGGCGCACAACGGCGTTTTGTTTCTGGATGAATTGTCGGAATATAAAAAGCACGTTCTGGAGGTACTTCGGCAGCCCCTGGAAGACATGAAGGTTACCATTGCCAGGGCCGCCACAACCATCACCTATCCATCCAGTTTTATGCTGGTGGCTGCCATGAACCCGTGCCCCTGCGGATATTTTTCCGATCCAAAACACGAATGCAGGTGCAGCCTCTATCAAATTCAGCGATATCGTTCAAAAATATCCGGACCGCTGCTGGACAGAATCGACATCCATATCGAAGTTCCGGCGGTTCCGTATAAAGAGCTTAAAGGATTTGTTCAATCAGAATCATCTAAAGAAATGAGCGTACGGGTATCTGCAGCACGCGAGATTCAGTCCATACGGTTTTCAAACAGCAACATTTATTGCAATGCTCACATGAGCAACCGGCACATCAGAAAACACTGCAAAATTGACATTCCCGCCAGCTCTCTTTTGGAAACCGCCATAAACAAACTCGGGCTTTCGGCAAGAGCGTATACCCGCATATTGAAAATTGCCCGCACCATTGCCGATATTGAAGGAAAACCTGATATCCTGTTGCCCCATGTCGCTGAAGCAATTCAATATCGGAGTTTGGATAGAGGAAAAAGCGTTATCTAAAATCTTCTATCAAGGGAATCTTGTTTTTTGAAAAAGTTTCTGTCATAGTCGTTCGGTCTTTTTATGCTTGCAAAAACCGGTGATTTGATAATGGGCCCTCCTGTAACACTTTTTATTCAATGCATTGTCGATGGCATCTACCCTGAAGTGGGAGAGGCCATGGTTCGGCTTTTCTCAAAATTGGGCATTGCCATGACCTACCCGGAAGATCAAACCTGTTGCGGCCAACCGGCCTTTAACTCAGGGTTTCGCAAGGAAGCAGGTATAGCTGCTCGCCGATTCATTGAAATATTTGAATCAGCAGAGACCATTGTCTGTCCTTCCGGATCCTGTGTAAACATGGTTAGAAACCATTATCCAAACCTGTTTGAAAACGACCCTGCATGGCAGAATAGAGCGATTAAGGTCGCAAAAAAAACTTATGAGTTGTCTGAATTTCTGGTGGACGTGCTCAAGAAGGAAGATGTGGGGGCATCCTTTGACGGTAAAATCACCTATCACGAATCCTGTCATCTGCTTCGGGGAATCGGCGTCAGCAATCAACCCCGAAAACTCATTGCAAACGTCAAAGGGGCTGAATTTATCGAGATGCAGGATGCCGACCGCTGCTGCGGATTCGGCGGCACCTTTTCCTTTAAATACGCCGATATCTCCGCTGCAATCCTGTCGGACAAAATAAAAAGCATAGAAGCAACAGGCGCAGACGTGGTTGTAGGATGCGATATGGGATGCCTGATGAATATTCAAGGCATGCTGAGCAAAAAAAGATCAGCTGTCCGCGTGCTGCATATTGCCGAACTTTTAGCAGGATATGAATTGAAATGAATTGCGGTTTTCCTGCAAATATATTTTTCATGAGAAATGCAAGCTACCCGTCATGACACATATCGCCACAGAAAATTACAAAACGCAAGCCAGAGCAGCAACCCGGAACATTGTGCTGCAAGGCGCTTTAGCCGGATTGCAGGAGCGCTTGGGCAAAGGCACCGCCCTTGCGTATCAGGACCTTCCGGAAGGTCCTGATTTAAGGTACAAAGCCCATGACATTCGTATGCATGCGATCAACAATTTGGATGTACTGCTCAAGCAACTCGCGGAAAAGATCCGCAGCCAGGGAGGCCATGTCTTTTTTGCCGTGGACGGCAAATCAGCCGCAGCATACTGTCTTGACATTGCACGAAAACACCATGTCAAACTTGTCGTAAAAGGCAAATCCATGGTGACCGAAGAAATTCGACTGAACGATGCACTGACCAACGAGGGTATCGATGTCTATGAGACCGATCTGGGTGAATATATCATTCAATTGGCCGGCGAACACCCCTCCCATATTCTCGCTCCCGCCATCCACAAGACCAGAGAAGACATTGGCAGGCTCTTTTCCGAAAAGTTGAACATCTCCTATACGGATGATCCGCCCAGCTTGACAAAGGCGGCAAAAACTGCATTGCGCGAAAAATTTTTTGCCGCCGATATGGGCATTTCAGGCTGCAACCTGGCATGCGCAGAAACCGGACATATTACCACGGTTTCCAATGAAGGCAATATCCGCATGTCGTCAACCATGCCCAAAATCCATATGGTCTTTATGGGGATGGAAAGAATCGTCGACAGTCTGAAAGATCACAACATTTTATTGAGAATGTTATGCAGGGGGGCTTCCGCTCAGAAGCTTGCGACGTATGTCAGCCACATCAGCGGGCCTGCACCGACCGATCATTTGGATGGACCGGAAGCGTTCCATCTTGTCATTCTGGACAATGGCCGCTCCCGCATACTGGCGGACAAAAATTTCCGCGAAATGTTATGCTGCGTCCGTTGCGGCGCCTGCCTGAATGTTTGCCCGGTATACCGGAAGATAGGGGGCCATGCATACGGCTATGCCTACTCCGGACCTGTCGGTGCAGTGGTTACGCCGCTTTTGATCGGCATCAACCGGGCCAAACATCTGTGCCAAGGGGAAACCCTGTGCGGCGCCTGCAAAGACATATGCCCGGTTAACATCGATCTGCCGAGAATGCTTCTTGAATTGCGCTGGAAACTGGCAAGCGGTGACCCCCAATGGCATGTTCGCCGTGAAAATCGTCTAGAAAAAGCAGTGTATCAGGGATGGTCGCACCTAACACGAAACAGAAGGCTTTACGATCTTTCTCTTTGGGCGACAAAACTCCTCCAGAAGATGCTTCCTAAAAGAAGCAGCATGATTGCTTGGATGCCGCCGCCTCTCAACGGATGGACCGACAGCCGGCATATGAAGCCGATTGCAAAAACAAGCTTTTCAAAAAAATGGAAGCAGCATAAATTGGACTCGCGGTAATGGACCAATCCAACCAAGACACATTTTTAAAAAAATTAAAAAGGGCACTTGTCGATGTTTCTGAAAATCTTAGAAACACTGCGTCATCCGTCACCCCCGGCGAGCGTGACGACCATCAAACAACCCTTGAACACATCCAACAGCGGGCCGCAAACGACCGGCTGGCACTGCTTGAAAGAATGATAACGGAAAGCCGAGCCATTAATCTGGAGGTCGTGCCGGTTAAGGATCTGGATGCCGCCGGTGAGCATATACAACAGCTTGTCATCACAAAACAACCGGAGAGGGGAGCTGCCAAACAGGTGGTGGCATGGAAACATCCCCTGCTGGAAAGTCTGAACCTGGAAAAACGCCTCAAGGAAATTTCAATCCCGATTTTTTTCACTGAATTTGAGAATCATGAAGAAAAGGCGTTGCTTAGAGAAAAGATTGCCAGCGCCTTTATCGGAGTGACCTCCGCTGATTTCTGTCTTGCGGATTCAGCGACAATTGTTTTGAAAACAAGACCGGGTCAGGCACGCTCCGTATCATTGGCGCCTTCTATTCATGTTGCGGTTGTCCTACTGGAACAAATTATTGCCGACCTGAATGAACTTTATGCCCTTTTAAAATATGATCCCGCGCATCATACGGAGGGATTGACCCGCTGCATGACATTCATTACGGGGCCCAGTAAGACAGCAGATATCGAGGCAATGATGGTTTATGGGGTTCACGGCCCCCGGGAAGTGCACCTTTATGTCATTACGGGATAGCCGGTTTTTCATTAAAAATATATTTTTGATGAAAAACCGGCTAGGCGTAATCCTTTCTTAGCGGCGAGAAAACCTCGAGTGCTTCTGCAGGTCCTTCCAGACATTTCCCTCTGTGCATCACGTTGGGTGGAATCACCCACAGGTCCCCTTTTGTTATAACTTTTTTCTCATCTCCAATGATCAGCTCCATGGAACCGCTGAGAAGCGTACCGATCTGTTCATGGGGATGGGAATGCTCAGGTATGGCAGATCCTTCAGACAGGCTGAACAGGGCCATGGTCATCTTTTCACCGGAAACAGCTCGCAATTCGACACCTTCGGCAAGCTGTTTTACTTTTATCCTTTTAAAACTGGAAAAAGGCATTGTCATCCCTTTCTGCTATTAAATTCCACATATCCTTCGAACTTCTTCGTTGCCGATCAAGGATTCAACAGTTCCCTGATAACAAATCCGGCCGTTATCGATGATGTATCCGTAATCGCTCAACCCCAGTGTAAATTTTACATTCTGTTCCGCCAATAATACGGTCAGACCGGTCGCCTTAAGTTTGGATATTCTTTCCTGAATATGATCTACCAGCATGGGCGCAAGCCCTTCTGTGGGCTCATCCAAGAGAATCAGTTCCGGGTTTCCCATGAGCGCCCGCGCGATTGCCAGCATTTTCTGTTCTCCGCCTGATAACAGCCCCCCTTTACGGGCATGCATTTTTTTTAATGCCGGGAAAAATTCATAAACACGCTCCTGATTCCATTGCCCTCCGGATCTTTCCTTACGAACAGCAATTTCTAAGTTTTCTCCCACAGACAGATCCGCAAAAATTCTTCTGTCGTCAGGTACATACCCAAAGCCCATTCTTGCCAGTTTATAAGGCGCTTTACCGGTTATATCCTGATTTTTAAATTTGATGTTTCCTTCTTTCGGGGGCGTGAGTCCCATAATACATTTCAAGGTCGCGGTTTTTCCGGCACCGTTTCGACCGAGAAGGCAAACCACCTGTCCCTTTTTTACATTCAGTGAGACATCGAAAAGGATATGGCTTAAACCATAAAATGTATGTATGCCTTCAACTTGAAGCATCACGCACTCCCCAGGTAGGCATCTTGAACTTGTTGGTTTTTTCTCACCATGTCGGGCTTGTCTTGAATAATCGTTTGACCACTCTGCATGACCATGATGCTCTTGGCAACACCAAAGACGACTTTCATATCATGCTCACAAAAAAGAATCGTCAATCCTCGGGATTCTGCAAGTTGTCTTATCAGAGACAGGGTCGTGCTTGTTTCTTCCGGCGACATGCCGGCGGTTGGTTCATCGAGAATAAGCAGCTCCGGATCATTCCCTAATGCAATCGCTATCTCCAAGATCCGTTTATCTCCGTGGGAAAGCGACCCTGCGATATCATCCGCCTTTTCCAGAAGCCCCACATTTTCCAAGATTTCTCTTGTTTCCCTTATCGCCAGGCTGCCGGCAGGATAAAAAAGTCTTTCGCTCATCTTGAGCTGTGAAAAAACAGCGACCTGAACATTTCTAAAAACAGTCAGTCTTTGATAGATGTTGGCTATCTGAAAGGATCTGGCAATCCCTTTTCTGCAGATCTGATATGCAGGTAATCGACTGAGGTCCTCACCATTAAAAATAATGCTGCCGCCATCCGGCTTCAATTGGCCGGTGATTAAATTGAACAGCGTTGTTTTTCCGGCACCATTGGGTCCGATAACGGCTACCAGTTCTCCTTTTTTTACGGTAAGATTGGCTTCCAAAACAGCGTTGAAATCTCCAAATGACTTTTGTAAGGATTCAACCTGCAGCATTTAGGCTTTCCTCCTTGTTTTTGCCATGTAGCTTTGCTTTATAAAGTTTTGAAAAAAGGCTTACGACCCCTTCGGGCAGGAAGAAGATCAGAAGGATAAGAATAACACCGAGCACGAATGTCCAGTATTCGGTATAGGTTCCCACAAATGTTCGTAAAGAAACGACGATAGCAGCCCCCAGGACCGGTCCGGCAAAGGTAAACCAACCACCAAGCAGACACATGATAAAAATTTCAAGGGACAAAACCCAGAAGAGGAGGTCCGGAAAAACGGATCGTTCGAGAACGACAAACAAGACACCGGCAACACCGGCGAAAAAAGTTGCAATGGTTATCGCTATGAGTTTGTGGCGACGAACGTTTATTCCCACCGCCTCACATCTTTCAGCGTTGTCCCTGATCGCCTGCAGTGTACTTCCGAACGGCGATTTATAGATGAGATATAATAAAAAGAGACAAATACCCAAAACCACAAGAATAAAATAATAAGAATGGCTTTGAGAAGAAACGAAGTCCGGCATGGGGATGCCGTGAATGCCGTCATCGCCGCCGGTCAAACTGTACCAGCGGAACACAATCGCCCAAATTAAAGAGCCCAATGAAATCTGAAGCATGGCGAAGTAAAGATTTGAAAGTCTGACGCAAAACATGCCGATGAGCAGTCCGACCAGTGCCGCGGCAAAGGGCCCCGCTAAACACCCTATCCAAAACGGCAAGGATGTCTTTGTAAAAATAAGGGCCGCCGTATAGGCACCGACACCGTAAAAGGCCGCATGGTGAAACTGAAACAGACCGCCATGCCCCACCAGCATATTGAGACTCATGGCAAATAATGAGGTTACAAATATGACCGTGAGGATGTAGGTATAAAACCTCGGGATAAACGGTGGTAGAAAAAGAAGCACGATAAAAATTATCAATGAAGCCCAAACCGATTTTTTCTTTAGAATCTCGTAAAACAAGCTATCTCCTCGTTACCAAACAGACTTCAGCATACCTTTCGGCCACCATGTCAGCACGATGACCACGGCAAGATAAGGGAAGACAATGGCAAATTGGGGCCAGAACAAAACACCGAAGGAGTGTGTTATACCGAAGATGAGTGAACCCACCAAAGCGCCCCACATATTGCCGAGACCGCCAATAGTTACAATCAGGAAGGCCTCTATGATGATATCATGATCCATACCCAAGGTTACGCTTACTGTGGGCGCAACCAGTGCACCCCCAAGACCTGCTAAAAAACAACCCAGGACGAATGCAAACGCAAATACCCAGCTGACATTGATACCGATGGCACCCACCATTTCCATATCCACCGCTGCTGCCCTGGCAATTTTCCCGATTTTCGTTTTATTTGAAAAGAGCCACAGCCCAATGGCGACCACCGGACCGACGGCCAGAAGAAACAGATTATAGATCGGAAAAGGAGATCCGAAAATAGGAACGGATCCCTGAAGAAATTTGGGTGCCATAACCGATCGGTAATCCGCACCCCAAATCATTTTCACGAGATCGCCTAAAATCAGCATGAGTGCAAACGTAAAAAGCAGCAACATCAGGTGCTCGCGTTGGTATAGGTGGCAGAACAGCGATCTTTCCGCTATCAGACTTATTAGTGCAACCAACAAAGGCGCCAAAACCAGAGAAAGTATAAACCCGGCTGTTCCGCCACCTGCAAACATCGATATGCTGTGCGCTGCAAAGGCACCGATCATGTATAAAGATCCGTGCGCTATATTTGGAACTCTGAGCACCCCGAGAACGAAACTAAGTCCCGAGCAAACAATGAAAAGAATCATCGCCCGGCTGAGCCCGACCAATAAATGGCTCCCTATTGCGGCGGTACTGACAGTTTGTCCGATGTCCATGATACACCCACATTCATTATTTTCCGCGTGCTTTCATGATCTCCTCACAAGACGGCATGACTTCGTCTCCGGTCAATGTAATGATATCCGAAGCGACGATGTAATCTTTGCCGGGCTCCTTCTTGGTTATCCCCAAATACATGGGAAGCACCGCCTGGTGATCGCATTGGCGCATTTCGATTTTTCCTACAGGACTGTCGACTTTCATCCCTTCCAGTGCATCGATGAATTTTTCTTTGTCAAGCGATCCAGCCTTTTGAAATGCCGCTGCAATGAATTTTGCGGTGATATATCCATGGAAGGCCGGAAAACCGGGAGGTGTTCCGTACTTAGCTTCAAAATCCTTTGCAAATTTAAGGTTTTCAGGCGTAGCCGGATAATAGAAGTGATAATCCATGGTTCCCATGACCCCTTCGGGCGCCTCTCCTCCAAGCGGCTTGAGAACCGCATGGTCGGTGGCACTGTGAATATAGATGGGAACTTTCTGGGCCATGCCGGTTGTTTTAATCGCTTTCATGATATTGGTCATGCTTCCGCCGCCGGTGCAAAATATGACCGCATCCGGCTTTGCTGAAAGAATGGAGGTAATATACGGAATCAAATCCGGTTCTCCGGGTTTCCACCAGGATTCTCCGATCTTTTCCACTTCCGGCTTGCCCCGCTTTAGATTCTGCCAGGCGGCCTTGCCGATGGCGTGCCCGTACTCATAGTCATCGCCGGCGATCCAGTATCTCACATAAGGCTTCTTGGACAGTGCCATGCCACCGGCTTTACCGGCCATGGCTGTATTTTCACCCGTGGAAAACACATAGCGGTGTCCCTTTTCACCGGTAATTCGCTCGCTCTTTGAAATCCACACAATAAATGGAACCTTCTCGGTTTTTGCCACCGCTTCGGAAACCGCCATGGCCGCACCACTGTTGATGGTGCCCACCAGGACATCGACATCTTCTCTCATCACCAGTTCTTTGGCCATATTGAGCGCAATGTCCACTTTGAACTTGGTGTCCCGCGTCGTATATTCAATTTTCCCGCCCAGAACGCCCTTTGCATTTATTTCTTCCAACGCAAACGTAAACCCGTTTAAAGCATCCTTGCCAAAAACAGCGGCAGGCCCGCTATAACAATCAATGATTCCAACCTTAATATTCCTGGCCTGGGCATACGAAGGCAAAAAAAGAATAGAAATAATGCAAAAACCGGCTAAAAGAGCAAATGCCACGTTGAAAGACTTATACTGAACGCCGAAGAATTCAAATCTACGCTTCATGATACCCTCCTTTTGTAAATTGGTTTTTGAAAAAGAGTCGTCCGACAACAACTGCTGTAATGATGTTTATCGTTAAAAATGCCTGGAACCGGTATGATTTTTGGCTTGTGTTTACAATGTATACAATATACTTTCTAAATTCAATAATAAACTACTTTCAGATCATTTTCCTAAAATTCAGCTTAAGAGGAATGCAGTGGAATTTACAAAAATTACCCCGGCGCACATTGCCGATCTTGCATCTATCATACCCAAGGACCGCCTCTCAACAGGGGCGTCGGTTCTCGATCTGCACGCCAAGGATCAATCGCACCATCCACCCAGCCGCCCTGAAGCGGTTATCTGGCCGGTTGAACGTCTGGAAGTGGCTGAAGTTTTGAGATATGCCAATGAAAAGAGGATCCCTGTTGTGGGGTGGGGCTCCGGATCCAGCCTGGAGGGGAACCCCATACCCGTTCAAAAGGGAATCGTTCTTGATTTCTCGATGATGAACCGCATCCTCGATATTAAAGCGGAAGATTTTCAAGCCGATGTGGAACCCGGCCTTGTTTATCAGGATCTCAATGAGAAGCTCAAACATACCGGCCTCTTTTTTCCGCCGGATCCCGGTGCCCGGGCCACCATTGGGGGTATGGTGGCCAACAATTCAAGCGGAACGCGAACGGTCCACTACGGATCGACCAAAGACCATGTCCTGCGGTTGACCGTTGTTTTGGCGAATGGTGAAGTGATTGAAATGGGGTCTCGTTCATCAAAGTCTTCCTCAGGGTATGACTTGATTCACCTTTTTGTGGGATCAGAAGGAACACTCGGCATTACGGTTGAAGCAACGCTGAAACTAGTGGGCCTGCCTGAAGAATTTTCAGCAGCGGTTGTCACGTTTCCATCCATCAAATCCGCCGGCAAGGCTGTTTATGAAATCATGCGTTTCGGGCTCAATCCGGGCTCCCTGGAGCTATTGGACCCCGATTGTATTCAATTGCTCAACAAAGAAAAGAATTTGGGTTTGGAAGCATTGCCAACGCTTTTTATTGAGTTCCACGGGCCTTCTGTCTCTTATCTGGCGGAACTCTTAACTATGGCAAGCGAGATCTGTCACGATAACGACAGTATCGAATTCAAGCAGGGGCTCGGTAAAGCAGAAAGAAACCGCATTTTTGAAGCCCGTCATGAATTGGGCGAAATGATCATTCGCGCCCATCCGGACTGTAACATACAGTCTCTTGATGTTGCGGTTCCCATCACCGCCTATCCCGAAATTATAACCACCGCCAGAGATAAAACAGATCAAGCCGGTCTTCCCGGCTATGCATTCAGCCACGCCGGAGACGGCAACCTGCACCTTTGCCTGGCAGGAAAAAAGGGAGATCCCCAGGATTGGACGCTTATTGAACGCATCAGCCAAGAGATGGTTTCACGGGCCCTTGCCTTAGGAGGCACTGCGACCGGCGAACATGGCGTGGGCATCGGCAAACGAAACTATATGCCCGCGGAACACGGCAAGAGCCTGGAATGGATGAAGCATATCAAAAACCTGTTCGATCCCAACGGCATCCTCAATCCGGGAAAAATATTTCCAAACGGACATTGAACCACAAAAGCGCTCGCTAACCACACGGCTTACCGCGGGCTTAGCGAGCACATCACAATAGATGGAATTCCTTACGGTGGCTGCGAAGCACTGCCGCAAGGCAGAACATTTCTCGCAGCCCACTGAGAGGAATCTTCAATTGTTCTAAGCTATTATAAGGAATTTCACCCTGCCTTGAAAAGAACGCGATTTCTAAAAAATCCTTGGATCCGTCACATTGGTTGACAATTATCAAACGACGCTTACCTTGAAATATGTTTGAATCCAAAATAACCCATTAAAAATGGAGATACGACAGTGTTTGAAACAAAAGAACAAGTACTCGAAAAAATTATGTCGCAGGAAAAACCAGTATGTCCTAAGTGCGGCCAAGAAATGAATCTATGGGAAGTCCCGCCCATCAATTTCAGTGACGGCCTTGGTTGGGGAACCCCTTATCTTTATGTATGTTTTAATGACGATTGTCCGACCTACCAACAGGGTTGGGAAAACTTGAAAGAAAATTATGCACATAGAGCTTCTTATCGTCAGATTTGTTATCCCGGTACAACCCAGTTTGAGGTGATGCCTGTCTTCAGCCCTGTGGGCGGTCAGGGGCAGATCATCGACGACCAGGTGGTGATGCAGGAAGAACTGTTGAAAGAAGCCATCAAGAGAGGCTTTTTAATTTTGGCTCAATGTTACGTTGAAAAAGATGCACCAACGGTCCTGAGCATGGTTCTCGATGCCACGGAGCCTGCACGGGTTCGATTAAAAGCCGCAGAAATGATTGGGGATATCGGCGAACTGGAAGCCATTGAGCCTTTAAGGAATCTCAAATTGGGCAATCGGCTCATTGAAGAGCAGCTGGAAAAATCGATTCAAAAGATTCACGAACGGTTTTTTACCCGTGAATGCCCCTATTGTGCCGAGATCATTAAAAAGCGAGCCAAGGTTTGTAAGCATTGCGGCAAAGACGTTGCTGGAAAGTAACCTCCGGTTTCTCAAGCCAGCCCTGATATTTCATGAAAAGTTGAATGATACCGTAACTCTTTCGTGCCATTCAGGGCTTTTTTGAAGCCCATCAGCGTTATCAACTTAAGGAATTAATGATCGAGATTGCTTGGGCTGCCCTTATCTATTGATTTCCATGCTGTCGTAAGACCTGAAAATAAGTTTTTCACGCCGTAACCGCTCTTTTGGAAAAGAAAGAAACTCCGCGGTTTTTACATCTGCTGACAGTTTTTGTTTGGAAGGAATCATTCCCAAGCCTTCGCTGATTTTTTTTCCTGATAGCGTATCGAACAAAATAGCTGTTTTTCCGTCGGATACCATGGCAAAGGGTATCTGATAGGCAGCTGTAATCCGTGCAGCCGCCAGAATTTCCCTTTCCCTGGAGCCGAGCGACCCAGCGGCGCATTTTATTGCCATGAATCGCCTGGTGCCGACGCAGACAACAAGATCCACACGGGATTGGTAATTTTCTCCGTCAATATCAAAAGCAATCGGCACGCTGACTTCGATATCTTCCTTTGAGAAACCTTTTTCTTCCACCAAAAACCGCTCTACCGCTTGCCGGTTTGCCTCAGATCCGATATCAGGTATTTCTCTCCCCGTTATATAGTCAATAACTGTTTTCTGATAACGCTCTCTTTGCTTCATGAACCCTTCCCATGGTTTTCACTTGAGCAAATTTATATTGCGATATTCTCATCAAATTTCATGCAAGATTCAGGCTATCAACGACCGTCCGGTCATCTCCGCTGGCTGATCAATTCCCATAATTTCAAGTATGGTCGGTG
Source organism: uncultured Desulfobacterales bacterium (assembly GCA_964435695.1). Taxonomy (GTDB): domain Bacteria; phylum Desulfobacterota; class Desulfobacteria; order Desulfobacterales; family B30-G6; genus CAYTAQ01. The sequence goes on along the minus strand of CAYTAQ010000023.1, from coordinate 14,025 downwards.
CGATATCGCATAAGCTGCCGTTTTTTAATGTCATATCAGACCGTTTGTCATCCACCAGAATCAATTTTACTTCCCCAGCGGTGTGTGCCGTGTACGGATTCCCATTATCATCAAGCATTTTTTCTGCATTGCCGTGATCGGCCGTGACCAAGGCCGCCCATTGTTTTTCTCTTGTTACGGTGATAATTTCCCCGACGCATTGGTCGACCGCTTCACATGCTTTGACAGCCGCAGCCATAACGCCTGTATGACCGACCATATCCATATTGGCAAAATTAAGAACAATCAAATCATATTGGTCAGAATTGATTCGCTTGAGGACCTCCTTTGTGACTTCAAATGCGCTCATTTCCGGTTTATGGTCATAGGTGGCAACGTCTCTCGGAGACGGTATCAGGCATCGATCTTCCCCTTCGAACGGTTTTTCTTCTCCCCCATTAAAAAAATAGGTCACATGAGCATATTTTTCGGTCTCCGCGATCCTGAGTTGTCTTAATCCGGTGTCACTGATAACTTTCCCAAGTATATTTTCTAGATGGACCGGGCCAAACGCAACGGGCAATGAAAACGATTCATCATACAGGGTCATACAGACATATTCACACAACGTCGGCAAGGAATTCCTTATAAATTCTTTGAACCCTTCCTCGGTAAACGCCCGGGTAATTTCTCTTGCACGATCAGCCCTGAAATTGAAGAACAGGACGCCATCACCATTCTCGACCAGACCTTTCGTTTTTCCATCAGATCCAAGCATGACGATGGGTTTAATAAATTCATCGGTTTCTTTTCTGGCGTAAGCATTTTTTACCGCTGTGACAGGGTCTGTTTCCTGCACGCCTTCAGCCGCCGTATAAAGCTGAAAGGCCTTTTGAACCCGATCCCAGCGTTTGTCTCTGTCCATGGCATAATAACGCCCGCAAATGGTGCCAATTTCCCCAAAACAATTTTTATCCATATGGGTTTGAAGGCTCTCAATATATCCTGCGCCGGCATTCGGCGATGTATCCCGCCCATCAAGAATGGCATGCACATATACACGTCGCAATCCCAGATCTCTGGCCATATCCAGTAACGCGAGTAGGTGCGTCAACTGGCTGTGGACGCCGCCATCCGAAACAAGCCCCATCAAGTGCAGCGAAGATCCACTGGCAGCAACCTTTGACATGATGCTGTTTATTGCATTATTTTGATGGAAACTGCCGTCACGGATTGCTTGATCGATTCGCAAAAGATCCTGGTAAACGACTCGCCCGGCACCGATATTTAAATGACCGACTTCAGAATTTCCCATGATTCCTTTGGGCAACCCGACAGCTTTTCCAAAGGTTAACAACCGTGTACACGGATACTCTTTCTGAAGCTGCTTTAAAAAAGGCGTTTCTGCCTGCGCAACTGCATTGCCTATCGCGGAGGTACGGTAACCCCAACCATCCAAGATCATCAGGATACATTTTCTGTATCCGCTCATCAATTTATTCACCGGATTCCTCTTTTTCGTGCTGTAGAAGGCTTTTTGTTTTTACGCGTTTGGCATCAATCCACAATCCTTCAAGATCATAAAAGCTTCTCAAGGGTTCGTAAAAGATATGGATAATCACTTCACCATAGTCCAACAGTACCCAGTGTCCTTCTTTTTTTCCTTCAACGCTCAAAGGTTTCTTTCCTTGTTTTTTCAAGGATCTAAGAACATAATCCGCAATAGCTGTCACCTGTCGGTTTGAACGGCCGGAGCATATTAAAAACGCATCCGCCACCGATGTCAAGTCTCTGACATCCAGCAGCACCAGCTGTAATACCTTTTTTCCCAAAACAGCCCTCACAAAGAGATCGAACGCCGGATCCAATGACATTTTAGTCTCTTCAATCATAAATAGAGTCCTTGTTCATAAATATAGTTTTCGACGCTTTCAGGAACCAAAAACCGTATCGATCTTCCTTTCCGAATAAGATCACGTATTTTCGTGCCTGAAATATCCAGTAAACTGACATTGAAATGATAAATCGCATGGAGCGAATGATGGCAATAACATGCTTTATTTACATTATATTGATACGCATCGGATATTTTATCTCTTATGAATTCAAGCAGATCGTTTTTCAACGAGTGGCCTCGATAATTCATGCTCGGTCTTTCCATAATAATCACGGGTATCAGTTGAAACAGCTCCTTGAATGATTTCCATGTATCCACCTCCATAAATGCATCCATCCCCATGATCAGGAACAACGCCTCCGGTTTCGTAAAAACACGCTTAAAATATGTGACGGTATCGATGGTATATGAAATGCCGGAACGCTTCAACTCCACATCGGAAACGCTAAACGCCGGATTCCCCTCAGCAGCCAAACGGGTCATTTCAAGGCGGTTTTCGGGTGGTGCGATGCCGTGGATCTCTTTATGCGGGGGGAAGGATGTGGGTATGAGAAAAACCTTTTCCAGATTAAATTCTTCGGCGACTTCACTTGCCACCCGAAGATGTCCGATGTGGATCGGATTAAATGTGCCACCGAACAACCCGACGCTCATGACCTCATCCTTTAATCCGTCTATCCGTTCTATTCACTGAATCATACCGATTGATGTCGCTATCCGGCAGACTTCAGCCGTCTGACAATTTGGGACAGCAAGCCATCAATCCCATCTTTCGTCAACGCAGATATCGTCAAAACTTCCTTGTCCTTTATGGCGGAGCGAAACAGTGCTGCCTTTTCCTCTGCGCCCGGGATATCCATTTTATTTAATACAATCAACTGAGATTTGCGTGATAGGTTTTTGCTGTACTTTTCAAGTTCATTCATTATCACGTGGTATTCGGAAAGAACGTCATCCGGTTGAATCGTCGATACATCAATGAGGTGTACAAGTATCCGTGTCCTCTCGATATGCCGCAAGAACCTGATACCAAGGCCGGCACCTTCGTGGGCACCTTCAATGAGACCAGGGATGTCCGCCACAACAAACGGTTCATCCCATTGGGTATATACAACGCCTAGATTTGGTGTCAGCGTTGTAAACGGGTAGGCATCTATTTTGGGTGTGGCTCCCGATATCTTACTGATAAGTGTGGATTTACCAGCGTTGGGAAGACCGATAAGACCAACATCGGCAAGAAGTTTGAGCTCAAGTTTTAAGCGAATTGATTTTCCTGATTCACCCGGTTGAGCAAATCGTGGCGTGCGGTTTGTAGATGTTTTAAAATGACTGTTGCCGAGCCCCCCTCTTCCACCATTTGCAATAGTAAATTCGTCGTCTGCGGTAATGAAGTCTTTCAGAACTTCCTCTGAGTCCGCATCTCTTACCAAAGTTCCCACCGGAACTTCAATAATTAAGTCATTTCCATTTCGGCCGGTTTTATTATTACCCTGGCCGCCGGAGCCGTTTTTTGCTTTGAGTTGGTTATGATATCTGAAATCATACAGTGTTCGTTTACTGGACGATGAAATTATAATAACGTCGCCACCTTTACCGCCGTTTCCACCGTCCGGTCCCCCACGGGGGATAAACTTCTCGCGTCTGAAACTCACGCATCCGTTGCCGCCGTTTCCGGATTGAGCGGTTATTATGACCTCGTCAACAAATTTCACTCGCCATAAACACTAACTTTTTTTCGTGATTTTCCCAATCTTTCGTAAGCTACCGTACCATCTATTTTAGCAAACAGGGTGTAATCTTTTCCCAAACCGACGTTTTCACCCGGATGAATTTTGGTTCCAAGCTGACGAACAAGAATGTTTCCTGCCTTGACATTTTGTCCACCATATCGCTTAACACCCCGCCGTTGACCATTGCTGTCGCGGCCGTTTTTGGAACTGCCGCCTGCTTTTTTATGTGCCATAACCCAAACCTCTTGTTATCGTATACCGATTTGATTTACATTGAATGTCAATTTTGCCGCTTCCAGGAATTCTCTTATCGCTGAAAGCATGAATTACCGCATTAAACGACCAAATATCGTTGATAAACTAGGCTTCAATACTATCGATTTTTACAGCTGTAAACCGCTGACGATGACCTTGTTTTCTACGGTACCTTTTACGCCGCTTATATTTGAATACAAGTATTTTTTTGGCTTTTCCCTGCTCAACAATATGGCCTGTTACCATCGCATCTTCTAGAACCGGTTGGCCGACTTTTACGTTTTCTCCGTCAGAGTACATAAGAACCTGGTCAAAAGAAACGGCTGAACCAATGTCTCCAGATATTTTTTCTATCCTGAGCATCTCGCCTTGTTGCACTCTATATTGCTTTCCGCCCGACGAAACTACAGCATACATATATTATCCTCCTGTTTTCATTTCCATTTTTTTCATGGAAACTCAGACTCTATATTAAAAACAATTATTATGTAAGTAAATGTTTTTTTTGTCAAGTAAAAATTCTGCTTAAGATGTTTGAAATAGTAAGTCTTCTCGAAGAAAAAAAGGGCCCACTTCTATCAAGTGAACCCGTTTATGTATTTTTCAAGTTACGCTTCGTTAGGCGCCGACTTCCTCCTTTACGGATACCGCCATTTTGTAAAGTATCGTCAATACAAAAAATCCAACGGCATAGACACCAACGGTGATCATAATTTCAGGAAATGTTGGGATATATTCGTTAACCTGATGCATTGGATTCGGCACGAACCCCCCGGAAATCATGCCAAGCCCCTTGTCAATCCATGTCCCAACGATAACGGCCACACAGGCGACCACAAGAACGCCTTCATTTTTTCGTGTAAGCGGATTCACCAGCAGGATAATTCCCAACACCATGAGCCCCATGGAAGTCCACATCCAGGGGACATATGCCCCTTTGTCCTGAAGCCCGACAAATAAGTATTTAATATGATCCATGTGTTCCGGAATGTTGCTGTAAAATGATGTGAAGACTTCGCATAAAAAGAAAAATACGTTTATGCATATGGCATAAGCAACAATTTTTGCAAGGGATTGAATCTGTTCTCTTCCCGGATCAAAATTGGAAACCCTGCGAATGATCAAACACAGAAGTATTAAGAGCGCCGGCCCGGCAGCAAATGCAGAAGATAGAAAACGGGGCGCCAGGATAGCCGTCAACCAAAACCCTCTCCCCGGCAGGCCCGAGTAAAGATAGGCTGTTACCGTATGGATGCTGATCGCCCAGGGAATGGAAAGATAAATGAACGGCTTTAGCCACATCTGATAGTGCGTTTGGTTTCGCTCGGCTTCCAAAACATTCCAGCCTATGACCACATTTAAAAACAGGTAACCGCTAAGGACGATCATATCCCAGAAGAGGACGGAGTTGGGCGTGGGATAAAGAGGAACATTAAATATGCGCATGGGCTGCCCAAGATCGACAAGAATAAACATCATGCACATGAGAACTGCGGCAATGGCCAGAAATTCTCCTAAAACGGTCACTTTCCCAAAGGCTTTATAATCATGCAGATAATAAGGCAAAACCACCATAACGCCTCCGGCGGCCACACCGACAAGATACGTAAAATTGGCAATATAAAACCCCCAGGACACATCGCGGCTCATACCGGTAATACCCAAACCGAATTTTATCTGCCACAGGTAAAAAGCAAAACCACAACCAATGACCGCCAACAATGCTGCAATCCAACTCCAGTAACTTTTATTTCCTTTGAAGACTAATTCAAGCATATGCACCTCATACGATATAATAAACAGAAGGTTCTGTGCCGAGGTTCTGTTTGCGCCGAATGGTATAGTTTGTTCTCAACAACTCTCTGACCTCTGAATCCGGATCATACAGATCGCCAAAAGCAATGGCACCATCTGAGACTTCCACGCACGCCGGCATTTTCCCGACCGCCAGTCTTTCAGCACAAAAATTGCACTTTTCAACAACCCCTTTCATTCTTGTGGGGAATTCTTTGTTTTGTTTTTTGATGAAAGGACGGGGATCCCTGAAATTAAAGCTCCTTGATCCAAATGGGCAGGCTGCCATGCAGAAACGACAACCGATACACCGGTGAAAATCCATCAGAACGATACCATCGCTTTCTCTTTTAAAGGTTGCTTTTGTCGGGCACGCCCGGCAGCAAGGCGGGTTCTCGCAATGATTACAAAGAACCAGAAACGGTAAATGCTCGATTCTTTCATCCATGAATTTTTGCGCTTTGTTGGGAAATGCATGATGATAATGTTCTTCCCAGATCCATTTGACTTCGTGCCGCTTATTTTCAATCTCAGGCACATTATGGATACTATGACAGGCTTCAATGATAGGTTCTAGATCTTCAGAGGTTTCCAGTTTTCGTGTATCGATCACCATGGCCCATTGCTTTGCTTTCAGTGCATCTTTTCCCTTTTTGATTTCAATTTCAGGATGTTCGCCATGCTCCACTGCAAAGGCATTTAAAACCGGTTTGGTTGTTAAACCCAGCGCTGAAATACCGGCCAGCTTCAAAAAGCGTCTTCTGCCGTTTTCCATTATTCTGTCTCCTTCGGGTTATCAAGATGGCAATCCCAGCAGTAGGGTCTTACCGACGCATAGTTATGGCATCTGTCACAGAAATCAGCCTTGTTCGAATGACAATCCAAACAGGTATTGGAAAGACTCATATTAAACGCTTTCCCGCTGGTGTTGACAAACGTTCTTTTTGCATTTCTTACGACCGAATGACGCCAGAGGTCCAGCAGCTGCATATGCTCGGCCTTCATGTATTCCGTCGGCATCACACATTGTCCGTCGTTTGCTGCTTTTGCCTTTTCGGTAAGCTTAAGTTCCGGCGCCGGCGCAGCCCTACCCATGTTAAACCAGAAGGGGAAAGCCACCAAAGCAACAAAAATAATTATTCCGGCAATAATCCATTTCCTATCACTCATCAGCATCCTCCATTCCCGGCAGCGGTTCACCGCGCAGGTCTGTCTCTCTCTCCTTTTCACCAGGTAAAATCAGAGCGTTTGCCACCATCTCGTGAACGCCGGTAACATCGACCTCAGGCACCCAGTAGGACATGAGATCAGGTAATACAGCTCGATCGATCGCACAAATAGTTGCCAACATATTAACCCCATTCTTCTCTTGCACATATTTTACTGCGTTAGCTCTGGGGAGCCCCCCTGCCATCCGAAGCTCCATGTCTTCTCCGGCATTCAGGCCCGAACCACTGCCACAGCAGAATGTCTGTTCACGGATAGTACTTGCGGGCATCTCATAAAAATGATTACATACGTTTTTGATAACGTATCTGGGTTCCTCTAACAATCCCATGCCTCGGGCAGGATTGCAGGAATCGTGAAATGTGACCCGTAAATTATCGTTACGTTGCTTGTTCAGCTCCAGCTTACCATGTTTAATCAGGTCTGCCGTAAATTCTGTTATATGAACCATTTTGGTAGACTTTGCATTCTCAAATTTCGTACCGGTGATCGGCGAAACCGGCTCTTCCAGAAAATCGGCAGGACCGTTCATGGTATCCATATACTGGTTGATGACCCGCCACATATGACCGCACTCACCCCCAAGAATCCACTTCACGCCCAGACGTTTGGCTTCGGCATACATTTTGGCATTCAGGCGTTTCATCATTTCATGAGAAGTAAAGAAACCAAAGTTGCCGCCTTCTGATGCATAGGTGCTCCAGGTAATATCAAATCCATATTTTTCCTGAAGATAATGAAAAAGCATCATATATCCCATACAGGTGAAAGTTCCCGGATCGGCGAATACATCTCCCGAAGGTGTGATAAAAAGTATGTCCGCGCCTTTCTTGTTAAACTGGGGGTTTACCCTTACACCGGTGACCTCTTCAATCTCATCTGTAAAAAAGTCGAGCATATCCTTGTAAGCATGCGGCTGAATACCCAGATGGTTACCGGTGCGGTAACAGTTGGAAACCGGCGTAGCAATCCAGTCAATGTTCAGCCCCAATAGGTTCAGCAATTCCCTTCCCATGATGGTAATCTCTGCAGTATCGATCCCGTACGGGCAGAAAACCGAGCAGCGGCGGCATTCTGAGCATTGAAACAGGTAGGACCACCATTCCTTTAGAACATCCAGGGTCATGGGTCTTGCACCGGCAATCCTGCCAAGAATCTTTCCGGCTTTGGTAAAATCATTCCGATAAACCGAGCGCAGGAGCTCAGCCCGCAGCACGGGCATATTTTTCGGATCGCCGGTTCCGATAAAAAAATGGCATTTGTCAGCGCATGCACCGCACCGGACACAAATGTCCATAAAAACCTTGAACGAGCGAAATTTATCGAGCCGTTCCCTGAAACCGTTATGAATGATTTCCTGCCAATTTTCTGGCAGCTGCCAGTCTTCATCAAAACAGCTCCATGTTCGCGGATTCGGAAAGCCCACGATTTCAAGGCTTTTTGGATTGCCCGCATAACAGGCGATGCCCTTTCTAATTTCTGTCGGCGTATCCATCCAGTCTGTCTTGGGAGGACGGTTGTCCGTTTTGTATAACTCTTCAGGTTTTAGAAGATCTGACATATGTTACTCCTTTTCCTCTGATTCCTCTGGCGGCGTTTCAACTGGTTGTTTGTCTACCGGAAGGCCAGCATCCACCATCTTCTCTCTGAAATCATCTTCATATTCTTCGTATGTATGGACATGTACTGGATAGTTCCACGGGTTTACATGCCGCGTGGCGCGCGTATCCGCTGGAAGGTTTCTTGTCGGACTTAAAAAGATTCCACCAAGATGCATCAGCTTGCTGAAAGGAAAGTAGGCAAGCAAAACACTAACAAAAAAGATATGAACATAAAAAATCGATGTGACACCCGCCGGAATTGTCGGATGAAACGTAACCAGTCCCATGGTAAGTTCTTTTGCGGCCGTAACATCCATCTTGGTGACATAACGCATCAATATCCCGGTAAGGGCGATACCGAAAAGAAGAAACAGCGGAAAAAAATCTGAAGCAAGCGATATGTATCGCACATTGGGGATGAAAACCCTTCTTAAGAAGAGGTATGCGACCGCTGCCAGGAGAACGATACCCGACAGATAAACACCGGGCAACCCTACCTGTGCGACATCGTACATTATTTCCACCCGAAAAAAACTATCTAACTTCTCAAGCATCTGAATTGGCATAAGTACAGGTTCTGTAAAGAAACGGAGATGCCGGAGAATCACCGTAAGAAACGCATAATGGAAAGCCAGCGCACCTACCCATAAAAATATTTCAAGGTTGTACGCTATCTTGGGCCCGTTTTTCAGCTTCAATCGGGTGTTTCGAAAAAGAGAACGGAAACACACAATTTCAAGAAACATTCGAATGACAACCGCCCTTTTTGAAAAGGGGTTATCAATCCTATTCGGTTTAATCCAGGGTAATGATTTCTGCTGGCCGCATGTTGTGGGAATACTGAAGGGTACCGGTGAACGCGCCCACTCCATAATTCGGGATATAAACCCTATGACGAAAACGATTAACGCGATATATGGAATAATAATCCCAAATATCACCTTAAACCCCGCTCCCAGCCCGACAAGGATATAGGAAAGCAGAAAGAGTACAATAACCGCTAGCAGAGAGTACATGTACTTTACATTCATATAACATTACCTCGCTAATAAGTATTAAACAAATTTGAGATTCGGCTTATCTGCCTCAATCTCTTTTATTAAACCGGCTCTTGCAAATGCTTTATAGATTTTATTTCTCTCTTCATTTGTTCGGAGATTGTAAATCTTTTCCCTGCATGTCATGAAGGTATTGAAGCCAATGAGAGCCGCTTTGTCAATTTCATTCTCAAATGAAAAAATATCGTTGAGCAAAATATCATTTATCTCATTTTCCAATACATCGCGTATGGTTTGCTTTAAAATAAAAATGAATCCGACGGCCTGTGAAGGGCTAAAGTTTTGAACAGCCCGTATCCTAATGAGAGGATCGACAATCGTTGAGATGGCGTCAGCGTCTTTCTTTTCAAGAATTGCATCGAATAATTCTTTAAGCACGCTGCGCGTGGTGGCGCCTACAGGATTTGCAAATGCATCTTTTTGCATTTTGAAAAACATGGCTGTATCAGGTGCATAACTATTCATGATCTGTTCAAACCATTTTTTTAAAATAAAAGTCTTTTTGGCTTCCAAAAGACGGTTCAGCTGCATGCGAATGTATTGTCTCCCGCCTATCAAGGCTGCAAGTTAGATTTTTGAAGACGTATATTCAAAGGATTTTGTATAATCAACTTGAAAATTCATGTCAAGCATATATCAAAAAGTCATAGAATTTTCATCAAAAATCAATTCATGTCACTTTAAGTATAACTTCTTCCATTTGCTACGCTTCAACTCCTGGTAATTGGCCAAGGCCAGATAAAAAGCACCGACAGCCAATTCCGCGCAGTGGTAATTCTCCTTGGAAAGTGTTTCCAAATATTCAATGACGGCCTCCGGCGTAATATCCCATGCTTGCTCCACCTGTTTTCCTTCAGCCAGCAAAGCAACAGTATTGGCACATGCGTTTGTATTCCGACATCCTTCTATTATGAATGAAACATGCTTAACGATGTCTGCTGTTACAACCAGAAACATTTCTACGGTATCGCCACAGTCTCCTGTTTTCTTCCCATGCCCATCCGGTTTCACGACCACTTCATTCCTGTCGCTGCGAAAAGCCATTTCCAAATAGTTTATGGAATGGTCCTGCCAAAAATTGAATTCTCTATCGCCCATATCAAGTCCTCATTAGAAACTCTATCTTACCTCGCAACATCTGCGATTATTTTTGCGGATCGTTTCAAATCCCATCGTATCGGCTGCCTGATACGAAATCAGACCACAGTTGGAAATAAAATTAAATAGATCGTATTCCAGGCTATAACGTGGAATCCTCCTGAAAATTGCTGCCAGGGACTGAAGTCAGTTCTGTTTTTATCAATCAAAACCGCATCCATGTCAACAGCCTGGTTACCACCGTCATTGCGCTTTTCCACCGTCTCCATTATTGCACGCGCATTGACATCATCTGTTTGGACATTTGTCAAGGGTCATGACGACACAAAAAGAACAGCTGGGCTTGGCTTAGAACCGCTTTGTTCATAATCGCCTCATTTCTTATATTCTTGTAAATGCAGCGTATATATGCTAAAATCTTTTTAAAAATTAATAATTATGCCCATGGGCGAATGATGATCAAGAAATCAGGTGCCGATTAAAAAACCTTACCAGCTTCCAGGAAAAAGGAAAATAGACCTCATGACCTATCAAATCATCAGGACAAATGCAGATGAAAAAGATACAATTTCACCAAAACCAGCCATCCATGAAAACAGCGACCACTCTAGCGGGAGCCTCTCAAAAATCAAAAAAATAAGCAAACAACAGCTCATCAATAAAATTAATTTTCTAAACTTTCAAGATGAAGCAATCATCATAAATTTTCGACATAAAAAATATAATAACATCATTTCCTGTGAAGCATTGCCGGAACCTTGTCTTGGTGAAGAAATCAGCTGTGTATGGGTTAATCCTGAGGATGTAAGGAATAAGATAAAAACTTGCGAATTTGATAGTCTGCACATTAAAAATGAACAATGGAATCTTTTTCTCAAATTAGAAATATTAGAAATGAATATAAAAGGAATTCGGTTACGAATACCTGATATATATTTCTTGGCTAAAATAGAAGAAAACTATAGGCACATATGTCATAATATTAAAGTTCAATTGATACAAAACAGCGTTATTTTTAGTGGTGAGCTTATAGATTTTCGCTCAACATCTTTTTCTATAAAAGTTGAAGTAAAACCACCGCAAACACCTCAATGGATTAACTCCAAGTCGCCTGTAAATATACTTTTATCAAATGATATTGGAACGCTTTATTCAGGAGAGTGTTCGATATTAGAAGCAAGCTCAAAAAATAACTTTATTTTCTTCTTGCTTGAGCCAAGAAATTTTGAACTTTCGAGATTTAAACCTAAAAAATTTAGAAGCATTCGTGAAAAATTAATTCCATCTCCAAATGTCATTTTTAGACATCCTTTTACCGGCAAATGGTATGATCTGAAAGTTGTTAACTTATCGGGTTCAGGATTTTCAGTTGAAGAAAATGAAGCGTCTGCAGCCTTAGTACCTGGTCTTATATTGCCGGAAGTTGAAATGCGGTTTGCAAGCAGCTTTAAAATCAAGCTTACTGCACAAGTCGTTTATCAGCATAGCCATAGAAATGAGCATGATGATATTGTTTTAAAATATGGATTAGTTATCATTGATATAACTTTAAATTCACATAGAAATCTAATGGGATTTCTGCATCAGGCTAAAGATGAAAATATGTACATTGGTGAAACAAAAAAAATGGATGAATTATGGGACTTTTTCTTTCAATCCGGCTTTATTTATCCAAAAAAGTTCAATCACATTCAGCGCAGTAAACATCTAATTAAAGAAACCTATGAAAAATTGTACGTACAAAATCCCAGTATCACAAGGCACTTTATTTGTAAAAAAAATGGCCAGATCAAAGCGCATATGTCATCGATAAGGTTTTACGAAAACGCTTGGATGATCCATCACCATGCTGCAAGACGGTCCTCTTTTAAAAGTGGTGGAATATCCGTACTCAATCAAATAGGCCGGTTTATAAATGATTCTCATAGATTATATTCTGCTAAAATGAATTACGTTTTTTGTTACTTCAGGGAGACGAATAAATTTCCCAATCGCGTTTTTGGAGGAGCTGCAAGAAATATTCAAAATCCGATAGCTTGTTCTCTCGATTCATTTGCTTATTTACATTTTAAAACTACACCCACTACGGTCAAAATACCATGGGCATTGGAATTAACTAAAACAAAAAATGAAGATTTGGATGAGCTAGACGCTTTTTACAAATATCAATCAGGCGGTCTTATGTTAAATGCTTTAGGCCTTTTCCCTGCAACTGTTAATATTAACAAACTTGCTGATGAGTTCAATAAGGCGGGATTAAAAAGAGAAAGACATCTTTTTTCTCTAAAAAAAGACGAAATTCTTAAGGCAGTAATCGTGGTCAATATCTCAAATTTCGGCTTAAATCTATCAGATCTAACCAACTGCATAACTGTGTTTATTCTTGATCCAACAGAATTGCCTTATAACATTATCACAGCTGTCAGTAAGTTAATTTCAGAAAAATTATCAATGGAAAATCCACCGCTGATGATTTATCCGGTTGAATATCTTCACAACCAAAAGATGTCATTTGACCATATTTATAACCTTTGGGTTTTAAATACTGACAATACTGATAATTATTTCAGATATTTAAAAAGATTGTTAAAATTCATCCAACATTAATACTAAAATCAAAATCTAATGAATGAAAAACAAAAAAATGCTGATGTTCCTCTTTATAACAGCAGAATTATAGATAATTATATTAAACTAATACGAAAGCGCTACGAGCATGTAGATATTCAATCATTATTAGATTCAGTAAATATTTCGCCTTATCAAGTCGCTGATGAAAACCATTGGTTTACACAAAATCAGGTAAATTTGTTTCATGATAAACTTTCTATTATAACTCAAAATGAGAATATTGCCAGAGAGGCGGGACGATTTGCAGCCTCCCCTGAAGCTATTGGAAGTATGCGCCAGTACGTTTTAGGTATGATAACCCCAGCTAAGACCTATGAATTTGCTGGCAAGGCTTCACAAAAATTTACAAAATCAGCCACATATGAATCAAAGAAAATAGCCCCTAACAAAGTAGAAATCTGTGTTACTCCACGACCTGGAGTCCAAGAAAGACCTTTTCAATGTGAAAATCGAATCGGCTTTTTTGAAGCCATAACGATGATCTTCACGAACAAACTACCCCAGATTGACCACCCGGAATGCGTCTTCCGGGGCGGAAAGATATGCCGCTATATTGTATCGTGGGAAAAAACATTCTCTGATTTATGGAAAAAAATTAGAAACTATGCGCTCTTGCTGATTCTAATTACCTGTTCTATATCCTTTTTTATTGTTCCGATTGTAACTTTGCATGTAATCATACCAATTTCGGTTTTTTTAATTTTTCTGCTCACATCGATTAGTGAACGAACGGAAAAACGCAAATTACAGAGGAG
>CAYTAQ010000022.1:30804-34546 GCA_964435695.1 uncultured Desulfobacterales bacterium | reverse complement strand
CGTACGAAACGCAATCGACAAGGCATTTTCGCTGTTCCCCTTGACCCTGTCGAACAAAAACGTATTGATTAAGCCGAATGTACTGCGGGCATCCGAGGCACAGGAAGGTATCGTAACCAACCCGGCTGTATTGCGCGCCGTGGTTGAAGCAGTGGAAGCCATGCAACCGTCCGGAATCATTGTCGGTGACAACCCCGGCGCGTATAGCTACGGCGACAATGAAGCCTGTTTTCAGAAGACAGGGCTGATGGAGGCGTCCAAAGGTTATTACCGGAACATTGGTAATGATGCTGTAAAAATGGAGTTTAATCCGGATTTTGTACCGGTGGTCAGCCTGTCAAGAGCTGTTCTTGAAGCGGACATCTTCATCAGTCTGCCCAAGTTTAAAACGCACGGGCTCACGGTCATGAGCGGCGCCGTCAAAAACAGCTACGGCATTTTGCCGGGCGCCCAAAAAGCCAGGCTGCACAAGGAGGCCGGGACGCCCGAGCGGTTCCACGAAATGCTGGTGGATGTTTTTCAACTGCGAGTGCCGGACTTGTTCATTGTGGATGCGGTGGTCGGCATGGAGGGCAATGGGCCCGCATCGCCGGATCTCAGGGATATCGGCCTCATCCTGGCATCAAACAATGCCGTGGCGCTGGATGCCGTTATTGCGGAAATGATGGGACTCAATCCCGGACGTCTGCGTTTTCTTCAAAAGGCAATGGAAGTCGGGCTAGGTGATTTTCATACGAACGCTATCGACATCATCGGTGAATTCAAAAGGCTGCCCCACTTTAAAATTCCCTCTTTAGGGGGTGAAGCTGTTCTTGAAAACAAAGAGGTGCAAGCGTTTCTTGATGAACGGATACGCCTGCGTCCCCAGGCGGATCCGGATCTTTGCACGGGCTGCGAAACATGCATCGAACAATGTCCGGTTGCCGCATTGTCCATGAAAAACGACATTCCGGTGGTTGATCCGGAAATCTGCATCACCTGTTTCTGCTGCCAGGAAATATGTCCTGAAAAGGCGATTGCGTTGAAGTGATTGTTTTTTGATGACCTTCTAGCTTCCCAATGTGATTTATTTTGACAGAGGGATTTTCTCGATCCAAGGCCCATTGAGCCGGATTGTTCGTTATGTATTCCCGGATGCGGGCCATCTCATTTTCGTTGCGGATGATGTGTTCATAATAATTACGTTGCCATAATTTTCCAGGAGAAGACGGCCAACCATTTTGTTTGACGCCACGGATATATTCATTTGTGGTCATTGTTTTGAACCATTGAATCACCCGATGTAGGGGCGAACCTGTGTGTTCGCCCGTTGCGTGTTTATCCACCATACGTTTCCCCGGTATTATTTTCTCTGTCGCGGGTCCACCCCGGCTATCACCCGGGCAGACACATAGGTCACCCGGGCTAACGAAACATCTCCCGGTGTGCATTACGCTTCTCTTTATCCCACCTGGGACAAAAAGCTGGCTTTCCCTTCATCACCAGTTCCATGCAGGCATTGCACTTTGGGCTGCATTTGATGATGGTCCGATCAAGCCCGTTTCTGGCTTTTTCAGGCCATGTGGGATCCACCCACAGCATGCGTGCCAGACCGATCAGATCCGCTTTGCCGTCGGCCAGGATCTTTTCCGCCTTGGCAGGCGTAGAGATCCTCCCGGCGGTAATCACGGGAACCTTGACTTCTTTTTTTATGGCCCCGGCAAGATGAACCATATACCCGGGCTTTCCGGATTTCTTCACAACCTCCGGCAGGTTAAAGGATTCATATGTTCCCCCCATGGCTGAAAGATACGCAACGCCTTCTTTTGCCAATGCCTTTGCCAGGACAATGGATTCATTTTTATGGAGGCCGTCTTCAAGCCATTCATCCACCAGCAACCGATAGCCCACCGGAAAATCCCCTACGGCATCCTTGACGCGTTTCAACACTTCCAGGGGAAATTGAATGCGGTTCTCAATAGATCCACCGTAGGCATCGGACCGTTTATTGGTTCTGGGTGATACAAACTGGGCCAGCAGGTAACCGGTGCCGCCATGCAATTCAACCAGGTCAAACCCTGCGGCTTTCACCCGCTTTGCAGCGGCAGCATACTGTTTTTGGATGGTTACAATTTCCCGTCTGCTGAGTTCCCGCGGGGTCCGGCCGAATGTCTCCACCGCCGACGGCGCCACCGGATCGGGAACAAACGCAAATCGTCCGGCATGGTTGAGTTGAAGGGCGGCACGGCTTTTTTGTTCTTTAATGGTTTGAGCCAGTTTTTCAAGACCCTTGAGATACCGGTTATGATCACACCGGATCGTGCGCGGCGATCCGTTGCCGTTCGGCGTTATACCGGCGTTTTCCACAACGACCATGGCGGCACCGCTTTTGGCCATTTTTTTATAATGGTGCAGCAGCAACGGTGAAATACTTCCTCCGGGTCCGGCGTACCCCAGATACAACGGCGCCATGGTGATCCGGTTTTTCAATCTCAGCCCTTGAATCGTCATGGGTTTGAAAAGTTTTTGATAGGCGGGTTTTTTCATTTGTCCTCCTCTTTCTTGATATAAATTTCCATGCCCCGTTTTACGCGTTTGAGCTTGAAATTTTATGATAGTGCGTAATCGACAGCAGCCTCCGCATGTATCTTCGTGGTGTCAAAAAAGGGCACGCGGCTCTCACCATTTTTTATGAGAAGCCCGATCTCCGTACATCCGAGGATAACGCCTTCGGCGCCCCTGAGAATCAGGTTGTCGACAATTTCCAAATACCGGGTTTTGGATGCGGGATTGATTTTTCCCAGGCAAAGTTCTTGATATATGACGTTGTGTATCACATCTATTTCAGCACCGGCCGGAATAACGACCTCCAGCCCATGGTCATGCATGAGTTTTCCTTTGTAAAAGTCTTCCTCCATGGTAAATCTTGTGCCCAGAAGGCCGATTTTCTGAATGCCGCGAGATTTCACCAGATCAGCCGTGGGATCCGCAATGTGCAACAAAGGAATCCGGATATTTTCTTTAACCGCATCAGCCAGTTTATGCATGGTGTTGGTACAGATAATTAAAAAGTCCGCCCCTCCTTTTTCAACCTTCCGGGCGGCATCGACCATTAACTTTGTGGCTGCCGGCCATTCTCCACGCGTCTGAAACGCTTCAATCTCGTAAAAATCAACTGAGAACATCAGGCATTTGGCGGAGTGAAACCCCCCAAGCCGCTCTTTTACGCTTTGGTTTACGATCCGGTAGTATTCCAGAGAAGATTCCCAGCTCATACCGCCGATCATACCGATGGTTTTCATACCTGACTCCTAATTTCCGTCTATCAAGCGACCAATGCCGCCCAGAATCGAGCCCTCGCCTTTCTGGCTGCCGCCGGCCCTGGGGGCGTGCTGCAGAATGCGGTCCGCCATCCTTGAAAACGGCAGGCTCTGAAGCAGAACCAATCCAGTCCCGCTCAATGTCGCCAGAAACAGTCCCTCACCGCCAAAAAACATGGATTTTAAACTGCCGGACCGCTGGATATTGTAATCAATACCCTGCGTAAAGGCGACAATGCATCCGGTATCGACGCGCAGAGTCTCATTTTTCAGCTTCTTTTTGATGACCGTACCGCCGGCATGAACAAAGGCCATGCCGTCACCACTCAGCCGTTGGAGGATAAATCCTTCACCCCCGAAAAAACCGGTGCCCAGTCTTTTTGAAAAAGCGATGCCCACCCCCGTTCCCAGCGCTGCGCAGAGAAATGCATCTTTTTGACACA
>CAYTAQ010000022.1:17215-30704 GCA_964435695.1 uncultured Desulfobacterales bacterium | reverse complement strand
GCGATGCCCACCCCCGTTCCCAGCGCTGCGCAGAGAAATGCATCTTTTTGACACAGGAGTTCGCCATTCACCTTTGCCATGTCAATGGGCACAATCTTTCCCGGGTACGGCGCTGCAAACGATACCCGCCTTTTACGTCTATCGTTGTTTGTAAAGTGCGTCATAAAAACAGACTCTCCGCTTAACACCCGTTGCCCGGCAGACATGAGCTTTCCGAAAAAGCCATTGTCGGGTTGGGAGCCATCGCCCATTTTTGCTTCAAAGCTGATACCGTCTTCCATATAATTCATGGCGCCGGCCTCTGCAATGACGGTTTCTCCGGGATCGAGTTCTATTTCGACAATCTGTATGTCGTCACCAAGGATCTCATAATCGACTTCGTGACATCGCATCATGGGACATCTCCTTTCCATAGAAGCTGTTTGCTGTTGCCTTTGAAGGATGAATTGATATATCGCAGCGATAAAAGTACGGGACTGTCACCCAAACAAAGGTTGCGTTTTCAACAATTTAACGTATTATTGAACATTCACTATCGGTCTTAAAAACACCCTTTTTATGGGTTATAGGCCCGTAAAGCTTGGATGTCAAAGCCATAATCAATATGATAGCGGTTGTCGTAATTTACAGGAAATTTAAATTAGGACTCAGATATATTATTGGCGGATAGGTATTCAAACCATACGGAACATATTCATGACAACCGGTATAATGAAAATCTTTTTATGGATATTTCTCATCTATACAGGATACTGTCTCATCCTTTTTCTCCTGCAAAGGGCCATGCTTTTCCCCAGATATATGATTGCACCGGTTGAAGATGAAGGCCGGGGATTGCCTGTTACAGAAAAAATCTGGCTTCAGACGCGATCAGGAAAGGTGGAGAGCTGGTATCTGCCGCCGACTGAATCCGATAATCAGGCCCCTAGCCCCGTCGTTATCTTTGCCCACGGCAATGCCGAACGTATCGATTTCTGCGTACAGGAACTGACACCGTTTACCCAATGGGGGGTGGGTGTTTTGCTGGTAGAATTTCCCGGCTACGGCCGGTCGGAGGGCAACCCATCGCAGCAAACCATCGCGGAAACATTTACAGCGGCTTACGATACCATAACGCAACGAAGGGATGTCGATCCCCATCGCGTTATCCTTTACGGGCGGTCCATCGGTGGGGGGGCCGTATGCACGCTTTTAAAGAAACGCCCGACGGCCGCTCTTATACTCATGTCGACATTCACCAGCATCCGATCGTTTGCCAAACGATATCTGGCCCCTTCATTTCTGATTCGAGACCCTTTCGACAATTTGACGGCGGTGAGTAATTACCGGGGACCGGTTTTGATCTTTCACGGGGAACATGATGAGGTGATTCCGTATCATCATGGGCAGACTTTATACAAATCAGCGTCAAATGGGCGGTTCATCTCATATGCCTGCGGACATAATGATTGCCCGCCGGATTATTTTCAATTTTGGAAGGAAATAAAAATTTTTCTAAAGTCGGCGGATTTAATAAAACAGGGATCTCATGATTCAGAATAGTAAGGATAAATACACAAAGAAAAATTTTTATCTGGCGATCATGGCCCGCATCATATCACCGGCATTCTCCGCATGATCGGCAATGTGTCCGATGATTTCAGCCAGCCTGACGATATGAAATACAGTTACCGGATCCGTTTCCATATTGAATATTTTTCGTTTGATCTTATCCTCTATGAGATCCGCTTCGTGTTCCTGATGGCGCAGCGCACGTATAATTTCCTTGACCACAACCCGCTGTTTATCGCCGTAGGTTTTAAAATATTGCCTTGCTTCTGTGACCATTTTGCTCAGCTCATCAATCGGGTCGATGACGGCATCGACAAAGAGAAAAAAATCCTGCTGCAGCTCCTGTGGAATCGAATTCTGAGGACGGTAAGACAGCCAGTCCAGGGCATCCTCGACAGCATCCAGAACCGAGTCCTGCTCTCGCAGATATCTGAAAAGCTGAAATTTATCCACCGGCATCAACGTGCCCTTTGGAAGATGACCGCGCACCCGCCGCTTAATGGCGTCCGCTTTTCTTTCCATATGGATAATCTCCTGTCTGAGATCTTCAAACCGCTTGCATTTGAGGGACACATGGCACTCCACTGCCTGCTGAAACACCCAGGCACAGTCTTTGACCACTTCCGCGTGCTCCTGCAGGCCATCAAACGGCGAGGTGATGAACATGGATAAAAAAGGTATTCGCATAGCCGTGCTCCTTTATACCGGTTGTCATAAATCTGACAAACGCTCTAATAGACAAAACGAATCAGTTTGAAAATCGCCATACAGGTTATGGCTGCCACAGGGACCGTCAACACCCAGTACACCATAATCTGAAATATGATTCTGAAATTAACGGCTTCCAAGCCCCTTGCCAGGCCGACACCCAGAACCCCGCCAACGGCTGCATGGGTGGTGGAAACGGGCAGTCCCAATTTCGATGCCACCAAAACCGTTGTTGCAGCTGCAAAATCGACGGAAAATCCCCTGGTGTTGGTGAGAGTTGTAATCTTGGTTCCCATGGTGGCCATGACCCGGTGGCCGGCCATGGCAATACCGCAGGCGATACCGACGCCGCCGAAAAGCAATAAGAAGATCGGTACCGGCACCTTGGCGCCCACGCCGCCCGTCTTCACGAGAAAATATATCATTGCAAGGGGGCCGATGGCATTGGCCACATCGTTGGCGCCCTGTGCCAGCGCCACATAGCATGATGTGCCGATTTGAATCCTTCGAAATATTTCCTCTGCCCCATTATCGGTTCCCTTATGCAACGGCAAGATCCTGCTTAGCAGGACCTTTCCAATATAACCCAAAATAACGGCCGTGACAAATGCAATGCTCAACGCGCCCGCGGTTGAAACAGAAAGGGTATTTCCCAAAGGGGTTTTGAAAAGAAACGACAGGACCACAATAAAGATGGCGCTGCCGATAAAATAGGGTGATAGTTTTACGGATTTTTCAAATGCCTTATCTTTTGAAATAATCAGACGAACAATCACTTTGAACATGATAAACGCGATGACCAGGCTGAAGACCGGCGATATGACCCAACTCAGAACCACCGCGCCCAGTTTTCCCCAGTTGATTGTGGCAAAGCCCCCCGCCATAATGCCGAATCCGATCATGGCGCCTACAATCGCGTGTGTTGTGGAAACCGGAAGGGATTTCCAGGTGGCGAAACTGACCCACAATGCCGCCGCCAGAAGCGCTGAAACCGC
The DNA here is from genome assembly GCA_964435695.1 of uncultured Desulfobacterales bacterium. Taxonomy (GTDB): domain Bacteria; phylum Desulfobacterota; class Desulfobacteria; order Desulfobacterales; family B30-G6; genus CAYTAQ01. The sequence continues at coordinate 27,450 of CAYTAQ010000022.1, read as the reverse complement.
GCCCACCAGCGCCAGGTGCGGGTCGGACAACACCTCGGTCGAAATGATGCCTTTGCGAATCGTATTGGTCACATGGGATCCGATAAAGGTGGCGCCCACAATATTCAGTATGCCCGCAATAACGACAGCCTGACGAATCGTAATGGCCTTTGCACCCACAGCCGATGCCATAGAATTTGCGACGTCATTGGCGCCGATGTTCCAGGCCATATAAAAGCCGAAGACAAAGCCGGCAATAAGGATAATGTTTTCTGCTGACATAAATCGCTCCCCGGGGGAAAAGCATAACAGCGTTGACGGGTGACCTATCATCAGAAAACCGCTAAGGCAATCATAATTTTTATCTTGCTATTGCCTGGCAATATTGGTTATTCTTGGTTAATGTTTGATGGTTTAATTTTTATGGGATATTTATAATAACATATTGACTAATAATTACTTAGAAGATAAACGCGTAAAGTAACTTGAGAAATAAATGAGGAGGCAACCTTTATGGGCAATTTTTTATCCACCAAAGAAGTGGCTGCATTTCTGAATGTCAACGAAAAGATGGTTTACACGCTTGTATCGGAAAAAGGATTGCCCGCCACGAAAATTACAGGCAAGTGGCTTTTCCCCAAGCACCTTGTGGAACAATGGATAGAGGGCCATACGGAAAATTATCCGGAATCTCTCACCAAACTTCCTCCCTATCAGGGGCTGCTGATCATTGCCGGAAGCAACGATCTTCTTTTGGACAAAGCCATTTCTTTATTCAATTCATTTTATCCGGAACATATCGCTGTTTTTGGTAATCTTGGCAGTATGGGCGGATTGCGGACCTTGAAAAGAAATCTTTGCCACATTGCCGCAAGCCATCTGCTTCAGGAAAACGGCGATGAATACAACTTTCATTTTGCATCCACGGAACTAAACAGCATGCCTGCGGTTGTCAATTTTTGTAAACGCGAACAGGGAATTATCCTTGCTGCCAATCTCTCCGGAAAAATAAAAACCATGCAGGATTTCTCAAAACCCGGCATCCGGATCGTCAACCGTGCCTTGAGCACCGGAACCCGGCTTTTGTTCGACAAAGAACTTAAATCCGCAGGGATAACCGGTGAAAAAATCGAAGGGTATCATCGAATCGTCAACCGGCACATGGATGTGGGTCTTGAAGTTCTAGCAGGTAAAGCAGATGCAGGACCGGGCATCCGACCGGTCGCCTCCCTGCTTGGGCTCGATTTTCTGCCCATACGATGGGAACGGTACGATCTTTTGATTCCAAAAGATCGCTTTTTTGATAAAGGCGTGCAGCTTTTTCAAGGGCTGCTGCACGAAAAAAAATTCAGGAAACTGGCGGAAAGCCTGGATGGATACGATATCAGTGACAGCGGGAAAATGGTTTTCCCGCAATAAATGACACAGGTTTCAAGGACTCAAGAAAAAAGCAAACAAAAAATCAATCACGAAAACACGAAATAGATACACCATGAACTTTATTTTAAATGGATTTGTTCAAGCTGTCCAGCTCTTGTTTCAGGGTGATGCACAGACATACTCAGCCATCTCCGTTACCTTGCGGGTCACGACCTACTCTATGACGGCAAGCCTGTTGCTGGGAATCCCCCTCGGCTTTCTTTTAGGGTATTTTGAATTCAGAGCCAAGCGATCGCTCCGGTTGATCGTTGATACACTTTTAGCGCTCCCAACGGTATTCATCGGTCTTCTGATATATGCGTTCTTGTCAAACAAAGGCCCCCTCGGTCAAATGGGGCTCCTATTCACGATACCGGGCATCGCTATCGGGCAGACCATTCTCGCCCTGCCGATTGTTATCGCGTTAACTGCAACAGCCGTTGAAAGCATGGATCGTCATTTACGAGGCACCCTGATTTCACTTGGCGCGAATCGCAAACAACTCTTGTTGAGCAGCCTCTGGGAAGTCCGATATGGTATTGTGGCTTCCGCATTAACCGCGTTCGGAAGGGTGATGACCGAAGTCGGTATCTCCATGATGGTAGGTGGAAACATCAAATGGCATACCCGTACCATTACCACCGCAATTGCTTTGGAGACCAACAAGGGGCTGTTTGCCATGGGCATCGCGCTCGGGCTGGTGCTTCTCTTGATTGCCTTTCTGGTCAATATTTCTGTTTCCTTATTGAGAAGGTGGTAATGCCGGACGTCATGAACCCGATATATCGAATTCAAGATGTGAAACACGCCTATAACAGTCAGCCCGCTCTCCAGATCGAAACCCTGGAGATACATTCCAACACCATTTTAGGATTCATCGGTCCCAATGGAAGTGGAAAAAGCACCCTGTTGAAGCTGCTGGCCTTTAACGACAAGCCCTCAGCCGGAAAAATACTTTTCAAAGGGAAACCGGCTGAACCGTTTTCAGACCTCATCAGATTTCATGTCACGCTCCTTTCCCAGGAGCCCTATCTCATGAAGCGTTCTGTTTTTAAAAACGTTTCATATGGACTTGCCTTACGGGGAGACAAACGAAACATCCGCGACCGGGTATATGAAGCCCTTTCGCTGGTGGGGCTTTCCGGCGATCATTTTGCTGATCGGAAATGGTTCGAGTTGTCAGGCGGTGAAGCACAACGGGTCGCGCTGGCTGCGCGCCTGATATTAAAACCAGAAGTCCTTTTATTGGATGAGCCGACCGCCAGCATCGATGCGGCCAGTGCTCAGATTATCAAGGATACGGTGCTGATGGCACTTGAAACATGGGGCACAACCCTGATCATCGCCAGTCATGACTGGGAATGGTTATATGATATCTGCGATAAGGTCATGCATCTTTTTCGCGGCCGGCTCTTTGGTTCCGGCAGGGAAAATTTTCTGTTCGGCCCCTGGGTCAAGCAGGGTAAAACCGGTTGGACAAAACAGTTTTCGGACGGCCAGCATTTTCTCGTATCCAAACCTGCGGGAATTGACGCTGTCGCCACCATCGATCCTGCAAAGCTATCGATATCAAGAAAAATCGACCCTGGAAACAGCGGGTCCCACAAAATACATGGCATCCTCTCCCAATTGATGCTTGAAAAAAATACGCAGCAACTTATCGCTGTCATCCAGGTCAGTAATCAAAGCTTCACTGCCAAATTATCTCCGGAAAAAGCTCAGGATTTACACCTCTATCCCGGGACGACCGTCCAGCTTTCGTATGATATCCACGACATCAACTGGTACTGAGAATGTTTTATTGACTTTTCGATTTGAGATGGTTAGAAGCTGTTTTAAATTTTCAAGATGTTTTCCCATTATAGGTGGATGTATGTGGTCGGCTCTGGTCGCCTCAACAATAAAGGATGCCATTCAAAGTATCCGCACATGTTTTGAGCCGAATTTTAAAATAGATCAGGCGTCCTCAAAGACGGAAGCCCTCGATCTTCTCAAAACGGAACATTATCATTTTCTTTTTATCGATGTTCAGATCCTGCTTGAAGCCCATACAGACAGCCATTACAAAGATGCATTGCAACCCTTCCGGAAACTGAACCCCTCCATTGAAGTCATCATTCTTACGCGGCAGAAGGATCTGCGAAAAGCCGTCATGATCGTTAAAGCCGGCGCCAGAGATTATCTAACCTATCCCATTGATGGGGAGGAAGTGAAACATGTGAGTGAAAGCATCAATGATTCAATTATCATGGAATCCGAGCTGGACTATCTTCGGAATAAATTCTGGCGGGTTGATTCATTGGATATCATCCGAACGAACAATGATTCAGTCAAAAAAGTCTTTGAAAAAATCCGCTCGGTGGCACCGACAAAAAGTACGGTTCTGCTCATGGGCGAAACCGGAACCGGCAAAAGCTTGATGGCCAAATTGATTCATCAGCACAGCAATCGCAGCAAAGATTCCTTTATTAGTGTCCATTGCGGCGCCATTCCGGAAACGCTGATCGAAAGCGAACTCTTCGGTCATGAAAAAGGCGCTTTTACAGGGGCTGTGAAACGAAAGCTCGGAAAATTTGAAATCGCCAAAGACGGAACCATATTTCTTGATGAAATTGGAACCATTGGTGCATCTGCTCAGATTAAGCTGCTGCAAATTCTTCAGGACGGAACCTTTCAACGAGTTGGCGGAGTAGAAACACTGGATGCAAATGCCCGCGTCATTGCTGCAACCAATTCGGATTTGAAAGAAATGTGTGATACCGGCGAATTCAGAAAAGATCTTTACTATAGACTTTACGTGTTCCCTATTTTCATTCCTCCCCTTAGAGAAAGACTGGAAGATCTGCCACAACTTTGCGGTTCCATACTGGAAAGACTCAATAAATTCGAATCCAAGAATATCCATGATATTGATCAACGGGTCATTGAAGCTTTTGAAAAATATAATTGGCCTGGAAATATCCGTGAACTCGAAAATTTAATCGAAAGGGCCTATATTATAGAAACTTCCTCGATATTAACACCTGAAAGCTTTCCGAGCGAACTTTTCGAACAAATTTCCGGAACGGCAGCCCTCTCCGCCAATACATCCCTTACTCTCTCAGAAGCACGCCGGAATGGCATAGAAGATATTGAACGAAAATATATTAAAAATGTATTGGGACGCAACAGGGGCAAAATTAATACCTCTGCCAAAGAAGCCGGCATCAGCACCAGGCAGTTGAACAAACTGATGAACCGGCATAAAATTCGAAAAGAAATGTTTAAGACATAAAAAATAACCAGAATCCATAGTTCTGATTATTTGCCGACGACGGGCAGGAAATCGGAATTTTTTATTCCGATATTTTCAACAACTGCCTAAATATCCAATAAAATGAATACATTCTTTTTTGGCATATCAATTGCAAATTTTTTTTATTTCTTAAAAAAAGGAAAGTCAGATGGAAAGGGAAAGCAAAATCATCGAATGCATCCAATGTGATGCTGAATTTGAGTTTAGCGTATCCAGCCAGCTCGAATATGAAGCAAAAGGCTATGATGAGCCCAAAAGATGCCCTGCATGCAGAAAGCGAAAATCAAAGGCTTCCTCCGCCGATTCAGAGGATCGATGGCGAGGCAAAAAGAAAAATTATCATTCGAAAGACGCGTATGAAAATTAGGGGGTGAAAGAATGCATGAAGCTGATAAAATTTATCTCTCAAAATTTTTAATCGATTCAGATATCGACGGCACGGCGCCGGACGAACAAAACAGCATTTTAAATCAAAAAGATATGTTTTTAGATGCCGACAATTTAACTGAACTGGACTTTGATAGTTGGTTGGATTTGGAATAACGCAAAGGTTCCGTTCACGGAGTCAGCCTTCCGATTACAATTTTCATTAATTGACATCGAGAGCAAAAATGAATCAACATCAGCTGGATTATTTTGCAAACCTCTTGAAAGAATGGCTCAACGACCTGCTTCGTCACGCCGATGATACGGTTGTCGGATTAAGATCAGCAGAGGACATTTTTTTAGCGGACCCACTGGATCGGGCAACCTACGATTTGGAGCAAAATTTTCAAATCCGGATTCGTAACCGTGAAAGCATCCTGATCAAGAAAATCAAGCAATCACTGAGTGACATCGAAGACGGCACCTATGGTATTTGTGAAATATGTGAAGAAGAGATCTCCTTCAAGCGATTGGAAGCACGACCGGTTGCACGGCATTGCATAAAATGCAAGACCGCCTTGGAGAACAAGGAAAAACTAACCGGGACTTAATGGTTGAGAAAATCGTCATCAATGAAATTTAGTGAGCAACATTCGCTGCCGCAAGATATCGACGAAGAGCCCTTTGAGGTCTATGCCAAAACCCGGGTTGAATGTATTTGCCCCAAATGTGAGAAACACCATATGATACAGTTTCATTGGAGTGGGAAGGGTACACCGAGAAAATACTGCAAAAAATGCAGATGCAACCTTGAGCAAGCAACACTTTAGAAAGGAGAATAATTAAATGAATAAGGCTGAAATCATCAACGAAATGGCCAAGACGCTTAAAACAAAAAAGGAAGCACAGGCGGTTCTGGAGAGTCTGGTGAAAACCATTTCTCTGGCATTAAAGAAAAAAGAGGATGTTACACTGACCGGCTTCGGTACATTTAAAGTTGTAAAGCGAAACGCCAGAAAAGGACGAAATCCGCAAACCGGCGAACCCATTAGAATAAAGGCATCAAAAAAAGTAAAATTTGTTCCCGGAAAAGCACTAAAAGAAGCTGTAGAGTAGTCGATCCGTCATGTTGATGGATGGCCTTTGCAATCCCGGAAAGCATAGTTTCTGTTGACGAATAGGGTTGTATAGGCATATGATGGTGGCTCGCAACAAGCATGTTTCAAGAACGATTGCCATGGCGCTGCATTTCGCCTTAAATAAGGCGATGGGAACATATTGCTGAGAACCGCTTGAAAAAAAACAAACAGTTAACTGGCAGAATTGATCCCAATTCTGCCAGTTCTATTTGGTAACGAGATTATGGTCGCTATCAATATCTCTTCAGGATAATTGTCTCATGGACAACAAAAAATTATGGTACTCTTTTTTTATGCTGATGGGTATTATTTCATTTGGAACAGCGGGATATTATTCGCTGGAAGATATGTCTCTGTTCGAAGCCTTTTACATGACCATTATTACCATTTCAACCGTAGGATTCTCCGAGATTGTACCCTTACATCCAGCCAGTCGCGCAATTACCATTGTTGTGATTGTCCTGGGCATCGGTGTTGGGACCTATACCATCGGTTTAATTGTCAGGGTCTTTGTTGAAGGCGAATTACTAAGATTTTTTGGGAGACGAAAAGTGCAAAAAATCATATCAGACTTAAAGAATCATTATATTATTTGCGGTTTTGGAAGAATCGGCCGTATTATCTGTGAAGAGCTGAATGCAGACAACATTAATTTTATCGTAATCGACCAAAATCCCGACACCCTCAAAGACACCGAGTCACTGAAGTATCTTTACCTGAACATGGACGCCACCTCGGAGGACGCTTTGCTAAAAGCCGGCATTATGAAAGCAAAAGGCTTGGTTACTGCCGTTAGTTCGGATGCCGACAATGTCTTCATTACATTGACGGCTAAGGGATTGAGACCGGATATTTTCATCCTGGCAAGGGCTTCCGAAGGGAAAAATGAAGATAAACTTTTGCGGTCAGGAGCGACACGCGTTGTTACGCCTTACCACATCGGCGGCAGGCGAATGGCGCAGGTTCTGAAAAGACCGACCGTGGTCGATTTTATCGATATCGCCACCATGGGTAACAAACTGGGTCTCATGATGGAGGAAGCAACCGTAAAAGCAAACTCCAGGCTCGTCGGTAAAAACCTGATTGACAGTAATCTTCGAAGAGATTTCGGCATCATCATTGTCGCCATCAAAAAACTGTCCGGGGAAATGATATTTAATCCCATGCCTTCCGAAAAATTGGAAGCAGGCGATGTGTTGGTTGTTATCGGTAAAAAGGAAGACTTGACGCGCATGAGTGATGTCATGTAACCCGACAGGGCATGGACATGGTCAGCCCACGCTGCGTGGCTCCAAAAAACCATTGACGTGATCAACCGCCTCCTTCTGTATCTTCTTCCGCGGGCGGTGGCTGATCCTCTTGTCCGGTTTCATCCGGTTCCGGCGTCCCTTCCTTTCTAATCTCATCCGATTCTGGATTCTCTTCCGGCGTTTCACCGGGTTCAGACACCTCTTCCGCGTTTTCTGTCGGTTCCGAAATCTCTTCCACGGCGTCGGCTCCCCCCAAAGCCTCCTGTGGATTCAACTCCTCGAGTCGATCTGCAGCATTCTGTTCAGAAAAGGACCGAGCCCTTCCGGATCCCATGGACGAATCGTTTTCATACGCGATGGTTCCGTAAATCCGTATCATGACGGTACCATCTGTGCCGTAGATAATCGCATAATTCAAATTTGAAAGAATTCTTTTCAAAGCCGGTTCCAGCGCGATATTTTTAAATTGAGCCGTAATCGGAAGATCCGCCCAGGCTTTATCATAAACGAATTTGGTACCGGACTTTTGGGACAGATCATTTAGGACGCTTTTCAGGGGCATTTTCACAACCTGCAGGGACAACCCCTCTCCAAAAACCTTTCCACCTGCAATAACAGAACAAAAAGCAGCAATGAGAAGCCCAACCATCGTCAACTTGATTCGATAAAACCAATTTTCACTATAAAAATGGTGTTGATGTTTGTCCATGGTAATTTCTCCAATCTGGAATGACAAAATGAAGTTGTTTTCACAACTTACAAAAATGATGCCAAATCACAACCGGCTGTTATTGTATCTATTTATTCTAACAGCAAAAATAAACAGAACCTCCGGTTCCTGTATTTTCCGATGAAGGGCCGTTAGCCGTATTTTTCAATGGACGTTTTAAAACGCCACTTCCACCGCTCGGATATTTCCTGAAAATATTCGGCACAGAAGGTGTCGGCCCTCGATTTTTTAAATCCAGATCGTGCATTTTCCCCGACGCCGGACCAAACACATCTATTTTCGCTTCATTTCTTATGAAATCATTAAAACTGGCATCCAGTTTGCTTTGTATTCTCGTACAGTCAAATTGCTCCTGGAGGTATGCGTATGCAGAAAGATAAAAAAAAAGACGGAAAATCAAGAATATTGGGCATCATCCTGCCTTCCCAATGGGATGAAAATGGAAAGGTCACACGTATTTCCATCAATACCCACGATGAAAAGGAATATGACGTCGACTACGGCGGCATGGGCAAGGAATTGTTGAATCATTTGCAAAAAATGGTCGAGATCGATGGTAAGCTGATTCAACGGCTGGGGGGCCAGCAATATGTCAAGGTCTTCACTTTTCATCTGATAGAGGATCAAAAGGAAACGTTATGGCCATGGCTGATAAAAGACAAACGATATCATCCTTGATGTCCCGAAAGGTCCACGCGGGCAACCCGAACAGATACGATTCCCATGTTCCTTATTAGAGCGACACACCGTTTATTCCCCTTTTCAACTCCTTTCATTGTTCTTCTCGATGTACCATCTGACAGGGAACAGATACTTCCTAATTATCTGAAAATATAGGAACTAAAAGTTCTGCTATAAGGAAGGAATCATGGAGCAGGCTTTTGTTTGCCCTTGGAAAGGACTTTGTGTGTCAACCGGCGGTGAGAAAGGGGTGAGGTGTCAGGAATCAGGTGTGTAGAGAGAACAGCAGAATATCCAATGTCGAAGTGAGGAATCGCTCGCGCTCTATCTGTAAATCGATAGAATTCCTTCCTTCATCATTCGACATTCCTTGTTGGACATTCGATATTCGCTTTTTCGTGTTCTGGATGTATTCTTATGCAGCGATGGAAAAGTCATCAAAAGTGACGACTTTAAATCAGGACTTGGCCCAAAAGAGTTGATTAATTTGCAGTTTCCTATATAAGGATGCAATGGACATCAAAGATATGGCAATCAAGGCAAAAGCCGTCAGCGTTCAGCTAGCGGCAATCGACGGCAGTCTGAAAAACAAGGCGCTTGCCGCCATGGCGCAAGCCTTGATTCATCATCAAAATGAAATAGAGACAGCCAACCAAAGGGACATCAAAAAAGCCGAAGATGATAACCTGCCGGCACCTTTGCTGAAACGCTTGAAATTCGACCGTTCAAAAATACAGGAAGCAACAGAGGGCCTGGCAAGTCTCGAACAGATAGCGGATCCGGTCGGTGCAACCCTGTCCTCTCTTGAGCTCGACAAGGGGTTGGAACTCTATAAAGTCAGCTGCCCCATCGGGGTCATCGGCGTCATATTTGAATCCAGACCCGACGCGCTGGTTCAGATATCATCCTTATGCCTGAAAAGTGGAAACGCCGTTTTGCTGAAAGGCGGGAAAGAGGCCTCCCGCACCAACAGAATCTTGGCGGATATAATTTCAGATGCAACATCACGGGCAGGCATACCTGACGGGTGGCTTGGACTCCTGGAAACCCGAACCGATGTTCAGGAAATGCTCGCACTGGATCTGTTCATCGATCTCATTATTCCCAGAGGAAGCAACGCATTTGTTCGATACATCATGGACCATTCCCGCATTCCGGTATTAGGACATGCAGACGGTATTTGCCATGTTTATGTTGACAAGCGTGCGGATCTGGAAATGGCCGAAAAAATAACCCTGGACAGTAAGTGCCAGTATGTCGCTGTATGCAATGCCGCAGAGACGCTTTTGGTCGATGCGGCGATAGCTGATAAATTCCTGCCGCAATTTGAGCTGGCCTTAAAAGATAAAAACGTCGAGCTTCGAGGCTGTGCTAAA
>CAYTAQ010000022.1:0-17205 GCA_964435695.1 uncultured Desulfobacterales bacterium | reverse complement strand
TCGCTGTATGCAATGCAGCGGAAACATTGCTGGTACACAAAGATATCGCTGAAAGATTTCTCCCTAAAATGAAAACTGCCTTTGAAAAACAGCAGGTGGAAATGCGCGGATGTGAACGGACAAAAACAATCATCGATATTTTGCCTGCATCTGAAGCGGATTGGGGGACGGAATATCTGGACACCATCATTTCAATAAAAACTGTGGACAGCTTGGAACAGGCGATTCAGCACATTAACCATTATGGTTCCGGGCATACCGATGTGATAGTAACCCAAGACCGGGACAGGGCAGAAACATTTATGGACCTGGTTGATTCCGCGGATGTGTTATTAAACTGCAGCAGTCGTTTCAGTGATGGCTTCCGTTTCGGCCTGGGCGCCGAAATCGGTATCAGCACCAATAAAATTCACGCCCGGGGACCGGTGGGGATGGAAGGCCTTATGATCTATAAATGGCGGCTGATCGGCAATGGCCATGTGGTTTCAGATTATACGGGTCCGAATGCAAAATCATTTACGCACCGGGTAATTGACCCATAGGATTCAAGGTTTCAGGTTTCGGGTGGTGATATTTATTGGTTTTTTTCACTTCAGTTGTGTAAAGGGGCGCCATAATTAACACAATGAATCGCAAAAAATATTTTACAGGTGTCAAAAGAGCCGTCATTAAAATCGGCAGTGGTGTCCTTACAAGAAAAAATGGACTGAATCTGAATGTCATTGATGATTTGGCCACTGAAATCTGCTGGCTCCGCAAAAAGGGAATCGAAATCATCCTGGTTTCATCCGGTGCCATTGCCGCCGGCTTAAAAAAAGCCGGCCTGTCGAAGCGACCGCCGTCTCTTTCTCAAATGCAAGCCCTTGCCGCCATGGGTCAAAGCACATTGGTCAAATCCTATGAGGAGGCTTTTTCAAGACATGGCGCCAAAGCTGCGCAAATCCTGCTGACCCGGGATGATCTCACGCACCGGCGGCGATATCTCAATGCAAGAAATACCCTTTTTACACTGCTTGCATGGCAAATTATACCGATCATCAATGAGAACGATACGGTTGTGGTGGATGAAATCAAGTTCGGCGACAATGACAATCTCAGCGCTTTGGTCACAAATCTGACGGAATCCCAGCTCCTGATAAACTTAACCAATATCGAAGGATTATATAACAAGGATCCGAGACACCATGCGGACGCGCAATTAATCGAAACGGTTGAAAAAGTTGACCGGCGACTCACAAAAGTTGCCAATACCATCCCCGGATTTTTAGGAACCGGCGGCATGGCCACCAAAATAACCGCAGCTAAAAATGTTGCCTTGGGCGGCATCCCCAGTGTTATCGCAAACGGACTGAAACCGAATATTCTGAAAGATATCTTTTCCGGAAAAGGCGTCGGAACATTTTTCCTCCCGGATAAAATTTCTTTGAGCAGCAAAAAGCAATGGATTGCTTTCACCAAATCTCCCAAAGGAAAAATAGCCATCGATGCAGGCGCGGAAAAAGCGCTGATGGAAAACGGAAAGAGCCTCCTGCCCTCCGGTATTCATGCTGTTCAAGGCAAGTTCAGTATGGGGGATTCGGTTATCATCCTGAACCGGAACAATGAGGCGGTTGCCGTGGGCATTGTCAATTACAGCTCGGGCGATTTGATGAAAATTATGGGATCCAAAACATCTGAAATCGAATCCATCCTGGGCTACCGGCACGATGATGAAGTGATTCATCGGGACAATCTTATTTTCGAATCTAAAATCGAATCGACAAACAGGTAAGGCCCCCGTCCATTTTCCGCACTTCGCTGACATTGAGTTCGACAATGGGACACTGTAATTTTTCCAGTTTTCTTTTGGTATCCGGAAACCCTTTCGGCATGATCAGGTGGTCGTTGAGAAACAGTGTATTGGCGGCGTATGCCTCTGTATCGCTTAAGACGATTTTATCAAAATCCTTCAGCATATCAAGATTGCTGAAGGACGCTGTAAGAAGCAGGGTATTTTTCCCCACAACATTCAGACTCGACTTAAGATGAAGGCCGTCGCTCACCGTAACAGGGAGCCAGTCATGGCCGTATCGCTTGAGTATCCCGCCGAGCTGCTCGGCGCCCGCTCGATTGGTTCTGTCCGAGATACCGACAAAGAATCGGTTCTCCACCATCAACACATCACCGCCGTCGACGGTTCCGGGTGGATCGATGTGTTCGATCTTTCTATATGACCCAAGGACAGGCGCGATGGTTTTTTCTTCACCTTGTCTCGCGAGTGCACCCGGCCGGGTGATAACGGCAACATTCGGCGTGACCACGGCCGTATCTTCAACAAAGTATGCATCTGGAAAATCCGGTTGGGCATCGAGCAAAATCACCTCCAGACCCAAAGATTCAAGCACGTTCACGTAAGCCGCATGCTGCTTCATGATCAACCCATAATCGGGCGGCCCCAAAAGAGACGTGGTCATCCCTTTGCCGAAGTTTTTTGCAGGTTTTCTTACAATGGCATGGGTAAACAAATTCGAGGCCTCCAAAAAAATTTTTAGGGATTTTAAGCAATATCAGGGATGCTTTTGAAATCGATTTCAATGTGTTATCATCATTTGCTAAAACCAGTAATGGCGTGTTGGAGTACTGCAGGAAACAGGGAACCAGCGTCGTCCTGCATCCAATACTCCATCACTCCAAGACGCTGAAACATTTTCTTTATATAAAACAACGAGCGCTTTTTTCAATAAAAATGTCCTGCTTTTTTATTGCATGCATACACGTTAATATTTATATTTACATTTCTTCTCCAATTTATGCGTTTAAAAAGCATGCTGCCGCTGAAGACAAAAGGAGGATCTGCCATGAAAAAAGATATCACCAAATTGCTCATTATTCCGGTCGACGGCTCAAAATTTTCACTAAGATCACTTGCCTATATCCATACCCTGTATGGCGCGGAACACAATTTAAAGATCACACTGATGCATATCCTGCCGTCGCTTCCTCCCATAATGGTCGAAGAATCGATACGAAATCGCAAAACGGCAAAACAGCTTAAAATCATCGAAAAAAAGAATGTTGACGCGGGGCATCGTATTCTGGAAGAAGCGCAGAAGTATTTGGTTCAAAAAGGATTTCCAGCGCATGCGCTTGATAAACGATGCGAGAACAAGCAGTCCGGGATTGCACGGGACATCAACACCTGCGTGGAGAAACGACTCGCGGATGCGCTGGTCATATCGAGCAGCGGCAAAGGCCGGCTGGAAGGATTTTTCATGGGCGAGGTGACGAACAAACTCGTAGAAATCATTCGAATTTGTCCTGTTTGGGTCATCAAAGGCAACGTAACCCATTCAACTGTATTAATCGCAATGGATGGCTCGGCAAACAGCTTGAGGGGTGTTGACCATGCCGGCTTGATGCTTTCCGGAACCCGCAGCAAGATCATTCTCTTTCATACAAAAAGAAGCTTAAACTGGTTTTTCCCCAGAGAGGTTTTTGAGGGCGTGGAGGGTTTCGAAAACACGTGGTTGCAGGAAGCCGGCAATTCCGTTGAACCGAGCTTAATGAAAGCCAAAGACATGCTGATCCAATCGGGCATCGATGCATCTCAGATCGAAATTAAGCTTGTAGACGGCGGCCGCAGCCCGGCCAAAAATATTTTGCAGGAGGCAAAAAAATCGAAAGCCGGAACCATTGTATTGGGTCGCCGCGGAGCCAGTGATGTAAAGGACTATTCGATGGGAAGCATTACCAGGAAAGTAATAAATGAAGCGGCCGACATGGCCGTATGGATTGTATCGTAAGCCCTGCGGAAAAAGCGGAATTGCAGGGAGGCGTTTTTCCGATCAAGGTATCCGGTCAGGAACTGCTGTTCGGGGGAGATATTATTATATCCGCCAACGGAAAATCACTGGATAGCCCAACCGCCTATGGGGCGTTTGTAAATTCCCTGAGGGTCGGTGACAACGTAAAACTGACAGTCTACCGAGAGGGCAAAAAGCGCAAAGTTGAATGGATTCTGCCGGAAAGGCCGATTCTGCCAGGTGATATCCCCAATGACTGCGCCGCAGCGTTTCAATACGAATAATGAGCGAGTTTTAACTTTTTCGCGTTGCCAAACCCAGAACGACCAGGCCTACGGCAGCCGAAATCATCGATCCCAGAATGATTCCGATTTTTGAATAATCGATCAACTGCTGATCGGCAAATGAAAGGCCTGAAATAAAGAGGGACATTGTAAACCCGATACCGCCGAGAAAACTCGTCCCGATGATGAGAGGCCAGGTGACACCTGCAAATAAAGACGCATTAAAAAGTCTGGATGCCAGGAATGTTCCCAATGAGATGCCGACAGGTTTGCCCAGTACAAGCCCCAGGATGACCCCCAGGGTCAATGGGTGCCCGATGGATTGCGTCCAATCAATTTCTTTCAACGCAAGACCGGTGTTTGCCATGGCAAACAGCGGGAGAACCCCATAGGAAATCCAGGGCACCAGTGCATGTTCCAGTCGCTGAAGCGGCGTTTCCACATCCCGGCATGCCAGGTCGATGGATTGCACTGCATTCAAATGCCGGCGATTCAGCAAAATTGAATTGCCGCAGCTATCGGATTCACATGTGATTTCTTCCATGTACCTTTTGAGGTTCCGGACAAATATGTCCGTATCATACCTTGCCTTGGCGGGAATGAACATCGCCACAATTACACCGGCCACAGTTGCATGGATGCCTGAACCCAATATGGCAAACCACATGCCCATACCCAGTACTGCATAGATAAGGCTTTGCCGTATCCAAAGGAGATTCGCCGCTAATAATAACAACAAAAAAACGACGGCTATCAGCAGGTAGGTCCATTGAATTGCTGCCGTATAAAAAAAAGCGATTACCAGTACCGCACCAAGATCGTCGGCAATGGCAAATGCGGTCAGGAAGATTCTCAGACCCTGCGGAATCCTGTCTTTCAGGAGGGCAAGAACCGCTAAAGAAAAAGCGATGTCCGTGGCCATGGGAATTCCCCAACCATCCACGGTCGATGTATTGTAATTGAACATCATATAAATTGCTGTCGGCAGAAGAATTCCCCCTGCTGCTGCTGCGATGGGAAGAACGGCCCGCCGGGGGGTGGAGAGACCGCCCACCAGAATTTCACGTTTGATTTCAAGTCCCACAGTGAAAAAGAAAAGCGCCATGAGCGCCTCATCGATCCAATGCGCCACACTGCGGCCGATGTGAAAAGGACCCACGGAAATCGCAAGCTCTGTATGCCAGAAGGCATGGTATGCGTGGGGAAACAAATTCGCCCATATCATGGCGATGGCAACGGCAAAGAAAAGGAGATAGCTGCCGCTGACAAATTTTTTCACGTACCGTTGAAAAGCATTGGAGGCCTCCGTGCCGAAGGTAATACCGCCGGAAGTACTTTCTATTGTTTCGCTTGTCATGCTTTTCTCGAAACGTTCAATAAACCTTATCGGATGTATCGGCTATTGCATATCGCTCGATTTATGATTTTTTGGTTTTCTGAATATCTGAGTGAGTATCCACCCGGTGAACAGGCCAAGCACGAATGTGACCATCAGGACGATTGCCCGAGACGCCTCTACTTTCCAAAAAAGGAAGCTGACCATTACAACCTGCGCATTCTGAACGATGAACAGGGCAAATATAAATAAAACAGCGATGATGATAACGAGTTTAGAATTCATTTATAGTGATTCCTCCTGATTAATAATAATTCTGGAATGTGATATCTTACTACTTTTCTCCAGTTGTTTAGTAGAAATTGATGAATTTTGCAAGATGCGGGTTAAATTCGCTGACAACCTGCAAATTTTCGGACGCCCCGGGCCATCAACCTTCCAGCCATCAGATATTTGCGTTAAAACCCTTTTTTGGTTATTTTTAGTTCTTATATGTTATTATGGAGAATATTAATACTTACAACGATTTGCTATTGACAGATAACTCCCCTTGCAGATAGATATACCACCTTTACGAACTTCATCACGGATAACAAGCAAAGGAGATAGAAACATGTTAAACATTAGAAAAATCAGTATGGGTTTTGTCGTGGGTATTTTCATCTTATGCCTGGTTCTGCCGGCGGCTGCCGAGAGCGGCAAAACATTGTTGATGGCCACCACCACCAGTACGGACAATACCGGGCTACTGGATTATCTTATGCCGGAATTTACAAAAGCCACCGGTATCGAAGTAAAATGGACGGCGACCGGCACCGGCAAGGCCCTGAAGCTGGGGGAGAACTGCGATGTGGATATTCTGATGGTACATGCGCCGGCCGCAGAGAAAAAATTCGTTGCGGACGGTTTCGGTATAGACCGGAAGGAAATCATGTACAATGATTTTGTTATCATCGGCCCGGCAAACGATCCTGCCGGCATCAAGGGAAAATCAATCAAAGACGCGCTTCAGGCCGTTCATTCGATGAAAGCGGTTTTCGCCAGCCGCGGCGATAATTCAGGCACGCATAAAAAAGAGCTTTCACTGTGGGAAGCGGCCGGACTGCCGGTTCCTGAAAAGGCAAGCTGGTATGTCCAAACCGGCCAGGGGATGCTGGCAACCATCAATATCGCTGCCGAACGAAATGGCTATACCATGACCGACAGGGGAACCTATATCAAATATGAGGACACCCTGGGAGGCAATCCCCCCCTCAAGATTCTGGTGGAAGGCGACGCGGTGCTGCTGAATCAATACAGCGTAATCGCCGTAAATCCCAAAAACTGTTCCAGCGTCAAATACGATCTTGCCGGCCGGTTTATCAAATGGATCACCGGCCCGCAGGCGCAGCAGAAAATAAAAGACTTCAAGCTGCTGGGCAAACAGTTGTTTACGCCCAATGCAAAATAATGGGCAACAAGTACCCCCGGGCATGCCCGGGGGTATCTATTGTCTGTCATTCGGCAACAGAATATCTTTTGTATAACTGATTACCTGATTTCTTCCGTTCGCTTTTGCCCGGTATAACGCAGCATCCGCCTTGTCTAAAAGTTCGTTCAGGGTTTTTCCATCTTCCGGGAAAGTGGAAATTCCCAGACTGATGGTAACGCCGGGCAATTTCTCATCCATCTTGATCTCCGAAACACCGATTCTTAGACGATCCGCAAGAACATGGGCAGCCTTCTTGGAGGTTTCCGGTAAAAACATAATAAATTCCTCACCACCATATCGGCCGATGCTGTCAACGTCCCTGATACTGTCTTTTAGATAAGAGCCCACGGCTTTAAGAACGCGATCACCCGCGGTATGTCCATAGGTATCATTGATCTTTTTAAAGTTATCCAGATCCGACATGATGATGGAGAGCGTTTTTTTATACCGATCGGTTCTGAGAATTTCATCCTGCAGCTTCGCCATAAAATAACGCCGGACATGCAACCCCGTGAGAGAATCATTCACCGCCATCTCCCATAACTGTGCTTTGCTGATGGAAATAGCCGCCTGATCCGCAACCGCACGAAGCATCTCGACATCCTGGTCCGTAAACCCTGTCTGCCCCTTTTTATTGGTTACGTTAATGACACCGATCGTATCCTTGTAAACTTTCATGGGGACGCATGCGATGGAGCGCGCAAATGAGGCACTGGAGCCCACAAAGGTTTTGTTGTCATCCGTTTTGTTAATGATAATCGGCTCCCCTGTCTCGAAAACGGTACCGGCCACGCCTTCGCCCGGAATAAAGGTTTTACATTTTATCTCATTGTTGTTTACTTTTTCCTGGTACCCTTCGTCCTCTAAACCGGCAAGCACTCTGATGCTCAGTTGATTGGTATCAGGGTCATAAAGCATGATGGAGCCTTTTTCAGAGATGGTAATCTCAACCGCCTGATTCAATATATATTTCAACAAGCTTTTTAGATCGCTGATATACGTCATGGCCCGTCCGATATTGTAAAGCAGCGACAAATTGTTGAGAGTTTTATCCAGATCCTCTTTTTCCTTTTTACGTTGTTCATAAAGCCGGCAGCTATTGATGGAAATAGCGGCATGTGAACAAACCCGCTTCAGGAATTCAATCCCATAAAACGTGTCGGATAGGTTTGCCACGGTTTTATTCATCAGCACGAGTCCCATGGCTTTCTTCTGAACGATCAACGGTACCCACAAAACGGACTTCAGGCTGTCCGGATTCTCATCCTTAAAAAACGCCGCCACTTCCGGATCGCCGGAAACGGCCGACATGGGCTCCAGTTCATTTTCAATCAGCTGGCTTATAAATTCATCGCTGCATTTCAATTCATTGTTCCACAACCTGAATCCCTGATTAAAAACAAGCCTGAAGCATCTTGTGGCTTTACAAAATATTAATATCGCGATGGCATCCGCTTCGAATTTTTTACTCAAAATTTCCGCCAATGTCTGATACAACTCCTCTGGTCGCGAAATCGTGCTCAAACGAAGCACGGCATCCAAAAGTTCCGTGATTTCATTTATCCATAGATCATTTTCGTTTTGCTGCTTTTTATCGCTTTTGCGTTTCATATCTCATTCCTGCTGCCGATATTCCATGAAAACGCTCCGGACATCTCATAAAAATCCGATCTAAAAGCCCTCAAAAGGTTCTCGTTTGACAAATCGTCCGCCGCCGATCTTTCCGATAAATTCCACATGATCGTCGCGCCACTCCGCCACCTTCCTGCCACGGGAATATACAACATGCGGCATGCCTGTCATTTCCATGCCTTCATACGGGGTATAGTCGATATTCATGTGCAGTTTGCTTTGCGTAATCGTAAACTTTTGATCCGGATCAAATACAACGATATCGGCGTCCTTGCCGACAGCAATTTCACCTTTTTCTTTCAAACCGAACATCCGGGCAGTTCCTGTGGACAGAACATCTACCATACGCTCCAGACTGATCCTGCCTTTCACGACACCCTCCGTATGCATCAGCATCAGCAAGGTCTCGATGCCGGGAGCGCCGTTGGGTATTTTTTTATAATCGTCCTTGCCGAACATGTCCTTTTTCCCCTTAAAATCAAAAGGACAGTGGTCGGTGGACACCACCTGAAGATCTCCGCCTTTTAATCCGACCCATAATGCGTCGCTGCTCTCTTTGGTTCTCAGCGGCGGCGACATGACATATTTGGCGCCATTGAAACCCGGTTCTTTATACCGATCTTCGTTCAAAAGCAGATACTGGGGACATGTCTCTGCAAAAACATCGATGCCGTTGTCCCTGGCCTCCTTTACCTTGAACAATCCCTCCTTTGAAGACAGATGCACGATATAAATCCGCGATCCGGTCAACTCTACCATTTTCGCAGCCCTTGCAATCGCTTCTTCTTCAGCAATATTCGGTCGGCTCATTGCGTGGTAATACGGTTCGAGCTTTCCTTCCTTTTCCAGTACTTCGTTCATGTGCTGGATAATATAAACGTTTTCCGCATGAACTTGTACCAGTCCTCCATATTTCTTGGTTTCTTCAAGGAGCTTGATCATGGTTGCATCGTCAACCCTGAAATCATAGACCATAAATATTTTGAAGCTGGGCGTTCCATACTCAAGAATCGCCTGCTTGACTTCCGCAATCACCTCGGGCCGTGGGTCCATTACCGCTGGATGAAGCGAATAATCGATGACGGTTTTCCCCTCGGCCCATGATTTTTTCCGCTCGATCGCTTCGAGCAATGATTCTCCCTTCTGTTGAAGATCAAAATCAACAACAGTGGTCACCCCCCCGCATGCCGCAGCTATGGTGCCGCTTTTGTAGTCATCCTGCGCATGCGTCCCCATAAACGGCATGGAGATGTGCGTATGGGGATCAATGGCTCCCGGGAGAACATATTTCCCCGATGCATCCACAATGTCATCTGCAGGATAATCAAGTTCGGAACCGATGGCTTTTATCTTATCACCCGCTGCATATACATCCGCAACGTAACGCCCTGAGGCGGTAATGATCCGGCCTCCCTTAATAAGCACACTCATTGGGTCCCTCCTTTACAAACGGCTCAATCCTTAACTCATTTTCCAAACTTTTGTCCATAACCTCGGTTTGTCTGCGCTTCCAGGATTTCGGCATTTCTTTAAACGAGATCAATCCAGGCACCGGGCAAACAAAACTGCAAATCATACAGCTCAAACATTTGTCCTCGTTCAGCTCGGGCCTCCGGCTTTCCGCCTGCCATGTAAGCGCCTGGCCGGCCGCATCTCGACATACAATGTAACACTGGCCGCAGCCGACACATTTTTCCAGATCGTACTGCGTAATTCCCTGGCGATCAAGATCAAAATGATCGGTGGTTTTAAGATTAGGCAGCGCCTTCCCGATCAAGTCCGCAACGCGGAGAATGCCTCTTGCCGCCATACAGTCTGAGAGGCCTTCAATCATATCTTCAACAATTCTGTATCCATAATGCAGGATCCCCGTTGTCACCTGAATGGTGGAAGCGCCCAAAAGGATATACTCTAGAGCGTCGGCCCATGTTTCAATGCCCCCGATACCGGACAAAGGCAATCCCAGCGCTCCGCACTGAGCCAAATCAGCGATAAAATGCAATCCGATGGGTTTGATGGCCGGCCCTGAAGTTCCGCTGATGGCACCTATTCCGAATATGTTCGGTTTAGGCACCCAATCGTCCAGACCGATCTTTGAAATACCACTCACCGTGTTGATGGCGGATATGGCATCAGCACCGCCGTTTTTGGCATAAAGCGCCGGCTCGGTCATATCCGTGATGTTCGGTGTCATTTTTGCAATCACCGGAATGGAAACAACGTTTTTAACGGTGGCGGTAAATTTCTCAATCAAATGAAAAGCCTTTCCCACATGATGGCCCGAACCCTCAATACACATATGGGGACAGGAAAAATTCAATTCCAGCATATCAGCTCCGTTATCTTCGGCGGCTTTCGCCAGGTACGCCCATTCTTCATTTGAAAACCCCATGATGCTGGAAATCAAGATATGACGCGGGTATTTTTTCTTTAAATAGAGTATATCAAGAAGATTGTCTTTTAGCGGCCTGTCGGATATCTGCTCCACGTTCTGAACCGCCACCATCCGTTTACTGCCGTAATGATAGGGATTCATTCTGGGAGAAGGGTGCACAATCGGCAGCCGATCGGAATTCAATGTTTTGTATACCGCCCCGGACCATCCCCTTTCAAATGCCCGGCTAACCATTTCAGCGCTGTTTGAAACAGGGGATGAAGAGAGTAAAAAAGGATTGATGAACGTTTTCCCGCAAAATTCAACGGAAAGATCTACAGAATTGCTGGGCATGATGGTTCCTCCCTATAAATAAAGAAAAGCAATCACGAAAACACGAATCATTTTACTGAAGCGAACTGCATAACAAGAATCTTCTATTTCGTGTTTTCGTCCTTTCGTGTTTTCGTGATGAAAGCATCTATCTCTTCAAGTTTGACAGGTAACCCATGATCGCTTTGGCTGCGGTTTTTCCGTCTTTCACCGCTGTTACCACCAGGGCCGGGCCCCTTACAATATCGCCACCCGCAAAAATTCCCTCCACCGAGGTTTTTCCGGTGTCCGGATCGACCTGAATGAAATTCTGCTCATTGACCTGTACATGCGGATACCATGACGGCGAGTCATCCTCGGCCTTGTTACCGATGGCTTCGATAACCCTATCCACGGGGAGGGCCCATTCCGATTTCTCAACAGGTACCGGACGTCTTCTGCCGGACACATCCGGATCGCCCAATAGGGTTCTTACCAGTTTTAAACCCTGTATGCCGCCGGCGCCATCAGAAATATAATCAATCGGCTGGTTTAAAAGCAGGAAATGAACACCCGCATGCAGTGCTTCGATTTTTTCGTCTTCTTCCGCAGGCATTTGCGAATAAGACCGTCTATAAACCAGGTAGACATCCCGGGCATCCAATTTCGCTGCAGAAACGACACAGTCTATGGCCACTGACCCGCCACCGATAACCGCAACTGTTTTGCCGGAAAATTCTTTTTCCATTTCCACGAGCCGGTCTTCCCGCAAGGCAGATAAATAATTCACCGATGTATAAAGGCCTTTCATACCGCTTCCATTCTTTATCAACCGCTTCGCACCCCACAGCCCCGGTCCCAGGAAAACAGCCTTGAAACCATTTTTCAAAAGATTTTCCGCACCTTCACTACCGGTTATCGGCGAATTGCATTTCAATTCAACGCCCAGATTTTTTATATCCTTCAGTTCCTTTTCAAGAAACTGTGTGTCGAACCGGTAAGAAACAACCCCATACCGGAGTACGCCGCCGGGTTCGGGGCGCGCTTCAAAAATCGTTACCTGAAACCCTGCTTTGGCCAACTCCGCCGCACAGCTCAATCCTGCCGGTCCGGAGCCCACAACCGCTACTTTTTCCGGTCGCGGTTGTGCTTTTTTAAACACTGTAAATCCTGTTTCCCAAGAGTGCTCAACTAAAAATTGCTGGATTTTTCCGATCTTAATCGGACGATCGATGCCTGTCGCACTGCATTCGGCTTCACACAGACGGGATGTGGGGCACAAAACGCCACAGGCGCCGCCCAAAATATTGTTTTCTTTGATGGTCCGTATCGCGCCGGTAATATTTTTTAGACGAAATTTTCTGATAAACAAGGCCGGGTCCGTCTCCGCGGGACATGCTTTTGAGCAGGGCGCGTCGTGACAGAGCAAACAGCGATCCGCCTCCGCCAGTGCGTGTTCCATGTCATACCCTCGATTCATATGCTTGAAATGATCACTACTGCCCACAGCGAGCCTCCTTAAGCGACATCACACCGCCATTTTTTCAGTTGGGAGATTTATCTTACCTATATAAATCACTGAACCTTTTTTGACAATTATTTTTAAAAAACTTGACGCATAATTATATCTTAAGATACATAATAAATGTAATATATCTGCCATCGATCCATTGATCGCCACTCGCTATCTTCAAATGAGTCATTTATTGTTTTTTTATAGACATACGATGCAAAAAGCAAGGGGGGATGCATGTCCAGAATAATCAAGTGTGCGCATATCCAGGTATCGAATCCAAAGCATGAGGGCACCACCAAGGAAATAAAAGAAGCAATGATCGAGAAACATATTCCACTGATTGAAGAAGCCGGTGAAAAAGGCGTGAATATCCTCTGCCTGCAGGAAATATTTCACGGGCCCTATTTTTGCTGTGAGCAAGACATCAAGTGGTATGCCACCGCCGAAACCGTACCCGGCCCCACAACCGAGCAGCTCGCAAAGTATTCGAAAAAATACAACATGGTTATGATCATTCCGGTTTATGAAACCGCACTTGACGGCGTTTACTATAATACGGCCGCTGTTTACGATGCCGGCGGATCATACCTCGGAAAATTCCGCAAAGTCCACATCCCCCATACGTGGCCCGGCTTTTTTGAAAAATTTTATTTTAAACCGGGCAATTTGGGATTCCCGGTATTCCGAACAGCCTATGCTAATATCGGCATATACATCTGCTATGACCGGCATTTCCCCGAATGCGCACGGATTCTGGGTTTAAAAGGCGCCGAAATTTTGTTTAACCCCTCGGCGACAACGGCAGGCAAATCACAGTATCTCTGGCATCTTGAGCAGCCTGCGCAGGCGGTGGCCAACGGCGTCTTTATCGGAGCCAACAACCGGGTAGGGCTTGAAAAACCATGGGAATTCGGCCGATTTTACGGTTCGAGCTATTTTGTCGATCCCCGGGGAGAAATTTTGGTTAAAGGCAGCGAAGACAAAGACGAACTCGTCATTGCCGACCTGGATCTCGACCTCATCCGGGAGGTCCGGGACGGATGGCAGTTTTATAGGGATTTGCGCCCGGATATGTATTCGGAAATTTGTCAGCATTTGCCATAACCCAAATACATTTTTAACTCACGTGAGCGTTTCAAATTTTAAGAATTGAAATGGATCAAATAAAAAGGAGGGCAAAAAAACCATGAATGAAGTCGAAAAAAAGGAACACGATCATTGGATTGTTTACCCTATCGGAAGCAAACCCAAATGGCCGCTGGCAATTCTGCTGGGGATCCAGCAATACTTAACGATGTTCGGCGCAACGGTTTTGATTCCGTTTATCGTCGGCGGTGCCATGGGTCTGCCTCCTGAAGAACTGGCATTAATGATTTCGACCATATTTTTTACCTCCGGCATCTGCACACTGATTCAGCAATCGCCCATCGGAAACAGGCTGCCGATTATTCAGGGGGGCACATTCTCCTTTTTAGGCCCCACATTCGCCATACTCGGTCTGGTAACAGCGGAGAAAGCGGCCGCCGTGGGCCTTCCGGTCTGGCAGCTCAAGATTCAGATGGTATCCGGTGCCATCATGGTTGCGTCGGTAGTGGAAATTGTTCTGGGCTACACCGGTATCATGGGACAGATCAGAAAGCTCATCAGCCCGATCGTTATCGGCCCTACCATCGCCATGATCGGTCTGGCGCTTTTCGGCATCGGCGCCCCGTGGATGGCCACCAACTGGATCATCTCATTGATCACCCTGCTGGCGCTGATTCTGTATTCACAGGTTTTTTCCATCCGTTCCCGCGTTTTTATGCTGTTCCCGGTCCTGCTGGCCATTGCCACAGGTTGGATATTGTCACTTCTCGGCACCCTGCTTGGATGGATCCCGGAAGGAGATGCCGCAAACCTAACGGGAAAACTCGGCCTGATCGCCAGCGCCCCCCTGATCAGTCTCAAACCGCTGCTGCCCTTTAAATGGGGTTTCCCGAATTTCAGCAGTTCGGTTTTATGGGCCGGTGCCTTTGGCATGCTGGCCGGCTACCTGGCATCCATGATCGAGTCCATCGGAGATTATTATGCCTGTGCCCGAATTTCGGAAGCACCCGTGCCCACCGGGAAAATGATTTCATGGGGACTCGGTGCCGAAGGTTTGGGATGTTTTGTCGCCGGCATATTGCAGACCTGTAACGGAACCACCAGCTACTCTGAAAACATCGGCTCCATCGGCTTGACCAAAGTCGCCAGCCGACGGGTAGTGCGCTGCGGAGCGGCCGTTATGTTGATCATTCCCATCATCGGAAAATTCGGTGCGGTGTTGGCCACCCTGCCCATGCCCGTGGTGGGCGCCATGTTTGTGGGACTCTTCGGCATGATCGCCTCGGTGGGTCTTTCGAACCTGCAGATTGTCAATCTCAACAACTCCCGCAACCTGTTTATCATCGGCATCTCCTTTTTTGCAGGACTGTCCGTTCCTTTCTGGTTCACTTCCCATTTTGATGCCGGTACGGGTCAGATTGTCAGCGGTGCCATTGCCTGGGGAACGCCCGGCAGTTTCATCAATGTCATCGGAAACATAATTCAAGCCATTTTAAGTACCGGCATGGCGGTGACGGCAATTATCGGTATCATACTGGACAACCTCCTGCCCGGCGCAAGCCGTGCTGAACGGGGCCTCGAACTTTGGGAAAAAGAAGCCTCTGATGAAGCATGGAAAAATGCAGAAGCACAATGGGCAGCCATGGAAGAAGGAGAGATGAGACCCATATAAGCATAAAATCACTTTAAGACGGTTTTCTGCTGCTCAGCCCCAAAGGGCAGGTAGATAGACTGCCTGCCCTTTGCTGTCTTTCAATTTTGATTGTGTCTAAAAAAATCAGAGACCGGAACCTTAGCTTGCCAAAACTCATCCAGTATCTCCTCTATATTTTAACGCTTGCCGTCGGCTTATTGGCCATGTATTCAATTCTGAATGCCGGCAACCCTGAAAGCCTCATCAGGATTATTTTTCCAAACCCGGAAAATGATATCTATGTTGCAGGCATTTCATCGTTTATTGTGTTCGTTTTTGGTTTTGTTATCTTTTTCACAAAAGATCGCGAAGGGTTTCGAAATCTAATTGAACTGAACGGGGACCGCGTACGATCATTGCGGAACCAGGGGAAACACGACGCGGAAATCGCTGATTCAATCCTGGCGGCCATGGGCAGCACCCATGGCTATAAGCATCAAATAGCTCGGAAGAAACTCATCATATATCTGGCGGAATATCGATAGACGTCAGCCGGTTATCCCGTTAACCCGTTTGCCCGTAAACCTTAGCCGCAGGGATAGGCTTTGTCCCGTGCCATGTTCATGTAAACATCCTGACCCAGTGGGCCAGGCTTTCAATACTGGGATAAAATGTGGCAGAGGCTTCCAGCCTCTGGAAACCAGCGGCAAGATGCCGCTGCCACCTTGGTTTAGGTTCAAATAATAGTGGTATACCACCGCTTTTGTCCCCGCAGCAAGCAACGGGGTATTTAAAAGATCTTAAATAAAATAGATCGGCCTCGGGCTAACCGGCTCACGGGCCAACGGTGCTACGGAGTAAGCTATGCCTGACTTCCTGGCAAATCAGCAATGGATCGTCATCGCCGCCCTCTTTTTCGGCATCATGGGCTATATTGCATATATCCGGTGGCGGGACCGTAGATGGATCGAAGCCCGCTTCGGGCGGCAAAAGGTGTTGACCATGAGTTTTGGCGTCAGCTGCTTTGGACGCGCCAGCGAACCCGGAAAGCCCCGCCGCAGCAGCGGATTTCTTTTGCTTCTCCCGGACAGGCTGTTCTATCGCAGCCCGGCGCATCGCGTCGAGCTGGATATTCCGGGAACACATATTTCCAAGGTTTATCCCGGCACCAGTCTCAAGGGTGTCGATCTTCACCAATCGGTTATGAAGGTCGATTTTATCAACGAACACAACCAGAGAGACAGCGCGGCCTTCAGGGTCCCCTATCCGCCCCAGTGGATCAACGCTATTCAGAATAATCTAAGCAAATAATCAGACCATGTTTCTCAGCATCGAAGATCTTCATTTAGCGGCTTAAAAAATAAGATATACGGCACATATATTCTATTTATTATAATTGCAGTCGGTTAAAAATATTCTCAATAGATCACAAAAACGAGCAAACGTGAGGTATGGTATCATAGGTCCCCACATTTTTTAAAAATGGAAATATCACAACCTTTTTGGCTAATGGATCCTTAAATCTTGGAAGGCTATATTTCGCAAAGTGATAATTCAGACACGTACAAGATGTAGTATTCTGATGAATTCAACGAAAAAGCATAGATTTGCTTTCAAAGTCTCAAAAAATGAATGAGCAAATCCATTTACTAAATCTTCAGTCAATTCCTACCAATATTAAAAGATAAAGCTCATGAAAAATGAACAACCAATTGAAAAGACACCATAAAGGAGTCACAATTTCACAAAATGTAGGCGTAGTTGTGATTTTTTCAACCA
>CAYTAQ010000021.1:30747-34708 GCA_964435695.1 uncultured Desulfobacterales bacterium | reverse complement strand
CAGGAGAGTTTTGGGGATCGTCGTCTCCTTCGATCACAGGATCATTGATGGTGCGGTGGCTGCGCAGTTCCTGCAGAGCCTTTTTAAAAATAATAACAACGTTGTATGGCGTGGTTTATACGCAACCCGTCGGTTTCGGAAGACCGGCCATTTTACATGCTCCCTTGCCAGGTCCTGACGGAAACAGTTCATAAATATGTTTTAGTTTAAAGCCCGTGACTTTGGAAAGTACACGAACCATGGGCGCGATTCCATTCTTTTCGTAGTATTCTCTTAGAACTTTAATTATTTTCTGGTGCTCATCATTCAGTTCTTCAATACCTTCTTCCTTTTTTACCCATTGAACCCACTCTTGAGACCAGTTCTCATAGGAATCGATAAACCCATCTTCATCAATTGTAAATGTTTTTCCCATAAATTCTACGTCCGGCATTTAATAATCCTCCTTTAATGTTTTGTATTCTCTAGGCGTTATCCCTTAGCCATTTTCGATTTAATGAAAGGTTATTTTCTAAATGATTAACATTTCAATGTCAATATAAAAAAAATGAATTCTTTGTGGTTTTTAATATTCCCTTGGGGTCATGTTTATCTGGGCCAGTGTAAAAACAGGACCGTCCTTACACACAAGCTCTTTGCCGATACCGCATCGGCCACACATACCGAAACCGCATTTCATTCGGTTTTCCAGGGACATGATAATACGATCATGGGCGTATCCCAATTTTTCCAAAACAGGCAGGGTAAATTTAATCATAACCGGCGGACCACATATAATGGCATATGTGTTGTCATCACCTTGCGGCGCTTTCTGCTCTGTCACGGGCGGTGTAAATCCGACATTGTACTGCCATCCTTCGGCAGGGCGGTCGATGGTCAGGTGCATGTTGATATCATCCCGTTTTTCCCATTCGATGAGTTCGTCTTTATATAGCAGCATACCGGGGGTCCGCGCGCCGTAAACTACATCGATGTTGCCGAATTTCGAACGATTTTCAGGATCCAGCATATAAATGATGGAAGACCGCAGGGTGGTAAAGGCAAAACCGCCGCCCACGATCAAAATGTTTTTCCCTTCCAGCAGGTCCCATGGATACCAATTGCCCAGCGGACCTCGAATTCCCATGATATCGCCGACTTTCATGTTATGCAGACGGGAAGTGACAACACCGGCTTTGAAGACTGTAAATTTTACAAATCCTTTTTCAACAGGGGAAGATGCAATGCCGATCGGTATTTCACCGACGCCTGGAATGGACAATTCCGCGAACTGGCCGGCCTGATAAGCGAATTTTTCTTCATCCTCTGGGTTTAAGAATACGAATTTAAAAGTTTTCAGGCTTTTATCCTCGGTTGCAATTTCGATATCATCGATGCGAACCGGATAAGGTACATATGGATTTTGCACGTGTTCCT
The DNA here is from genome assembly GCA_964435695.1 of uncultured Desulfobacterales bacterium. Lineage (GTDB taxonomy): Bacteria > Desulfobacterota > Desulfobacteria > Desulfobacterales > B30-G6 > CAYTAQ01. Next base: position 33,292 of record CAYTAQ010000021.1, on the reverse strand, counting down.
CCCTTTATGATCCCTGCACTGTACAAGCAGCTTCAGGCTTATAACTGTTCATGAGGTCAAAAACTTTGCGAATATCAATATTTACCGGGCATTGTTTGATGCACCGGCCGCATCCAACGCACATGACACCTTTTTCATATTTGTCCACAAAATATTTTAGCTTATGCATGAAGCGCTGCCTGACCCTTTGGAGCTTCGTCCCTCGCGGGTTATGACCGGTGGTATGGATCGTAAAGAGCGGGAACATACAGCTATCCCAGTTTTTTAGTCGTTTGCCGTTCTTGCCGTGCACTTCGTCCTGAATATCGAAGCACCAGCACGTGGGACAGGTATAGGTACAGGTGCCGCAGTTGAGGCATGCAAAGGAAACATCTTCCCAAAAAGGTGCTGTATGCAGATCCAAAATTTCCGTATTTCTAAGGTTGTCCATGGGCACTTTTGAAACAATTTCTGCTTCGGCTGCGGCTTTTTTCGCTTCAATGTCTGACGCTGCCCCTGATGTCGTATGCCAACCGGCTGATTCCAGAAGCGATGCTCCTTTGGATGTCAGTACGTTTGCCAGGTAGGCATCACCTGTATCCACCAAAAGAATATCCAAGCCTTCTTCATTAAACGGTCCGCATCCCACCGATGTACAGAAACAGGTGCTTGACGGGTGATCACAGGCCAATCCGACAAAGGTCGTGGCTTCCAGCGCCCTGATCCAATAAGGGTCCTTGTATTCAGCATTATCAAAATTCATGTTGAGCAGTGTAATGGATTTGGCGTCACATGGGCGAATGCCGAATACCGCACGGGGAGAATAATCCTTTTGCGCTTCTTTCATGACATGGTGATCATCCTTGCCTTCATCAAGGGTGAAGTTGATGATCTCTTCGGATTGAGGGAACAGGATCCATTTGGGTGACAAGCGTGAGTTTGAAAAAGAAAAGTCCGGATGCTGACCAGCATCGAGCTCTGCAAAACTGTGGAAATCCCTTTCCTTTACCGGGCCGAAAAGTCGATAGGACGCTCTTAAAGCGTCGATTCCGCTGTCCCATTCTTTTTTGTCGATTTTTACTAGATTCATAACCTTTTGCCTTTATTGTGATGTTTGGTGTTTCGTGTTTTTTTCGCTGTAAACACCCGACATGAATTCTGAAACCAGACTACTTTATGAAATCCTGCGGGTCACCCGGACGGTAGGTGTCAAGCGGCGGTCGTTCATCCAGGCTTAAACCGGCCTCCCAACCAAACTGATCCAAACAGTCCTTTTCCAGTTTTTTTGTAAATACCCGCATATTGATACCGACGGGGCACGCGCGTTCACATGAACCGCAATCCGTACAACGGCCGGCACAATGGTAAGCCCTGAGAAAATGAAATGTTCTGATGTCAATGGGTTCCTGACCTTTTTGCACCCATTGCGGCTTGGATTCATCAACAAAACAGGTGGGGCAATAACAGAGCGGACAGACATTTCTGCACGCGTAACACCGGACGCACGGTGCCAGCAGTTCTTCAAAATAGTTCCATTTTTCTGCCGGTTTCATGGCTTCGATCTCACGAACGTCTGCATAGCGATCAATGTCTTTTTGCTCCTGGACAAGATCGGCAACCAGTTCATCATAGATGACCGGGTTTCTGTGGGTGCAGACCGAGCAGTTTTGTTGAAGCACATCTTTTTTGTTCAGCTCGGTTTCCCTGCCGCCCGCAGTTACAATAATTTTCTCATCCTTTTCATCGACTTTTTGCACTTCTTCTTCAAACATGGATGTGATTTTTCGTTTATCGATCATTCCCTTACAGGGGACGCCGATGATGACGAGTTGATCCCGGCTGATTTTATTCTCGATAATATGGGTTACGAGGTTACGGGTATCACAGCCTTTTGCAACAATACCGATCTTTTCCTTTCGATCGGTGACATAATTGGCCAGATTGATACCGCAGTTACTATCCCAGACGAATTGATGCACCTCAGCCGATGTTTTGGCAAAACAGGGTTCATTCATCATGGGCAGGGTTCCCTCACGGAAACCGATGACCATCTCTACCGCACAGTCTTTCAGAAGCCGTTCCGCGATTTCTATTATTTTATCTTTGTATTCTAACATATTATGCTACCTTAGCTTCAGTTTTAACAAAAGATTGATTGGGCCCAAGGGCTTTTACCTTTTCTGTCACTTCTTTGACCACAGCGACAAATTTCGTGGATTCTGCTGAAGAGATCCATGAGAAATGAATGCGATCGGGCTCGACGCCCATATGTACCATCAGGTTTTTAAAAAGCGAAAATTTACGGCGTGCATAGTAATTACCTTCCAGGTAATGGCATTCACCGGGATGTCACCCGGATACCCAAACGCCGTCCGCGCCTTCTCTAAGGGCGGCCAAAGCAAATTTGGGGCTCATACGTCCTGTACAAGGGATTCGGATGACCCGGATATTCGGCGGGTATTCCATCCGGCTGACGCCGGCCAGATCGGCTGCGCCGTAACTGCACCAGTTGCACAGGAAACTGACAATTTTCGGTTCCCAGTCAGACATTTATTTCATCTCCTTT
>CAYTAQ010000021.1:7672-30647 GCA_964435695.1 uncultured Desulfobacterales bacterium | reverse complement strand
GCCTCATTCACAGCAAAAATTTGTGCAAAGATTTGATCGTTGTCAAAACCTTTCAGATGAATTGCCCCGGATCGGCACGATGCCACACATAGACCGCATCCCTTGCACAACACCGGATTGATTTTTGCTTTTCCGCTAAAGGGGCCTTCCTCTACAAAAGCGGGCGCCGAGTATGGGCAGATGGATATACAGACTTTGCATGCGCTGCAATTCATGGGTTCGATTTCGGCTATGGTGCCACTGGTATGGATCACTTCGCTTGTCAGCAGCGTGATGGCTCTGGCTGCCGCTGCTCTTCCCTGTACCACGGACTCATCAATCGGTTTGGGATAATGGGCCAGGCCGCACAAGAAGACGCCGTCGGTGGCAAATTCAGACGGTCCCAGCTTGGCATGCTTTTCCACAAAAAATCCATCACCATTCAGCGGCACCTTGAAAAATTGTGCCAACACTTCATTTTTGTTGGGAATAATGGCCGTTGCCAATGTCAGCAGATCCGTACTGATCTCCAGCGGGCGGCCCAGAATCGGATCAATAACCTGAATGTTGAGATTTCCTTTGTTCAGGACAACTTCGGGTTTTCTGTCGAGGGCGTAGCGGATAAACATCACTCCCAGTTTACGTGCTTCTTTGTACAGATACTCCCGTTCACCGTAGGTTCGGATATCCCGGTATAAAATATAGACATTCATTTCCGGGTTGAGTTTTTTCAGTTCAATGGCATTGTCAATGGAATGGGTACAGCAGACCTTCGAACAATATGGGCGCTCCGGCTCACGGGATCCGACGCATTGAATAAATACGGCTGATCTCAATTCCTTCAGCGAGAGATCTTTTTCCATGAATTTTTTATCCAGTTCGAGGCTGGTTAAAATACGCGGATCTTTTCCATAAAGATATTCGTCGGGTTTAAAAGCGGATGCTCCGGTCGCCAGAACGGCAACACCGTATTCCAGCGTTTCTTCGTTTGCGCCGGAAGCCAGCGTGGATTTGAAATTACCGACAAATCCATCAGCATTTTTGATCTCGGTATTTAAATGGACATGGATATATTTGTTCGTTTCAACATTACGGACCAACTCGGCCAGCTTTTGCTGAACATTCTCGCCGGATATCGTTTTAAAGAGGTTTCGTGCCTGCCCTCCGAGCTGCGCGTCTTTTTCGACAACATGGGTTTCATATCCTTGTTCTGCAAGGTTCGCCGCCGCACTCATGCCGGCAATGCCGCCACCGATGACCAGTGCTGTCTGGTTGACTTCCAGTTCGGCTTCCGTAAGCGGTTGCATGAGCGCAACCTTTGAAACCGCCATTCGAACCAGGTCTTTGGCCTTGGCGGTGGCCAGGTCAGGATTGTTTTTATGAACCCAGGAATCCTGGTTGCGGATGTTGCACATTTCAAAGAGATATTTGTTCAGGCCGGCATTTATCAATGTTTCCTGAAAAAGCGGTTCATGGGTTTTGGGCGTGCAGGCCGCCACCACGACACGATTCAGATTTTTTTCCTTGATGATTTGCGTCATAATATCCTGCGTGTCCTGGGAGCAGGTGTACAGGTTATCGCAGAAATACTCCACATAAGGCAGCGTTGCAGCGTAATCCCGCACTGCCGGAACATCCACCACACTCGCAATGTTGATGCCGCAGCGGCACACAAAAACGCCGATTCTGGGTCGCTCGCCGAATATATTGGTTTCAGGGATGACCTCCGGTGTTTTGGTCTGGGTGTTACGGGCGGCACTGAGAGCGGCACCGGCTGCGCCGGCTGCCGCACTGGCGTCGATAACCGATTGCGGGATATCCTTGGGACCCTGAAATGCTCCGCAGACATAGATGCCTTTTCTTGAAGTTTCGATAGGTTCAAATGTTTCTGTTTTACAGAAATTGCCCTCCGTAAGTTCGATGCCGATTCTTTTGGCAAGCGCAATGGTTTCAGGGTGTGTCTGCAGCCCGATGGAAAGGACGATTTGGTCAAAGATTTCCGTCTTGAGTTCACCGCCTTCGGTGATGTAACGAACGGAAAGATCATCGGTGTTCGTCACCGCGTCGATGGTATGGACACGACTGCGGATGAAGCGTACGCCTTTATTCTGGGCATCGTTATAAAACCGTTCAAATTCTTTGCCGTGGGTTCGCATGTCCATGAAAAAAATGGCACATTCCAGAGCGTCTCCGGCATGCTCTTTGGCGATGACCGCCTCCTTGATGGCATACATACAGCACACCGATGAACAGTATGAATTATCGCAACGGTTCAGATCCCTGGACCCCACACATTGGAACCATGCGATTTTTTTCGGTTCCTTGTGGTCCGACATTCGGACAAGGTGCCCGCCGGTGGGTCCTGACGCGGAAAGGATTCTTTCCATTTCCATGGAGGTAATGACGTTCGGATGGTTTGCATAATTGTAGGAATCGAACTTGGAAGGGTCAAAGGGTTCGAAACCGGGGGCCAGAACAACGGCGCCGACGTCAAGTTCCACTGTCTCGGGTTTTTGTGCGTGGAGTTCAAGGGTGATGGCTTTGGGACCGCAAGCTTCAACACACGCGTAACACTCACAACAATAACCGCAGTTCAGGCATCGATTCGCCTCGGTTTTTCCCGCTGCTTCCGTATATCCCAGCTCGACCTCGTTAAAATTATTTTTTCGTTTTGCCAACGAGAGCTCCGGCATGGTGGCGCGTTTTTCGACCTCGGCGTTTGCTGGAATGGGGCGGTAAACCGGGTCTTCTCGTTTGATGGGCTCTCTGCCCACGGCCATGTCATTGCCGTCCAAGTAGCGAACGATGGATTCAGCCGCTTCCTTGCCGGCGGCAATCGCCCCTATGGCAACCCAGGGTCCGGTCTGGACATCCCCGCCGGCAAAAACGCCTTCCCGTCCCGTAGCATAGGTAATGGGGTCAACTTCCGTGGTACCCCATCTGGAAATTGCCAAACCTGCGATATCTTCAATGCCGCTGAGATCCGGTCGCTGGCCTATGGCTGGTATGAGCTGATCGATTTCGATATCATATTCACTTCCCGGCACGGGTATGGGGCGTCTTCTGCCCGAAGAATCCATGTCGCTCAACTCCATTCGAATACATCTGAGAGCGGTAACTTTACCGTCGGTCGTCAGGGCTTCCTGGGGAGCTGTCAAATAAGTAATTTTAACGCCTTCCGCTTCGGCAGCGGCGATTTCCTCTTCCCATGCCGGCATTTCCGTTCGCGTTCTCCGGTAGACGATGGTGACGTTTTCGGCACCCATCCTCACGGCACACCGCGCCACATCTATAGCGACGTTACCACCGCCTATAATGGCAACTTTTTTACCAACTTCTGTTTTTCCGCTGAGGTTGACTTCCCTCAAAAAATCGACACCCTGACGAACTCCCCTTGATTTTTCACCGGGAATACCCAACTCAATACCCTTATGGGCACCAATGGCGATATAGACGGCCTTGTACCCCTGTTCAAATAGATCATCTACGCTCAGATCCGGTCCGATGGGTGTATTGGTTTTGATTTCAACGCCGAGATTGGTAATGATTTCAATATCGTTGTCCAGAATGTGCTTGGGGAGCCGATGGGCCGGTATGCCTACCCTGAGCATACCGCCGGCCTGAGGCTGCGCTTCATAAATCGTTGAAAGGACACCTTTTCGCGCCAGCTGATAGGCAGCGGAAAGACCGGCAGGCCCCGAGCCGATGATGGCAACTTTCTCCGCTCTCGGCGGTTGACAGGCGATCTCGATTTTTCTGGCGTCAAATTGATCGGCGGCCAATCGTTTGAGATTCCGGATCGCTACCGGGGCATCGACTTCACATCGGCGACAGGCGTCTTCGCAGCCATGCGGACAAATGCGGCCGAGTACGCCGGGAAGCGGCAGGTCTTCCATAATGATTTCCAGGGCTCTTTTGTAATTGCCCTGGCCTACCATTTGAACATATCCCTGAACGTTTAAGCCCGCAGGACACGCCAGGCGGCAGGGTGCTTTATCGGCTTTTTGAATGGCAAATGCACCCGGGATGGCCTGAGCGTATTTTTTGTAGGTGGCTTTCCGGTCACTAAAGCCCTGGTCGTATTCACTGGGCAGGGTAACGGGACAGACTTGCGTGCAATCGCCGCAGCTGGTGCACTTTGCGGGGTCTATATAGCGGGGTTGCTTGGTGATGAAGGCTTTGAAGTTCCCTTCCGATCCTTCAATTTTATCAATTTCAGCGCATGTGATCAGATTGATGTTGAGATGCCGGCCGACCTCGACCAGTACGGGGGAGATGATTCACATGGCGCAGTCATTGGTGGGGAACGTTTTGTCCAACTGAGACATGACACCGCCGATGGCGGATGATTTTTCGAGAAGGTGGACATAATATCCGGAATTTGCCAAATCAAGCGCGGACTGCATGCCGGCAATTCCGCCACCGACTACCAGCACAGAACCTATAACATCCTTTGCCATTGTTTTTATCTCCTAACTTAGGTTGTATTTGCTACTAAAAATTCACAGGTCCGGATAGCGCAGTGTATCGGAAAATTAAACAAAATAATCGTGTATATGCTCAAAACCGGCTTGTCAATAAAATTCCTATACACGAAAATGAAGACGGTGCCAAAATAAAATATTTGTTTTTTTCGGGGGCGAGTTCGGTATGGTTATGTCCCTTGTTGCTGCTTCATGCTTCGTTGTGCGCGCTTGAGCATGAAAATTTATGGCAACCGGAATAGAAGGTGGGGAAATTAATAATTTATAAAATTGTGTGGCGCCCTCTTGGACGCCACACAATTTTTTTATATGTCATAATAGAGATAGAATTCATGCGGATGCGGTCGGAGTTTTACAGGATTGACCTCATTTTCGATCTTGTATTCCACCCACATGTCAATGGCATCCTGGGTGAATACGTCTCCTTTTTTAAGATAGGCCTGATCTGCTTTAAGGGCGTCGAGCGCTTCCTCCAGAGAGCCCGGCGCAGACGGAATTTCAGCCAATTCTTCGGGTGGGAGGTTGTAAATATTTTTGTCAAGCGGGTCACCCGGATCGAGTTTATTTTCGATGCCGTCGATGGCGGCCATGAGTATGGCTGAAAACGCGAGGTAGCCGTTGCAGGAGGGGTCAGGTGTCCGGAATTCAATCCGTTTGGCTTTCGGCGAGGTCGAATACATGGGAATACGGACTGCGGCGCTTCTGTTTCGGCTGGAATATGCCAGGTTCACCGGCGCTTCAAATCCCGGAACCAGACGTTTATAGGAATTGGTTGTGGGATTGGTGAAAGCACAAAGGGATTTGCAGTGTTTCAGTATTCCGCCGATGGCATAAAGGGCTTCCTGCGACACGCCCGCGTATTTTTCACCCGCAAACAGAGGATTGCCTTCTTTCCATATGCTCAAATGGGTATGCATGCCGGTCCCGTTGTCACCATAGATGGGTTTGGGCATAAACGTCACGGTATGGCCGTTCTTGTAAGCGACATTTTTCAAAACATATTTGAACCACATGAGTTGATCCGCCATCTGAACGATCGGTTTGAATCGCATGTCGATTTCCGACTGTCCGGCTGTTGCGACTTCGTGATGCTGGGCTTCAACTTCGATGTCGACGCCCTGCAGTGTCAGAACCATTTCGGTTCTGAGATCCTGAAATTTGTCCATGGGTGGAACCGGGAAGTATCCTTCCTTGGGACGGGGTTTGTATCCAAGGTTCGGGCCCTCGTCCCGGCCGGTATTCCACGACCCTTCTATGGAGTCGATTTCATAAAAGGCCCGGTGTCCGCTTGATTCAAAGGTGATGTCGTCAAAAATGAAGAATTCGGCTTCCGGTCCGATGTAAGCGACATCTCCGATGCCGGTGCTTTTCAGGTAATTGTCGGCTTTTTTTACGATATAGCGTGGATCTCTTGAATAGGGCTCCCGCGTGACGGGGTCCTGGATATCGCAGATCAGGACCAGTGTCGGTTCCTTGAAAAAGGGGTCCAGCTTTGCAGTGCCGGGATCGGGAATCACCAGCATATCGCTTGCATTAATGGGCTGCCACCCGCGAATGCTGGATCCGTCAAATCCGAATCCGTCTTCAAAGGATGATTCTTCCAGTTGGCTTACAGGGACGGTAAAATGCTGCCACAAACCCGGAAAATCCATAAAGCGCAAATCGACTACTTGGGCGTTGATTTCTTTTGCCATGCTTAATACGTCTTTCGGTGTCATTGGTATTGCCTCCTTTAGTATAAAATAATTTTAACCGATCGTTTCTTAAATGCTTGGATTAAAAATATTGTACCAAATTTCAATCTATTACAGGCCAACGGGCCAACGGACTCACAGGTCAACGGGATCACAAGCCAACGGACACTATATGGCGTCCGTTCCTTTTTCACCCGTTCGAACCCTGATGGCTTCTTCAATCGGAATAACAAAGATCTTGCCGTCTCCTATTTTTCCGGTGTTGGCGGCTTCACGAATTTTTTCCACCACTTGATCCACCTGTTTGGAATCCACCACGATTTCAATTTTGATTTTGGGTATGAAATCGACAATATATTCAGCACCGCGATAGATTTCTTTATGACCTTTCTGCCGCCCGTAGCCTTTCACTTCAGAGATGGTCATTCCCTGAATTCCGATTTCATTGAGTGCTTCCTTTACATCATCCAGTTTAAACGGTTTAACTATCGCCTCAATTTTCTTCATCATATCACTCCTTATTTTAAAGCTTGGTTGATGACATCACAAAAAGTCGTAAAGGCCTCCTGTGATCAAACAATTTTGGGCAATCTCCTGAGAATAGCTTCTTTGATTAGAGAAACCTGTTGTTTGGCGTCGGCCTTTTGCCCGTCAATGTCTCTGACATAAAAAACGTCCACAACCTGGTCTATTTTTGTTGAAATTTTAGCCACCCATATGTCCAGACCCGATTGATAAAGCGCATCGGTGATGGCAAATAAAAGTCCTGGAAAATCGTAGGTGAAAACTTCGATGATCGTGAAGAAGCTGGAACTTGTATTGTCAACAACGATGCGATGTGATCGCTTGGAAGCTTTGGGCTTGATGGTTTTATACGCCGACATTTTATCATTTAATGCATTGACGAGATCGAGATCGCCGGCAAGCGCGGCATCGAGATTTCTTTCCGCAGTGTTCCAGCGCTCAGTTTCAAAATATTTATCCAGCGGTGGTTTCACCGTGAAGATATCCAGGGCCATATTATTCTGCCATGTGAAAATCTGTGCATCCAAGATGTTCAGGTTGTTCAAGGTAAAGGTACCTGCAATTTTAGAAAAAAGTCCTGGTCTGTCCTTTGCGCACACCCTTATGCTTCGGGTATTGACAGCGTCGTTTTTGGTAATACGCCAAATAAATTCCCGGTCTCCGATATGATTGTAAAGGTCGATGTCGCTCACGATTTCCTGTGTCTGCATGGCAAGAAGATATCGGGGGGACATTATTTGATAAAGCGCTTGGAAGCGGCTTTTTTCATCCGGACCGGCGGCGGAGGATAGAACGATCTCCTTTTTACTCTCGATGGTCTTCACCGCCTGCTGGCTCGCCAGTTCGCCTTTCTTTAAAATGTTCAAAACCTTCAAAAACAGATCGCGTAAGAGGGTTGATGTCCATTCGCTCCACGCATTCGGACCGGTGGATGTGGCATCGGCGACGGTTAAAAGGTACAGCATCTGCAAGCGGCTCACTTTTTTGATGATTCTCGCACAGGAGATTGCCGTTTCTTCATTGTGGATGTCCCGCCGGGTTGCGGTCTTCATCAACAACAGGTGCTCTTTGATCAAAAACGAGACCGTATCGATCTCCTTAGCGCTGTATCCAAAGCCGGTTAATATTTTCCGGGCCATCTGGGCGCCGGTCGCAGCATGGTTCTTTTCCGGCACGCTTTTTCCGATGTCATGCAAAAGAGCCGCCCAGAGCAGAAGTTTTTTGTTTTTCAATTCTTTCCAGATCTGATCACACAACATACAAAAGGAACCGTTTTGCTCATCGCCGAAAACTTTCAGCGCCTGAACGGTTCTCAATGCGTGCTTATCCACGGGGTAAAGATGGTACTCATCATATTGGATGCGGTTGACGATTCCCTTCATTTCCGGAATGAAAGTGACCAGAATTCCTGTATTCAGCATCTCCCGGAGCACGTTGAACGTGGGTGCCGGCATTTTCAGAATACGTTCAAATGACGTAACAACCCGCGGTTCGGTCCGAAAGTTATCATCGATCAAATAGCTGAATTCACTCACCATACGCTTGGCTTCATTGCTGAGGGGCATCTTAAGTCGAGCGCTTTCTTCGAATATCCGGATCAGCAGTTCAGGGGATTGAAGGATCGCTTCGGATGAAACAAAATCGAGAGCGTCCTCTGCTAAGATCAATCCGTCTATCTTGACGGGTTTCCGGTTTCCGGATCGATACCGGGGTTTTTTTGCATGGCCATGCTCCCGGAGGAACATGAGATGCTGCTGTTTCAAGAAATCCATTTTCCCATGGAGCTCGCCCAGAAATCTTTCAACGGGCTGCTGTCCGTTGACCTTATTGAAGTTCATGGATGCAGCCAGCTTGATCTGGTTTTCAAAATAAAGCTGGTCGCACTTTCGGCCTGTTTTATTGTGCAGACGGTTACGCACATTCCAGATAAAGAACAGAGCGTCTCTGGTTGCCAGGTATTCTTCGTGGGACAGATAACCGAAATATTCAAGGTCTCTTGGCTGCTTCAGGCAAAACTTAATTCGGCCGATCCAGAGCATGGTATGATAATCTCTCAAGCCGCCTTCTTTAATATTCGGTTCCAATAGATAGGTAGAGTCCCCAAAATGCAAGTGCCGTTCCTTGTTCCGATTCACGAGCCATTCGATGACGCGCCCGGATCGTTTTTTTAGGATTTTTTGGCGGAGGGATGCCATAAGTTCCGTGAAAAGTATCGACATGCCGCAAACAAACCTGGCGTCCAGTATGGGCGTGAGGATATCATAGTCCGTGTGGGCCATATGGATGCATTCATTAAGGGTGCGGGTGGCGTATCCGACCTCAAGACCGATGTCCCACAATGGGTAGATGATTTCCTGTATAAGGCTTTCAGCTTGCTTGGGCACCTCCTTTTTAAAAAGGAACAGGATGTCCACATCAGAATGAATGCACTGCTCCTCTCTGCCATACCCGCCCAATGCAATAATAGCATAGGGGTTTCGGTAAAGTTCTATCTGGGGACCGACCATGCTTTTTTCAAAACTTTCCCTGAAATAATTGTCCAGAATAGCCGTATGCTGGCGCAGAAAAACATCGGGCGGCATATTTTCAAAAGATGAAAACAGTCGATTCCTTTTTTGTTTTAATGTTTCGGAGGCTTTTCGGTACTGGTCGCTCATTTGTTTATCCCCATATGCTCCTATATCGTCACCGCTTCTACAACAGCAAATGGCATGCCAAACAGTTAAATAATTGATAATTGCTATTATAACGGAAAGATAGCAAATAATATCACGCCAGGGGATGGTGAAAAGCTTTACAATTTTGTTAAAAAAAGGCCCATAAAATTACAAATATGTTATACGCCCTCAAGCTAACCTTCAAGAAAAATATTCCACATTTCTTTGATTCGGTTGCGTATATCCAAAAAGGCGTCTGCGGGTAATTGGGCAGATTTTTCTCTGAGGTTGAGGCGGTGGGTTGTGGCGCGGTATACAAGGTAGGCTCTTCTGAGAATATGGGCCGTGTTTTCTTTTAGAATGCCGGTTTCAGCGAGGGCCTGGATTTGTCGAACATTGTCGGAATAGGTTACCAGCTCCGGGTACTGGTGTGCGTGCAGCAGAACAAGATACTGAACAAGAAATTCGATATCAACGATGCCGCCCCGGTCCTGTTTGATATCAAAGATGTCCGGCTGGGGTTTCAATAGGGCGCTGCGCATCTTTTGCCGCATATTGCGGACGTCTTCCCGCAAGGATTCCTTTTTCCGTGGACGGGTTAAAATCTTTTTTCGGATTCGATGGAACCAGCGGGTCAAATGTTCATCTCCCATGATGGCGCGTGCTCTTAAAAGGGCCTGGTGTTCCCACGTCCATGCGTCATGGGACTGGTAGTCCTGGTAGGATGAAAAATGGCTGACGAGAATACCGGAACTTCCACTCGGGCGCAACCGCATGTCGATCTCATAAATTTTTCCCGCTGCCGTATGCGTGGAAAGGGTATGAACAACCCGTTGCCCAAGCCGCGCAAAAAATTGTGAATTTTCAATGGGGTGGTTGCCGTCGGTCTGACCGGCTGTTCCGGCATGGATAAAGACCATGTCGAGGTCCGATCCGTATCCGAGTTCAAGTCCGCCGAGTTTACCATAGGCAATGACGGCAAATCCTTTTTCGCATGGCTGTTCGTTGAGCGTTGCAGAAGGGATGCCATGCTTGGCTGTTAGATGATTCCACGAAATTGCCACCGTTTCATTCAGGATGGTTTCAGCGATATCACTCAAATAGTCACTGACTTTCATGAGGGGCAGAACGCCTGTTATGTCGGCAGCGGCAACCCGTAATGTATTGATCTGTTTGAATATGCACATCTCCTCCATTTGATACTCAAGATCCTCCGCAGAAAATTTTTCAAGCCTCCGGCGCAGGTCTTCCTGCAGAAATGTTTTTTCCGGCGGAGAATAGAGCGTTCTCGGATCGATCAGTTCATCCAAAAGAACCGGGTGGTGAGCCAAAAAAGAGACGATCCAGGCGCTGGCGTTTGCCAGGCGGATCAGGTGCTGCAAAGCATTCGGGTTTTCCAGCAAAAGTGCGATATACGTTGTCCGTTGTTGAATGGTGTCGATTAATTCAAGAATACGCTTCAATGCCGTATCCGGTGAAGTGGAAGCTGAAACGGCTTCAATCGCTTTGGGGATCAACCGGTCGATGCGGTTCCTTCCGATTTGGCTCAATGCCCGCGTTTTAGGACTGTTTTTAAATTGGTCCAGCAGCTGTATCGCTTCTCCGGGTTTCTGAAAGCCGGCATCGGAAAGCGCTGTTAAAGCCTTTTCTTTCATGCCCGGATCGATCCAGAAACGTGTCAGGACATTAGACAATTCAGTATCTTCCTGTGGAGATGCTTTTTGATTTCCGGCTTCCAGAAGGGTATTAAAATGGGCGTGAACATGATCCGTGTGGCGTCTGAGCTGTGATGAAAACGATTTCCAATTTGGGAAGCCCATGGAAAGCGAAAGTCGCATTTTTTCTGTTTCGTTTATAGGCAGATCGTGGGTTTGCTGATCGGAGAATTCCTGCAGTCTGTGTTCGACATGCCGCAGGAAGATATAGGCTGCGGAAAGTGAATCACAGGCATTTTTATCGATCATGTTTTCTTTGAGCAGCGTGTTCAATATTTTTAGAATTCGACGGTCCTGAAGTGCCGGTGTGACCCCACCGCGAAGCAGCTGAAATATCTGGCCGAAAAACTCGATTTCGCGTATGCCGCCGGGACCCAGTTTGACGTTGTTTTTTAAACCCTTTCGCTGAACTTCAAGGGAAATCTTTTCTTTCATCTTTCGTATGGATTCGAAGACGCCAAAGTCAAGGTAGCGTCGATAGATAAACGGCGCCAGCCGTTTCATCAGGTTTTCGGCTGCAATTCTGTCACCGGCAACCCCCGCGGCCTTGATCCATGCATAACGCTCCCATTCTCTCCCAAGGACCTGGTAATATTCCTCCATATTATCGAAACTCATGACCAGGGGGCCGTTGTCGCCGTCGGGTCTCAAACGTATATCGACCCTGAAGACGTGACCGTCGGGTGTAAATTCGGAAAGCGTTTTCAAAAGATTGCGGCAAAGTTTCACAAAAAAATCATCGTTTGAAATAGATTTTGTCGGGTGATCCGTTCTGCCGGCTTCCGGATATGCAAATACCAGGTCGATATCCGAAGAGAAATTGAGCTCGCTGCCTCCCAGTTTGCCCATTCCAATAACCACCAACTGCTGCCGCCGGCCGCCTGGCGAGGTCGGAATGCCGTTTTCCAAACACTGCCTTGCGTAAAGATGGTTCAGGGCTTGATCGATACAGGTTTCCGCAAATGTTGAAAGATCCTGCATGGTCTCTGCCAAATCAGCTGATCCGGTCAGGTCGCGCCACGCGATGCGTACCATCTCACGGCGTCTGAATTGTCTCAGAACATGTTGAAGTGCCTGCAGATGAAGTTTCGGGCCGACGGCATCCGGATCGCGGACCCGAAGAGTCGCATTTCCTTCCAGCAAATTTTTCAGACGTCCCGGATAATCATGAGCTTCGTATGATTTTTTAAGATCATGGCTCTGGTGAAGACCCAACAGCATGGCTGGATCGCGGGAGCAGTTTTTGAAAATAAAATCGCTGAACATCAGAACCTGGCGGAGCTCCGAAGCAAATGCCGGATCCTGTGGCAAGGCAATTGACTGATCCTTAGCGGCTTTGCACAACGCTTCCCATCGATTATCTGCGGTCCGGCTGAGCTCCAGTGGAATCGAAATGGTTTCTTTCGCGTCTTTATTATAATAAAATCGTTCCACGATTTTATTATTACATGAACTCGCCCTAATTTGAAATATCCAATTTAAAAAACAATTGAGCTTGGGAAAAAATTGGTTGTAAAAAAAATACGAGTCGCTTAAATTATTTGAAGGTGATAAAATCATGGAAAAAATGATTCATGAAACGCATGATAAATATATCAAAGCACTCATGGATATCAGCCGTGCCATTACTTCCGATCTTTATCTTGAAGACATCCTTAAGCTGATCCTCATGGTGACCGCAAAAGTAACCGGTGTTGAAATCTGTTCCCTCTGGCTGATCGATGAAAGTGTCGATCCGAAAATGATTCGTTTGAAGGCATCCCAAACGATTGATCCGGATTATATGAAAGAGCGTTCCCTTGGGATGAACGAGGGGGTTGTCGGTCATGTGGCCACGACCTGCCGTCCCTTGATGGTGCAAAATGTCTTGGAAGAGACCCTGTTTAAAGAAAAGGAATTGGCGGAACGTCTCGGACTGGTTTCCATGCTCAGCGTTCCTTTGGAAGTAAAAGATGGAGAAGTCATCGGCGTATTTAACTGTTTTACCGCCGAAAAACATATTTTTTCCGAAACAGAAGTCAATTTGATCCGAACCGTTGCCAACCAGGCGGCTGTGGCAATTATCAACACGGAATTAATGGTGAAGACCACCGTGATTCAGGAAGAACTCGAAACGCGGAAACTGGTGGAACGCGCCAAAGAAGTGCTCATGAAACGTCGCAACAAAACCGGCGAAGAATCCTTTCGATGGATACAGAAACGGAGCATGGATACCCGTAAATCCATGAGAGAGGTTGCCGAAGCGATATTGTTATCTGAAGAACTATAGGGTCGGATCGGTTGAGATTTAGAGCACTCACCGCCCGCTTCGCTCAAGGCGCAAAGATCGCTAAGCTTTATATTATTTTGATTTTCAGCGAGACCCCTCTGAAAATTAAAAATTCCATCCTGCGGAAGCAAATGGCTTAATTCTTCAATCCCATCGGGTTTTGCCTGAAAGGCATGGTGGTTTTCCTGGTCAGCGGTCTCTTTGACCAGGAAAAAAATACACTCTTTGCGTACTTTGCGTCTTGGCGGTTAAATCTTTTAGGGCATATCGTTCAACGGATATCCATGCCGCTGGGCAAGTTTGCCGAACATCTGTGCCAGTCCCGCCCCCAGTGTGAAGATGGTACCGATGTCGAGGTTCTGATCCGCTGTTTCATCAAAAAAAATGTTGAGGCTCGATTCAAGGCCGTCTTCAGGCAGCCAGTAACAGACCATAATCGGCACCAGCGGGAGAGGTTTGAGCACGACCGCGATATCGGATTCGAATTGTTTTTCAACCTGTCTGCCGTTAAAAAGATGCACCATGTCGTCAAAAAGATCCGTATAAATGTCGGCGACCCGCTTGATGCCCTCTTCGCATCTTTTTTGAAAAAGCGGATACCGCTCTTGGCCCCCATTCAGCTCCCGGAAAGGCACCCAGTTCCCTGAAAGCGGTATTCCCTTTCCATAAAGGATGTGATTTAGAAATGGAACAGCCACCCACGGATTGACATGGATATCCGTGGAGAGACGGCCGTTCGTGTCAACACTGAAATCCTTTCCCAGCACCTTTAATGTCAGTTTTTTCCCGGAAAAACGGGCGCCGATTCTGTCTGCAGCCTTAGCCAGGTCGATGGCGGAGATTTCATCTTTCAGGGTCTGCAGCGTTGCATCGCGATTCTGCTCGATGGTATTCGTTATTTCGTTATCGGAAAACTTTTTGATGATGTTTTGCGTCAGTTTCGGGCAGTCGCTAATCTTTCGCTGTCCCATGAAAACGGCTCCGGCAAATGCAAGGCATGTTTTTTCGCCGCATTCCCTGCAATTGGATTTGTCGAGGAATTGATAGATTTCCATGGCATTTCGGGGGTGGGGCATGGGGCGGTCTCCTTTTTGCTTCGCCGGTGAACATGTTCTTAACTAAATTGAGCGTTTCGAATTTCAATATTCTTAAAAATTGAAACGCTCACGTTAGCTTTTATACATTTTCCTGTGGTTTGGCGCAAGCAAAGCCTGGAGCAGGCAAAAAATGTTTTGATGCCGGTTGTCTGGATTTTTGGGGCGCTGAATTTTCAAGTGAAAGGGCGGCCGGATTTTTTTCACAGAATGTTTGGGGTTCATATGTCCACCCATTTGCCAGTCGCCGCTCTTCCCTTTTCAGGCTAAGATAAAGAAAGCGTCCGATCAGCGGGGCTGTCATCCGCGGCAACCATCCGAACTCACGGTATATATCGCGAAGAAGGCAGTCCAGTTTTTCGAAAAGTCGCCGATTTTTTCGGTAATGCTTTTTCATGGCCCACACGGCACCTGCATAGGCGCTTCGAAGGGGGAAGACTTCCCGGGCAAAGCGTTTTTGGATACGCGGATCCGGATGGTTTTTGTGCCGTTGCCATCCTGCCAGGAGGGTTTGTATCAAGCGGGCAAGACTTGGCCCATTTACCTCGAAATCCCTGTGAAAGGCTTTCAGGAGGAATTCTTCTTCCCGGCCCTCATGGATGTGGGGATGACGATAATTGAAACGGTATTGCCCGTGGGCATCCGCCACGGGAAAGATCTCTTCGGAAAGAAGCGTTCCGTCTTTGCGGTGCTGTTCAAAAAGAGGAGTCCCCGGAACCGGGGTGTAGAGCATGAACTGATGAAAATCGGCATCATGAGCGATGGCGTCTTCGATTACCTGGTCGATGTTTTCGGGGGTGTGGTCCTCCAGTCCGATGATGGAAGACCCCAGCACGCGAATTCCGTGAGATTTCAGGCGCTTTACCAGCGCGTAGGTGTCAACGCCGCGGAGCTTACGATATTGGCTGCTTTTGCCCTCCAGGCCCATCCATACCCAGGCAATACCCATTCCCACGAGTTGCTCAATGGCGTAGGACTGCAACACCCGGGCCGAACTGAAAACATACAAGGACCAGCTTTTTTGGTTTAATGTCATTAATTCCAGCAATCTTAGCGCCCGGCTTCGATGCAGCAGAAAATTTTCGTCCATGACAAAAAACGAGCTGACATTCAGTTTGGCTTCAATATCGCACATGACCGAAAACAGGGCATCCCCGGTTTCAAAAAAGTTGACAAAGTTTCCCTTTCCGCCGAACAGGGCTGATGTTGCGCAGAAGTTGCATCCCACCGGGCATCCGACTGAAGGGATCAAGATGGCAGCCGTATTACCGTGTTTATCCTCACGGTGAAGGGAGTGCCCCATGATACGCGTTCCATATGCCGAATGGGTCAGGGGATGCCGGATCGGTGCGTTTTCATTCTGACCGAGAAATCTTCGGAACCACCGGACCCCCTCTCCCTTGACAATGTGATCCGCATCGATGATATCCGAAAGCCTCTCTTTGTTGGCGACATGACCGCCGACGACAATCGTTGCCCCCGGGAGGTGTTCCCGAACCAGTTCGCACATTTTTTTTACCTTTCCCACGTTGGGAACAATCGCGCTGATGCCCACGATATCGTATTGATTATGCCGGATTTCCTGGACAAACCGATGGAGGGAAGGAAAATCGAGCAGCGTACAGGGCGCCTCGAGATTGGATTGAATCATCATCAAGCCGAAACTGCGGTGAAACATGCGCAACGAAAAAGCGCCCTGTACACGGGTCACCTGATTTTGGTAGAGCTCCATGGGATTGATTGTCCGGCTGCCATATTCATCATTTTGTGCAAAAGGGCCGAAAACACTGGAAAGTAAAATCCTGGCATGTGTTCCAAGCGAATGCACCTCTGGTTGTGTTTTCAAAAAGAGCCTCCTGTTTTAAGAACAATTTTTTTAATTTGCGCTAAGGGCTTCGCGGCCGTCTTCGGGGATGGCTCAAAGCCAGGGAGAGGATATTTTCTCAGCGCGGGATATAGGATTGATTTTAGAGGTTACCGGGGTGATTTCAAGACAATAAGCGGGTTTGACAAAACTATTACATTTGAATATGGTTCTTTTTCTGAAAGAAAATCCTTTGATGACCAAACAGGTCTCGTATGAATACCTCCCGAATATCATTTTCCTTAAGACAGAGCATTTTTGCACGGTCAGCTTTGCCTCTAAAAAGAGGCGCCAATTTCATCTCTTTTGCCCTCAAAATATTCTTCAACCGAACAAAAATGTTCAAAGGAACCAATTGATACAACTACGTCGAATTTGCCTAGTTCTCCCGGCTGTAGCTCTTTCCAGTCACACAGGATCGCATTTAGACCATTCTGCCGGCAGACATCAACTTGCTTGGGAGATAACGTTTGAAGTTTCAGCGCAGTTGTCGTTTGTGATTCCAGACAGGCGATGCTTGTATATACTTTAAAAGTCAGAATCGGGTCAAGTGATATTTTCGGACCATCCACTGCGTGGATTTTTTTCAAATATCACTATTTCAGGAAAAATTATCGCTTGACAAAACAATCGGCGGTTGTTAAAAAATTCCTTCTTTATGATCTAAATGATCTAACGAAAACTTACCACAATGCCGTGCTGAGGTTAGATCAATATTTGTGTAGACAAAGACGTCTGTATCCCTGTGTGGTGATGGAGACGTCTTTTTTATTGCCCACGCTTTGCAGCGTTCAGGAATTTGGCGCATCACAAACAGGGCGGACAATAAAGGATTTCGGTTAAACCAAATGAATGAAAAAATGCGACCCAAAATAACGGTAATGTACTGCATCAACAGCTTTACGGAAAAGGCTGCTTTTCATGCAGGTTTCAAGCATGACGTTGAACTGAATTTTGTGAAACTGGCGTGCTCGAGCATGGTCAAGGATGTGTATCTCCTTCGCGCATTTGAGTCCGGCTCGGATGCCGTGGTTGTTTTTGTATGCCCGGAGGGACACTGCCGGTACGTGGAGGGGAATATCCGGGCAAAAAAAAGGATCGCATGGGTCCGGAATCTGCTGGATGAGATCGGGCTGGATGGAAAACGCCTGGCTCTTTTCCATATGATATCAGGGGACGAGTCGTCGGCGGAAAAAATTATCAAAGATACAGTGGCTAAGCTCGGTGACCTGGGCTTGAGTCCTGCAAGATGATGTGACCTATTAGAATAGATTATGATATTGAATAGTTATTAAAGGATAGCAGGACATGCCGAAAATGAACCGGCAAGGAGACAGAATACAGGAGACAGAATTCAGAATAAGGTATTCGCCTTTGGTTGCGCCCGGAAAAAATGAATAAAATATTCTATAGAGACATCATTCCATTCTGACTTCTGTATTCTGACTTCTGTATTCTCTATATTGTACTCCGCCGGATTTAAAATCAGGCGAATAAACCCTTTTGGGGTGGATATAACTTAACCAATTGGAGATACATTATGATCGTTGGAGAACAAAAACCCCTGGCGGAAATAAAAAACCTCGTGAGGCCTTATGAGAATATTCTCATCCTCGGCTGTGGAACATGTGTGAAAACCTGTTTTGCCGGCGGTGAAGATGAGACGGCCGTTCTTGCCTCCGCTCTCAGGCTGGCGTTTAAAAAAGACGGCAAGGCGATGCGCGTCTCGGAATTGACTGTCGAGCGGCAGTGTGAAGACGAATTTATCCAGGAGGCGTCACATGCTGTTAAAGAGAACGATTGTGTATTGTCCTTGGCGTGCGGTGCGGGCGTTCAAGCCATTGCGCGGCGATTCAGCAAAACAGTGGTATTGCCGGGTGTCAATACGACTTTTATCGGCGTCCTGGAAAAACAAGGGCTGTTTACAGAGGAATGTGCGGGATGCGGTAATTGCGAGCTTGCCCGATTCGGCGCCGTGTGCCCGGTCACCCGCTGTGCCAAAAAACTGTTGAACGGCCCCTGCGGCGGTTCTCAGAATGGAAAATGCGAGGTGAATCCTGAGACGGACTGCGCCTGGCAGCTGATCATCAACCGTTTGGAAGCGCTGGGACAGCTCGATAATCTGCGGGCCTATATCCCGCCAAAAGATTGGAGCCCCAGCAATGCCGGCGGCCCGAGAAAATTAGTGAGAGAGGATCATATCATATGAACGAAATGTCAATAAGCAGGTTACAGCAGCGACTTTCGGCCGGTGATTTTGCCGTAACAGCGGAATGCGGCCCCCCCAGGGGCAGTAATGTGCAAATTGTCAAGGAGAAAGGTGAACTGCTCAGGGGAATTGCGGATGCCGTGAATGTTACCGACAATCAGACTGCTATTGTACGGATGTCGAGCATTGCGGCATGTGTTCATCTGCTCAATATGGGACTGGAACCGGTGATGCAGATGGTTACGAGAGACAGAAACCGCATCGCCCTTCAATCGGATATCCTGGGTGCATATTCCCTCGGTATCCGAAACATTCTTTGTCTGTCCGGAGACCACCAGCGTTTCGGCAGCCAGCCGGACGCGCTGAATGTATTTGACATCGATTCCATGAACCTGCTTCGAACGGTAAAAGATATGCGTGATAACGGGAAGGATATGAGCGGTTATGCATTGAACGAGCCACCCCGGATGTTTATCGGGGCTGCGGCCAATCCTTTTGCCGATCCGTTTGAATACCGCGTCATTCGGCTGGCCAAAAAAATCGATGCGGGTGCGGATTTTATCCAAACCCAATGTGTGTACAATCTGGACCGATTCAAGGAATGGATTCGTTTGGCCCGCGAAGAGGGGCTGACCGAGAAAGTTCATATCCTGGCCGGCGTTACACCCCTTAAATCCGCTGGTATGGCCCGATATATGAACAATAAAGTTGCGGGAATGGATATTCCGGAAACAGTCATTCAGCGGATGGCGGGTGTCCCGAAGCAGGAGGCGCCCGGAGAGGGTATAAAGATCTGCCTGGAGACCATCGCTGAATTGCGCAAAACAGAAGGCGTCCATGGGGTTCATATCATGGCCATTGAATGGGAAGAGGCGGTGGCTGAAATCGTTACGGCTGCCGGCCTGAAACCGAGGCCTTAGTTTCGATCGAAGTCCGCCATCTCTGGTGGAAGATCCGGACAGGTTCTACCAATCCGGTGAGAATAAAAAACGAATGCCGAATGCCGAATAATCAATATCCAATGATGAAGTATGGAAATCCCCCCTAACCCCCCTTTGGTAAAGGGGGGAAACGCGGGAGCGAAGGTTGGCAAAGGGATTTGCGATTGGAAACAACCTGATTTCGATATGGGCGTTGTATCAACAGCCCAGTACGTTTCCTTTATTAAAAGGCGACCAAGGCAAGTCCCCCTTTTTCAAAGGGGGATTTAGGGGGATTTTTAAAAAAGGTAGAATTCCTTACTTGGAAATTCATGGAATCGATATTGGATATTGGACATTCAATTTCAAGTAGTTCGGCACGAACTGAATAGTCTAGAATTTCAAGTCGTTATTTTGGCGCCTTTTGAGGAGGATACACGAACCCACCCGCTCTGCAGGTGGAGACGCAGTATCAAAATTTTACACTGGTTTGTCCGGTTCAGGAGTTAGCTATGCCTAAAAAATATCATATCCACGTGCAAACAGCCGAACCCAGATTCCATCCCATCGGCAAGTATGCCATCATCGAATTTCGGGAAAATTGCGCCGGAAGCTGCAGAGACTGTGTTAAAAAAAGATGTGTATACAATATTTTCAAAGAAGGGTTTTTGCATGCCAGCAGCATGAAGGAACCGGAGTATCTTTACACATGTCAGAGTTGTTTCCGTTGTGTTCAGGAGTGCACCAGGGGTATATTTTCCCGCGTCATCAATCCGGATTACAGGACCTTGGGAGATGAACACTGGCGCGCCGATATCATTCACCGATTGTGGTACCAGGCGCACACGGGCATGATACCCGTTTCCGGTGCCGGATACCGCGGACCTTTTGTTGCCGAAGGATTCGATTCCATGTGGACCGACATGTCGGAGATTGTTCGCCCCACGAGGGACGGTATTCATGGCCGGGAATATATCAACACCTGTATTGAGCTGTCGCGACGCGTTACGCCGCTTCAATTCAACGCAGACATGACATTGGCCTCGGATGTACCTAAAATACTGGAAATACCGATTCCGCTGATATTCAAATTGCCGGAGAGTCTTATTCAAAATGAATCGATTCTTTTATCGGCGGCTACGGCTGCACAATTGCTGGGAACCATGATGCTGATGCCGGTTGCAAGATATTCGAAAGTGATGGCGCCCTATATATCCAGCCTGATTCCCTGCTTTAACAGAGAAAATTATCAACAGCATGACGATTTGACGGCTGCGTGCCGGGCCATGGCATTTCACTTTGAATCCGGTATCGAAGATTTCTTCCCGGATATCCGGGTGAAAAAGCCGGGGGTGGTTATTATGGTGGAAATGCCCCTTGATTCGCAGGCGGCCGGTCGTGCGCTGAATCTGGCGAAAGCGGGAGTGGATGCCATCTATTTTTACGCGGATGATCATGGAAGAGAGCTGAATGCGGAGAATCCCAGGTATCTCAAAGATATGATTCGAGAAGTCCACTTAATGCTGGTTGAGAATTCCGTCCGGCAAAAAATAAACCTCCTTTTTTCCGGCGGTATCGCCATGCCGGAACACATGGCCAAAGCCTTGATCTGCGGCGCTGACGGTGTTGTGGTGGATTTCATATTGATGTTGGCTCTTGAATGCCGTTTGTGTTACCGCTGCCGCGAAGATCTGTCTTGCCCGGTGAAGCTTGAATCGGGTATCGATGTCGGATGGGGAAGCCAGAGAATTGTCAACCTGATCGGTGCGTGGCACAGCCAGCTCCTCGAGGTGATGGGCGCCATGGGGATACGTGAAGCCAGGAGACTTCGGGGCGAGGTAGGTCGTTCCATGTGGTTTGAGGATCTGGAAAATGAAAATTTCGGGCCCCTGTTCGGAGAAAGAAAAGTGGCCGGTTATTAACAAAGGATTCTAGCATGAACAGTCAAACAAAGAAACGTAAACTTCCGGAGACGGTTGAGTTAAAGTCGAGATTTAGAAATACCATCGGCAAATATACCATCAAAAGAAGCTCGAAATGCATATCCTGCGGACTTTGTGCGGAGCTGTGCCCGTATGGCGTGCATCCCAGATATGAGAATTATGCAAAGCCGATTCGCCCACGTGATCATAAGTGCATCGGTTTTAAGTGCAGGGAAAATGATTATTACTGTATCGACCGTTGCCCTGAACAGGCGTTGACGCTTCGGTTGAATCCAATACTCGATACGCTCGGTGATTATCGGTGGACGGCTGAAATGCTGATCGCTCATTGGGAGATGGCTGAAACCGGGAATCTGCCGGTGGTTGATCTGGAATATAATATCGGAAAATCAGGCGGCGGGTTTGATAAAATCCGCTTTAAACATCCGGACCCCGATGCATATATCGCCATCGGTGACGAGGATATCGATACAAGTCTTGCCTTGAACAAGCGTGACGACGGCAGACCGAAAAAAGTACTCTCTTTTCCGTGTTACGGAGGAGGCATGTCCTACGGTTCCATGGCGTTGAGCGCGCTTGTCGGCCGTGCAAGAGCTGCCAAACGGCTGGATTCTCTGACCTGCACCGGTGAAGGCGGCTATCCCGAAGCGTTTGTTCCATATGCCGATCACGTTATCACCCAGGTGGCAACCGGTTTGTTCGGTGTCCGTGAGGAGACCATACTGTATGCGCCGGTGGTAGAGTTCAAATATGCCCAGGGCGCTAAACCCGGTTTGGGCGGTCACCTGCTGGGAGACAAAGTGACACCCGAAGTTGCAGCCATGCGGGAGACGGTGGTGGGAAATTCGCTTTTTTCACCGTTCCCGTTTCACAGCGTGTATTCCGTGGAGGATCACAAGAAGCATGTGGACTGGATCAAGGAGATCAATCCCCGTGTTCTCATATCCGTAAAAGTCTCAACCCCCACGGACGTGGACATGGTGGCGGTGGGAAGTTATTATGCGGGCGCTCACATTGTTCATATCGACGGCAGTTACGGGGGCACGGGTGCCGCGCCGGATATTGCAAAGAAAAATATTGCCATGCCCATCGAATACGCTATCCCCAAGGTGCATAAATTTTTAATGGACGAAGGGGTGAGGGAAAAGATTTGCCTCATCGCAAGCGGCGGCATTCGAAATGCAATGGATGTTGCCAAGGCCATGGCGCTGGGTGCAGACGGCGTCGTGATCGGCACGGCGGACCTGGTTGCCATGGAGTGCGTCCGATGCGGGAATTGTGAAAGCGGCAGAGGTTGCGCCAGGGGCATTGCATCCACAGATCCTGAACTCGGACGCATGACCACCGAAGCATATGCTGAACAGCGGATCGTCAACATGTACATGGCCTGGCGGAAACAGTGGTGTGAAATGCTTCGGCAGTTCGGCATGACAGCCATGAAAGAGCTCACCGGCCGATCGGATCTGCTGGTGCATCTCGATTATCTGGATGCAGGGGAAAGAAAAAAATATCAACCGGCTTTAAAGGCGGAAACGATTATCTAGTGTTTCGTATTTAGTGTTTTGTGTTTGGTAGGCCCGGCACCACGAAACACGAAACACCAAACACGAAACACCAAACAC
>CAYTAQ010000021.1:0-7572 GCA_964435695.1 uncultured Desulfobacterales bacterium | reverse complement strand
TTTGGTAGGCCCGGCACCACGAAACACGAAACACCAAACACGAAACACCAAACACAAAATACTATCTGGTTTAGGATATAATATGAAAGGCAATTCTCAAGAGATCATTGAAAAAATCATTGCTTCAAGGGCAATCATGCCCGACCCGCAGGGGGTCCGTAAAAAAGCACTGCAAGAGGAAGAGGGCGGTTGCGGTGTCACCGGATTTATCGCGTCTGTTCCCGTAAGCGGCCGCCACATTTATGAACCATCTGTTCAGATGCACAACCGGGGGAACGGGAAAGGCGGCGGCATCGCCGCAGTGGGACTTTGCGCACGGGATCTGGGGGTTTCCCAGGAGGTATTGGATACCCATTACATGTTGCAGGTTGCTTTACTGGCGCCTGAGTCCCGTCTTCAGGTGGAAGCCTCCCATATCGAACCGTTTTTTGAAGTTCACAAGGCCGGAGCGGTTCCAACGGTGGATGACTACAGAGACATTGAAGGACTGGAAGTAAAACCGCCCGATGTGTGGCGGTATTTTGTGCGGGTCAAGACGCATGTGCTGGATCGGTTCATGGCTGAAAAAAATCTGCGGGATATGGATCCGGCAAAAGCGGAAGATGAATTTATTTATCAGAACTCTACAGGCATCAATCAGCAATATTACGCTTCACTAGGTGAGCAGCAGGCATTTGTGCTGTCCCATGGCCGTAATTTAATGATTTTGAAGATCGTCGGGTATGCTGAAAAAGTTGTACAATATTATATGATGGAAGATTTCAAGGCGCACGGATGGATTGCACATCAGCGATATCCTACCAAAGGACGCGTCTGGCATCCCGGTGGCGCGCACCCCTTCTCAGGTTTGGATGAAGCACTGGTACACAACGGTGACTTTGCCAATTATCATGCCGTGAGTGAATATTTGAAACAATACAATATCATTCCACAATTTCTAACGGATACGGAGGTCGCGATCCTGCTGTTCGATCTGTGGAACAGGACGTTCCAATATCCCATCGAGTACATCATCGAAGCCATGGCGCCGACAACGGAGCATGATTTTGATCTGCTGCCGAAAGAGAAGCAGCATATATACCGATACATACAGTCGGCGCACACGCAGGCTTCGCCGGACGGGCCATGGTTTTTCATCATTGCACGCAACAACCCGTATGAAAAATATTTTCAGCTCATGGGCATTACCGACACAGCCATGCTGAGGCCCCAGGTATTCGCACTGCAGGACGGCGAAGTCCAGATCGGATTGATATGTTCGGAAAAACAGGCCATTGACGCCACCTTGCAAAGTCTGGCAGCTGAAGATGATCGATTTTGTCCGGTGGCGGATAAATACTGGAATGCAAGAGGCGGCAGCGCATCAGACGGCGGAACGTTTATTTTTACGGTAAGGGATTCGGAAAAAGAGGACGGCTCCAAGGAACTTATCTGTACCAATAAGTTTGGAGAACCGGTTACTGTTCTTTCCGGCCAGAAGCATTTCAGGCCCGCCGTTGAATGGTCAACGCCGGATCATGCAACAGACATTTCAACTGCCGTGGATCAGCACCTTCCCATGGATGCCAGGGGGTTGCAGGATTTTTGCGTTCAACGTATTTCTGAGTGGCCGTATGCGTCACTTAGTCATTTTTGTGATTTGATGATTTCACGGGCACAAAGCGATGATGCCGATAAAACAGCTGCCATTGAGGTCTTGACAGGTCTTAACGACCGCCGTTACGGAACCGGCTTGAAAAAGAGAAGTTCTGTATTGCACATACTGCGTGAAGCACTGACGAAAATCTTCATGGCCACACCCGGGATGAATGAAAATTCAAGCGGTACCTATCGTTATATCGACTGGGATACCCGGGATCTCATCCGAAATCCGAATGCGAAGGAAATGGTACTGGTGCTTAATGCCAGGGCATTTCCGCCTGAAGGGGATGCCTGTGATGCACGCCTTATATGCAAAGCCTATGAACTCGGTTGGAAACGATTCATATGTTTTGGATATAAGGGGCAGCGGTTTACCGGGTGCGGTTTGTCAAAAGATACGGACGGTGTCCGCATCGATGTTTATGATAGTTCAGGCGATTACATCGCTTCGGGGATCGACGGCCTGGAGCTTCGGATACACGGCAATGCCCAGGATCAGCTGGGCCAGATCATGAAGCACGGCAAACTCGTAATTTACGGTGATGTCGGGCAGACATTTATGTACGGCGCCAAAGGGGGAGAGGTTTATGTTATGGGTAATGCCGCCGGCCGGCCTCTCATTAATGCAGTCGGCTGCCCGCGGGTTGTAATTAACGGAACCTGTCTGGATTACCTTGCGGAATCCTTCATGGCCGGAAGTCCGCTCAAAGGCGGCGGATTTGTCGTCTTGAACGGTATGATGTTTGACGATGAAGAAAATATCACAGCACAGGCAACGCCCTATCCCGGATCCAATCTTTTTTCCCTGGCTTCGGGGGGCGCCATCTACCTGAGGGACCCCCGCAGAATTGTGGTTGAAGAACAGCTCAATGGCGGTGAGATCGTCGAGCTTTTGCCCCAGGACTGGGAATTGATTTTGCCTTACCTTCAAGAAAATGAAAGGCTTTTTGACATATCCATCGAGAAGGACCTCCTCATGGTTGACGGTGAACAAAAAGGGTATCGGGAGGTTTACCGTAAGGTTCAAGCGGTCCGGCTGGATGTGTTGGCAAAGGCTTCGGTGGGTGTGGAAGAATGGGGGGAGGACTGGCAGGAATAATATGAAAGCACTATTAGCCCTTGAGGATGGCCGGACATTCGATTGCCGCTCATTTACAGGCCCCGGAGAAATCGGCGGTGAGGTCGTATTCAACACGAGCATGTCAGGATACCAGGAGGTCCTTACCGATCCGTCATACAGCGGTCAAATGGTTGTCATGACATACCCCCTCATCGGCAATTACGGTATCAATCCCGAAGATGTCGAATCCGACCGGATTCATGTGTCCGCATTTTTGGTCAGGGAATACCAACCGTTTCCGAGTAATTTCCGATCCACGGGATCGCTTGCGGATTATCTGAAAGGAGAGGGGATTATCGGCATCGAGGATCTGGACACGAGGGCGCTCACCCGTCATATCCGGAATGCAGGCGCCATGAGAGCGTTCGTCTCGACAGAGGACCTGGCTCCGGCTTCCCTGATTGAGCGGGCCAAATCGGTGCCAAGTATGATCGGGCAGGATCTGGCCAGTTCGGTTTCCAGCCGGACACCATACCGTTGGGTGGACAATAAGCCGGCTTTCATGGACACGGACCACCTGCCGCCGGATGACCGGGCGTGGCGCTTCAAAGGTGATAAATATTCGGTCGTTGCTTTTGATTTCGGTATTAAGTACAATATTATGCGGTGCCTTACGGCCATAGGCGCCGAGGTGATCGTCGTTCCTGCAAACACGGATCATGAGGCCATAAAAGCCCTGAAGCCCGATGGTATTTTTCTCTCAAACGGCCCGGGTGATCCGGAACCGGTTGGGTATGCGGTTCAAACCATAAAATCGCTGTTGGGATATCGCCCCATTTTCGGTATTTGTTTAGGACACCAGCTTTTGGGTCTGGCGCTAAACGGCAAAACGTATAAACTGAAGTTCGGGCATCGCGGCGCCAATCAGCCGGTGAAAAATCTTGAAACCGGACGGGTTGAAATAACGTCTCAAAATCATGGTTTTGCGGTGGATCTTGACAGTATGGATGCCCGAGACATTGCAGTGACGCATATCAACCTGAACGACAACACCCTGGAGGGGTTTCGGCATAAAAACCTCCCGATTCTTGCAGTGCAATATCATCCGGAAGCATCGCCCGGCCCGCATGATGCGAGATATCTGTTTGACGAATTTGCGAAGATGATGCGGCGGTCTTGATCCCTTTTGCGGGCAACTAAATCAGTCCTTTAATCGTAAAATTTGTGCATTTTATGGCAAGAAAAATCAATCACGAAAACACGAAATCTGAAAAACACGAAAATTTTAATGGTTTTTTTCGTGATTTCGTACTTTCGTGATTTCGTGATAAAAGCTTTTCTTTTCCGGTTTCTCCGGGTCGGGAATGAACCGGTTTTATCATTGCCGGATATATCTTAACCTAAAATCTAATATTTAAAACTTAAAACCATCATGCCCAAACGTACGGATATCAAAAAAATTCTAATAATCGGCGCCGGCCCGATCATCATCAGTCAGGCATGTGAATTCGATTACTCCGGCACACAAGCATGCAAAGCATTGAAGGAAGAAGGGTATGAGGTCGTTTTGATCAACAGCAACCCGGCAACCATTATGACCGACCCCGAGACGGCGGATCGAACCTATATCGAACCGGTTATTCCGGAAGCCGTCGCAAGAATTATCGAAAAGGAGCGTCCGGACGCTCTGCTGCCGACGCTTGGCGGCCAAACAGGTCTCAACACAGCCGTTGAAGTGGCGGCCACCGGCATACTCGAAAAATTCGGCGTTGAATTGATCGGAGCATCCATTGCGGCGATACAAAAAGCCGAAGACAGAGATCGTTTTCGTAAGGCCATGAACCGTATCGGACTTCGCATCCCCAAAAGCGGGATTACAAAAACCATGGACGATGCCTACGGGATTGCGGAGCAAATCGGATTTCCGGTGATTGTCCGGCCTAGTTTTACGCTGGGAGGTACGGGCGGTGGTGTGGCATATAATCGTGATGATATGGAAATATTGGTCCGATCCGGTCTGGATGCCAGCCTTATCGGCCAGGTGATGTTGGAAGAGTCCGTACTGGGATGGAAAGAATATGAACTTGAGGTAATGAGGGACCACAATGATAACGTGGTCATCATCTGCTCCATAGAGAATATGGATCCCATGGGCATCCATACCGGGGACAGCATCACGGTCGCTCCTGCACAGACACTTAGCGATAAAGAGTATCAGCAGATGCGAAATGCTTCCATTGACATCATGCGGGAAATCGGCGTGGATACCGGGGGATCGAATGTACAGTTTGCCGTCAATCCTAAAAACGGAGAAATGGTTGTGGTGGAAATGAACCCAAGGGTTTCCCGAAGTTCGGCCCTGGCCTCCAAGGCAACCGGTTTTCCGATCGCTAAAATTGCCGCTAAACTGGCTGTGGGGTTTACTCTGGATGAAATTCCCAATGACATTACCGGTGAAACCCTTGCTTCTTTTGAGCCGACCCTCGATTATTGTGTGGTAAAGATTCCCCGCTGGACCTTTGAGAAATTTCCCGAAACCAAAGATTTTTTAACGACGGCCATGAAGTCCGTGGGCGAGACCATGGCCATCGGCAGAACCTTCAAAGAGGCCTTGCAAAAAGGATTGAGGTCTCTGGAGATCGGACGATACGGACTGGGCGGAGATGGCAGGGGCTTTGAAGATACGGAAGCAAAAAAATTGTCCCTTGCGGACATCAAACAAAAGCTGGCAACACCCAATTCCGAAAGAATTTTTTATATTCGAGAGGCCCTTAAAGCGGCGCTCACGGTAGACGAAATTTATAAATTGACCGCTATCGACCCGTGGTTTATCCACCAATTAAAACAAATTGTTGCATTTGAAGAAGAGATTGTGAGCCATGCTGGAAATGTTTGTGGCCCAGTTGAAGACAATTCACCGTCATGGTGGAAAAAGGTAAAGTCCTGGGGGTTTTCGGATATCCAGATTGCGCATATGACAGGATCTGATGAGGATCGGGTCGCTGCAGTGCGAAAGTCATTGGGCATACGACCGGTGTATAAGCTTGTTGATACGTGTGCAGCTGAATTCAAAGCCGCCACGCCTTATTATTATTCAACCTATGAAACAGAGAGCGAAGCCAGGGTATCCGACAGGAAGAAGGTCATTATATTGGGGGGCGGACCCAACCGGATCGGCCAGGGAATCGAATTCGATTACTGCTGTGTTCATGCCTCGTTCGCCTTAAGAGAAGAAGGCGTGGAGAGCATCATGATCAACAGTAACCCCGAGACCGTCAGTACAGACTACGATACGTCCGACAAACTTTATTTTGAACCGTTGACCAAGGAGGATGTTCTGCATATTGTAGAGACCGAAAAACCGCTTGGGGTCATCGTTCAATTCGGCGGTCAGACGCCCTTGAATCTTTCGGTGCAGTTACACAAGGCCGGTGTACCGATTCTCGGCACACAGCCGGAAAGCATCGATCGTGCGGAAGATCGGAAACTATTCCAGGCGATGCTGAAGAAGCTTCATCTGATTCAGCCGGAAAACGGTACTGCAGTTACGGTGGAAGAGGCGCTTGTTGTGGCGGAAACCATAGGATATCCGGTCATTGTCAGGCCATCCTATGTTCTCGGCGGGCGGGCGATGAAAATTGTTTATGGCCGTAACGGACTTGAAAATTTTACAAAACTTGCCATCAAAGCTTCACCGGGTCACCCGGTTCTGATCGATAAATTTCTGGAAGATGCGGTTGAAGTGGATGTGGATGCCGTTTGTGACGGAAAGATGGCCGTCATCGGCGGCATCATGGAGCATATAGAGGCTGCAGGCGTTCATTCAGGGGATTCCGCCTGTGTTTTACCGACCTATACGTTGAAGCAGTCCATGCTGGATGAAATATCTCAAGCAACCAAAGCCATGGCGTATGAATTGGATGTCGTGGGATTGATGAATGTGCAATATGCCATAAAAAATGACCGGTTGTTCGTGCTGGAGGTGAATCCACGGGCATCCAGAACGATTCCTTTTGTCAGCAAGGCAACCGGCGTTCCCCTGGCAAAGTTGGCAACAAAAGTGATGTTGGGGAAAACACTGAATGAACTTGGTTTTACACAGGAGAAGAAACCTGATTATATTTCGGTGAAGGAAGCTGTACTGCCGTTTGACCGTTTCCCGGATGTCGACACGCTTTTAGGCCCTGAGATGAAGTCGACAGGTGAGGTTATGGGAATCGATGATGACTTCGGTACGGCATATGTAAAGGCTCAGTTGGGGGCGGGGCAAAAGATTCCCAGGGAAGGTGCTGTATTTATCAGCGTAAAAGACGGCGATAAGCCGGCAGTTTTGCAGGCGGCGTCGCAGTTTCATGACATTGGATTTCATATTATTTCCACCAGCGGCACATCGGCTTTTTTAGAAAAGCACGGCATACCCAATGAAAAGGTGGGAAAAGTATCCATGGGCCGTCCCAATGTGGTGGATGCAATCAAAAATGGGAAAATTCAGCTCATCATCAATACCGGCAGCGGCGATGACACTGTTACGATTGGTTAGGTTGATGCTTTCCAGCAGTAATTCAAAAGAGAAATCTAAGTTTGGTATCAGCGAACCGCGACGCTAAAAATAGAGGTGAGCGGTAAGCTATTTGAACTAACAGCTAAAAAAACGAAAGGAACAAGACATGTTTGGATCAATCATCGGTGCGGTAGGAGGAAGTCTGGTCAGTGGATTGACGGGCGGCGGCAGTGGAGGCGGCGGCGGATTGCTGGATGGGATCGGCAACATTGCCGGCAAGCTGCTGGATCCGCTGGGGCTTTTCGGCGGTGGTCAGGAAACCGCCGCCCAATCCGAGGGCTCATCGGACGAGATGAAGGAAATGATGGGA
>CAYTAQ010000020.1:0-35215 GCA_964435695.1 uncultured Desulfobacterales bacterium | reverse complement strand
AACGAGCATCCATAATGTTTGGTGAACCGCCTCAAACACAATATGATCTTCTGCTGTCATGTAAATCAACAGCCAGTCGGATTCAACATGGCACTCTCATCGCCCCTGCCAGTTACCGATGAGTTTGTGATCACGATGAAGGGGGTCAAGTATTTCTTCTGCGATCGGCGAGCGGATAAGGATTTTAATCTTTTCTTTTCAATATTTTTGCCACGCCGTTTCATGCGTTTTACATCTTTTTCAAACTGCCGGGTAAAAGTTGGCGTAACCATCAAATACCCAGCTTCCTGAACATATCTTCAGCATTTTCGCAAACGATCAGCTCGCGCCCGGCATCGGTATTTGAAAACGTTCGGCATGTCGTTTCATTCGGTATAGCCACTTCAAAAGTCAGGCCGTTGCGCAACTCCACTTGCCTATAAAATAGTGTAATGGCCTGGGTAGTAGTTAACCCAAGCCGGCGGAACACATTTTCAGCCTTTCCTTTGAGTTCTGGCTGTATTCTGGCTCTAATTGTTTCTGTTTTGGGCATGGTTTGTCTCCATTTTTTTTAAACAAATGTAGCACAAATGGGGAACGTTGTCAATGGCGATAGCTGCCGGATCAAGTCCGGCATGACGGCGTGCGTCTCTTGATTCATCGAATCAATAATTTCTATACCTTACTCTGTCGACACCCACGCACCATCCCAGTCGTCGGGCGGCGATGAGTTTTCAAAATGGCGGCAGCGATCCAGGAAAATGCGACAGAGGGAATCGCGATCAATTCCCTTCCCAAAATAGATGGCAGCTTCTGTAAATTCCATTTTTTGATAACAATCCATGCCCTTGCGGAATGATTCCTGGGCAGGCGTCAGGGAAACCCCTTTTCCTCCCAGAACTTCATAGATTCGAACCGGTTGAGTCTTGCCTTTTACCTTGACCAGATCCACGAGCCGGGTCGTGATTTCAAGGCTCAACTCCTTCTGGGTGGTTTCGCTGATGAGAATGCCGGTCCCGTAGTATTTGTTCAAATTTTCGATACGCGATGCCACATTCACGCCATCCCCGATGACAGTGAAATCCATCCGTCTTTCCGAGCCTATGTTTCCGGAAAGTACATCGCCGGTGCAGATACCGATGCCGATGCGGATGGGCGACTTGCCGAGTTCCATTCGTTGATCGTTAAATTGTGAAAGGCACTCCTGCATCTGAATCGCAGTCCGTACGGCACGCAAGGCATCGTCTTTTCTGACATAGGGGACCCCGAAAACCGACATAATAGCATCCCCGATGTATTTATCCAGCACGCCCTTGTTTGCAAAAATAATATCCACCATGAGGCTGAAGTATTCGTTGAGAAAAGAGACGGTCTGATCGGCCGTAAGGTTTTCGGTGATACCGGTATAACCGCGTATATCCGAAAACATGATGGTTGCCTTGCTCCGGGTCCCGCCCAAAGTCTGACGGCTCGGGTCATCGAGAAGCCGCTCCACGATATCCTTTTCCATGTAGCGCACCAGGGTGCTCTTCATACGTTTCCGGCTGGTAATATCCTCGAAAGCCAGCACAAGCCCCTGGCGCATTCCCTTATGATCCAGCAGGGGAACGAAATTCACGTTCATAAAGTGCTCTTTGCCGCCCGGCATGGCCAGCCTTACATCATAATCCACCATCGCTCTGTTGGAAGCATATACCTGATCGATCAGCTTCAATACATCGATGTTTTCCGATCCGATTATTTCGCGGATATCTGATTTTGGGCCTTGTTCTGATGAACTTTTGTACCACTCTTTTGCAGCCCTGTTGACGGTTACGATATGGTAATGATCGTCCAGGGTCACAATACTGTTGGTGATGCTGTCCTGGACGCTGGCAAGATAATTTTTCATATCCACCGTGCGCTCATACAACTGGGCATTTTCCAATGCTACGGACAGTTGAGACGACAGAGCCTGTAAAAGGTTCTCATCTTCCTTGTCAAAAAATCCCTTTTTTTTGTTGATGACTTCAATGACACCGATGATCTCCCCATTTCGATTGATAACAGGCGCACACAAAACCATTTTTGTTTTAAAACCGGTCTTTTCATCCACGGTAGGCAAAAAACGGGAATCCTGATATGCATCCTTTATATTCAGAATCTCGCCGGTTTTCGTTACATAACCGGCAAGTCCCTGGGTGATGGGAAGCCGTATTTCCGTTAACTCAGCCTGCTGCGCCACCTTGGACCAGAGTTCATGGGTTTCATGATCAATGAGGAATAAGGTGCTTCGCTCCGCATGTAATGCCTTTGATATTTTATCAACAATCTGAACAAAAAGAGTATCCAAATCGAGCGTTCTGGCAGCCGAGGTCAGCACATCAAAGATAATGGCCATCTTTTCATGATCGGCCAGGACTCTTCGATAAAGCTCCAGATTTTCTACTGCGATGGCGGTCTGATAGGCAAAAGCCTTGAAAAGCGCTTCATCCTTTGCTTCAAAATCCCCGCCCCCTATTTTGTTGATGGCCTGGATGACGCCCACCAATTCACCCTGCAAATTTTTTAGAGGACCACATAGAATATTTTTTGTCTTATAACCCATTTTCCGG
Organism: uncultured Desulfobacterales bacterium; assembly: GCA_964435695.1. GTDB lineage: Bacteria > Desulfobacterota > Desulfobacteria > Desulfobacterales > B30-G6 > CAYTAQ01. The sequence continues at coordinate 32,642 of CAYTAQ010000020.1, read as the reverse complement.
TCATAAAAATCGTCAAAGCGCCGATCCTCATAGGCATTCCTGATGTTTACCGTCTCGTCATGCTCGGCAACCCATCCCGCGATCCCCTGTCCTGTCCGAATCCTGATTTCCCGGCTTTCCAAACCCTCGGCCACCATTGACCACAGTTCCCCGGAAACCCGATCCAGTAAAAAGAGCGTGGCCCGTTCCGCTTCCATGATCTTGCCGGCGGTTGTGATGATCCGTTTGATCTGATTCTCGATACCGCACCTGAGTGTCAGAATCTCGGTCATGTCCAGCATTTCATAAAGACTTTTCAGGGAAATTTCCGTTTTTCTGCTTTTAATGATGGATCGTTCCAGCTGGAAATTCGTCTGCCGCAATCTTTCGGTAATCAAATGCAAAAAATTGCGGGACATGGATGGCGCCACTGTAAAAATAGCTTCCAGGTCGGCATACCGTATTTGGAGCAATTGGGTCTTTGTTACTGCACGGGCTGATGCCAATCTGCGGCCGTCGCTGAAGTATCCCATTTCCCCGATGCTCTCTCCGGCTTGCAACACAAACAGCGCAATCTCCTCTTTATAATCATCGGTTCGATAGACCAGCGCTTCGCCCTCCACGATCATGTAGAAAGAATCGCCCATTTCATCCTGAAAAATGAAATTCTCTCCCGTCTCAACGGTAACTTCGGCAGCAAAGTCTCTAATGAGCATCAGCTCCTCGAGATTCAATCCCCTGAAAACATCGCAGAACCGAAGGCGATCCAGCCGTTGTTTCATAACCGCTTTTTCAAGTTGTTTATCGGTTACCAACCCTTCTTCAACCAGCAGATCACCCAAACGCTTTTTTTCTCCGGTCTGAAATAGTTCTTGTTGATGCAAAATCGCCCGACGCAGCCCTTCCGGATCCGGCTGTGCATATTCTCCGATCCTCTTTAAAGGCGGGATGTTTTTCTTTTCTGTTTCCATAGGAACTTCCTATCCTCGATAAACGATAAAAACTGCACCAGAGAACCCCGTACGTGAGCGCGGGGAGATTTAATCAATTTTTCATAGTCATATATAATACTTAATGGTGAATTTTGCAACTTCGCAATAAATTCGAGTAAATCAGGCGGTATTCCATTCAGGCTGCGCTTGGTCCGTTTTTGGGTTGAAAGAATTTTTTAATTGACTTGTTCCTATATTTGGTTATATTTGAACATATGTTCATATATAAGGACCAAAGGAATGAATGAAGCAAAGCGCTTGATAGATACCGAAGATCTCTGTGATGTCAGAACCATTCACCTCAACCGTGTAATTCAAGCCAGAAAAGAAAGAATTTCGGGCCGGGAAATCGAGCGACTGGCGCTCACCTATAGAATTCTGGGAGATCCCACCCGGCTGAAAATCGTTATGGCTCTAAAGAGCGGTGAAATGTGCGTCTGCGACATTGCTGCATTCATCGGACTCAGCGAATCTGCCGTGTCTCACCAGTTGAGGCGGTTAAGGGAGCTTGCCATTGTCAAACATCGGCGTGAAGGGCAAGTTTTATATTATTCCCTGGATGATGATCACATCAATGATATGATTCAGATCGGTATGGCGCATATCCGCGAATAACTTACTCATAAAAACAAAAAGAAGTTTTTTGTCACGAAAACAAGAAGGCAAGAAAATACGAAATGGAAATCATCATCGACATATTCAAAGAATCCTGGAATCTTCTGCTGGACTCCTCCATCTACATCCTTTTTGGATTGATCATCAGCGGACTTTTCCGCTCGTTTCTCAATCCGGAGTCAGTGGCACATCATCTTGGAACCGGCCGTTTTTCATCGGTTTTTAAAGCCGCGCTCTTGGGAATCCCGATTCCTTTGTGTTCCTGCGGCGTTCTGCCGGCAGCCGCTTCATTGAAAAAACAAGGCGCGAACAACGGTGCCGTCACCGCCTTTCTCATTTCAACCCCTGAATCCGGAGCGGATTCCATTGCCATCACGTATGCCCTGCTGGGTCCCATCATGGCGATTCTCCGCCCATTGGTGGCATTTGTTACAGCGACGGTTGCCGGCATTACAGAAAATCTGTTCTCCGAATCAACAGATCACAAACCAGTCCCAGCCGATCTTTCCTGCCCGGTGGACGGCTGCTGTGACGGGATAAACTGTCCACCCGGGGAACATAAAAAGCATCATGCGTTCTCAGAAAAAATATATGTCGGCTTTAAATATGCTTTTACGGAAGTTTGGGGAGATTTGGCCGGTCTTTTTCTGATTGGATTGGTTCTGGCGGGGCTGATCACGGCGCTGATACCTGATGACATCTTCGCCCGGTATTTGGGGGGCGGTCTGTCCACCATGCTGATCATGCTGGCGGCGGGTATCCCGCTTTATATCTGTGCCACTGCTTCAACGCCTATAGCCGCTGCCCTGATATTGAAAGGCGTCAGCCCGGGTGCTGCCCTGGTGTTTTTGATAGCAGGGCCTGCCACCAATATCACCTCCCTGACAGTCCTTTTCGGCATTTTAGGCAAAAGGGCGGCAGTCATCTATCTGGTAACCATTGCAATTTTGACTGTCCTCTTTGGTCTGGCAACCGATCAGATCTATGCCATCTTCGGCTTGTCCGCCCAGGCAAGCATGGGTAAGTCCTCGGAAATTATCCCGGTCTGGCTTCAAGCCATCAGCGTGATGATCCTGTTGCTTATTTCCATCAAACCGGTTGTTTCAAGTTTGAAGCGGAAGTTTCAGACCCCGGCTCTGCCCGAGCCAAACAATCCACCGTCATCCCGGCCGGATCAACCAGGAATCGCCTGTTCGGGCCCCACCTGAGGGTGCTCGTAAAGGCCGGGCTGCCTTTAAAAAAACGACTGAACGTCCAACTTCAAACATTCAAAAAGATTGCAGCTGCATCCAGCATCTGGCGCTGAAAGCTTTTTCAAATATAAATATATAACGGACGTCCCCTAGTGTAGCTACTTACGCTCCTGCCTGTTCTTGAGCGATGCCTTGATAAAATCTCTGAAAAGCGGATGCGGGTCCATGGGGCGCGATTTGAATTCCGGGTGAAACTGACAGCCGAGAAACCAGGGATGATTCTCAAGCTCTATGATTTCAACCAGTTCGCCACTGGGTGAAATACCGCTGACCTTCATGCCTTTTTCAATGAATTGATCTTTATACTTGTTGTTGAACTCATACCGATGCCGGTGGCGCTCGGAAATTTCCAGCGTTTTATACGCCGCATAGGCCAGGGTGCCTTCTTTCAGTTTGCAGGAATAGGCACCGAGACGCATGGTGCCGCCTTTTGCCGACGTTTCATCTCTCTTCTGCACGGTATCGGTTTTTTCATCATACCACTCCAGCATGAGATATATCACCGGATAGGGTGTGATTTTATCAAATTCCTCACTATTGGCGCCCTCCATGCCGAGCACATGTCTTGCAAATTCGATAACCGCAATATGCAATCCCAGACAAATGCCGAAATAAGGAATGCGATTCTCCCGGGCGTATTGAGCAGCGCAAATCTTTCCCTCGATACCGCGTGAACCGAAACCGCCCGGAACGAGTATGCCGTCGGCTTCACTCAGAATCCCGCTGCATGAATCCGGATCCAGGGTTTCAGAATCAACAAACAAAAGGTTCGAACGGCAGTTGTTGGCAACCCCCCCATGATAGAGCGCTTCGTTGAGACTTTTGTAAGATTCCGTCAAATCGACATATTTGCCTACGATGGCAATGTTGACCTCATGCGCCGGTGATTTGTACTTTTGGACAAAATTCTCCCATGCATCCAGTCGAGGCGCCCGCGTCCATATCTTCAGCAACTCCACGATCTTATCATCAAGACCTTCCTTGTGAAAAATCAGCGGCACTTCATAGATACAATCCACATCCTTGGCTGTGATAACGGCGTCCTCGCTGACATTGCAAAACAGAGCGATTTTGGATTTTAACTCTTTGGAAAGGTATCGGTCGGTCCTGCACAGAAGAATGTCCGGCTGTATACCGATGCTGCGCAGCTCCTTGACGCTATGTTGTGTCGGTTTTGTTTTCAGCTCACCGGCCGTACCGATATAAGGAACCAGGGTTAGATGGATATAGACCACATTCTCTTTGCCGGCATCCGTCCGAAATTGACGTATCGCTTCCAGAAAGGGAAGGCTTTCGATGTCGCCGATGGTCCCGCCGATTTCGACGATCACCACATCGACTTTACCCGCAACAAGCTGAATGCTTTTTTTGATCTCATCGGTAATGTGGGGAATGACCTGAACCGTTCCGCCCAAATAATCCCCTCTTCGTTCTTTGGATATGACGGCATCGTATATCTTTCCGGTCGTAAAATTGTTGTCCCTTCCCAATTTTGCCTTGGTGAATCGCTCATAATGACCCAGATCCAAATCCGTCTCTGCACCATCGTCCGTAACAAAAACTTCTCCGTGCTGAAAGGGGTTCATGGTGCCTGGATCGACGTTGATATACGGATCCAGTTTTTGAATCGTCACCGAGAGTCCTCTGCTTTCAAGCAAAGAACCGATGGCCGCCGATGCAAGCCCTTTACCCAGAGAGGATAGCACGCCGCCTGTAACAAAAATATATTTCGTATTATACGCCATTCCGTTACCTCATTACTCAAATTTTTTCCTGAATTCATTGATGCTTTTTTCGATTTCGTTAATTTCTCCCGACACGGATCCATCCTTGGCTTCAGGAACTGCCGACACATACGTTGCCTTGAACCGTTCGATATCAAACAGGTCTTTCGGGAAAGAAAGATTCATTCTCAATGTCTCGACCCTGATTTCCCGGACCGGTTTTTCATCCTGATAAAATACGATCTGCATGGGATACCAGGCCCTGTCGATCTGTCGCCAGTCAGAATATCGTATTTCCATTCCCATTTTTTGAGCATCGGAACCATCCGCTTTCATCAGCCAGCGCATGGGCAGAAAAGAATCCTTGTCAATCCATACCTGGGGTACAGGATCATCCGCTTTTTCAGCACCGATAACAAAAGCGATTTTATCCTGAAAACGTCCAAACGCCACAACCGACATGTCTACACCCAGCGCGGTCAGCCTGGCTTTCAGCAATTCTCTGGAACGATATAATAAGATGTCCTTGTATATGTCAAACAAGGTTTCACCTGTGACGGCGATTTTTCCGTCAATAACCGTCATGGCCTCACCTTTGGACATCAAATGAATGCGTTCGGAATTTTCTGATTTAGCATCCGATCGGAAGTCTTCCGGGAAAATGTATCGCAGGGTTTCATTCACCTCGGTCGTCCCGGCTTCCCCGGCATTGTAAAACAGAACCTTTTGAGACACCAGCATACTTTTAGGTTTGCCGCATTTCTCTGTCATCAATTCAAGGATATGGGGTCCGCGCAGAATGTAGGCATGCGACGATCCTATGGTCAGTGATAACACAGCCATAAAACATAAGACCGCAAAGATCTTTTGGTGCCTTTTTAACATCAATCAATAACCTATACATAGAGAAATTTTCCGTGCCTAAGCACGGAAAATTTCTCTATTGAACGATGAATATTTCATCCGAGAATCTGGCGGACGCACCCAGCGATTCCTCTATTCTGATAAGCTGATTGTATTTGGCCACGCGGTCACTTCGCGAAAGGGACCCGGTTTTAATTTGACCGCCGTTGATGCCCACAACAAGATCGGCGATAAAGGTGTCTTCCGTCTCTCCGGATCGGTGAGATATTACCGTTGTGTAGCCGGCCTGTTTTGCCATCTCTATGGCATCAAGCGTTTCGGTAAGCGTTCCGATCTGATTCAATTTTATCAGAATGGCATTGGCAATTCCTCTTTCGATGCCTTTGTTAAATATTTTAGGATTGGTAACAAAAATATCGTCCCCAACCAGCTGAATCATACCTTCCAACCGGTCGGTCATCAATTCCCAACCGTCCCAGTCCTGCTCGGCCAGGCCGTCTTCAATGGATATAATGGGGTATTTTTCGATGAGCTGTTCATAATATTCAATCATTTCATCGGCTGTCAGTTTTTTGTTTTCCGATTCCAGGACATAGCGTTTATTCTGATAAAACTCACTGGCTGCAGCATCCAAAGCCAGGCCGATATCCTTACCAGGCACATACCCTGCTTTTTCAATCGCACTGATGATATAGGTCAAAGCTTCCTCATTTGAATTGAGATCCGGCGCAAATCCACCTTCATCCCCGACGGCTGTGTTGAGGCCCTTGTCCTTAAGAATCTTTTTCAGTGCATGAAAGGTTTCCGCCCCCATCTGAACCGCCTGCGTCAAGTTCTTTGCCCCGATGGGCACAATCATAAATTCCTGAATATCCAGGTTGTTGGCTGCATGCACGCCCCCGTTGACAATATTCATCATGGGAATGGGGAGATACCTTGCATTAATACCGCCGATATATCGGTACAACGGCATCCCGTATGCCATGGCGGCCGCCCGCGCAGCTGCCATTGACACGCCGAGGATGGCGTTGGCGCCAAGCTTCGACTTGTTCTGCGTACCGTCCAATTGAATCATCGCATGATCCAATGTTGCCTGATCGCCCGCATCCATACCTTGAATAACCGGCGCAATCTCTTTCATCACATTTTTTACCGCACTGGTCACACCTTTGCCGCCATATCGCTTGGCACGCGTATTCCGCAACTCAAGCGCCTCCCGCTTCCCGGTGGAGGCTCCCGAAGGTACAGCCGCTCGGCCCACAGCCCCGCATGCAACGCTGACGTCAACTTCAACAGTAGGGTTTCCTCTTGAATCCAAAATTTCCCTGGCAACAACATCGATGATTTCAGTCATGACGACCTCCCCTCGGTTAGACGGATTATACAAATATAATTGACTAATTTTTGATAAATGTTACTCTTCTTATCATTTTATGTCAAGAAAAGGGATACCATGGAAACCATAAAATACTACCATAAAGCCCATCTTTTTGTTTCAGCCATTCGCGTTTTGGAACATCAGAAATCAACACCCCCTCTGATTGAAGACGTGTGTAGCCTTCTATCGTTCTCTCTCGAGCAAGCTCACTTTATCTGTAAAAAACTTGAAGAGATGGGAATTGTCGAAGTTATAAAAGGCGGTTATGGTACACGTCTATTTATCAAAGATCACCTGGCTATTGAGAACATACCCAAAGATGGACAGGAAAGCCGGCTCGAAGAAGCCTTAAGAGCTTTTCAAAGCTCAAAAAACGTTTACCAAAAAAAAGTTGAATCCATCAAAGCGGATCAGGAAAAAAAGAAGCAAAATCTTTTTGCGGATCTCGAAAAAAAATTAAAACAGGATTTAAATAAAAAGAAGTAAGCCCGTTGCCCATATACCATTACCGTCATGCCGGACTTGATCCGGCATCCGGGATTCTATGATTTTTTCTGGATTCCGGCTCTCCGCTCCGCTGCGGCCGGAATGACGTTTTATGGTTGCGGGTATGCATTCCCACGCTGGAGCATAGGAGCGAGAAAATTTGGCACAAGGCATCCGACATACCCTCTCGCAGGCGACCATACCACGGGATAACGGGTCCACGGGCCAACGGGCTAACGCATCCCCACCGCCCAGTTCCACAGCCCGGGTCGTTTTTTCATGGCAATCTTTTGCGGAATCGGTTCCAGTAAATGAACAAAGCAACGGTATCCCGCCTGTAAAAGGATTTCCCTTTTCGACGAAAGATCCAGTTTCCAATTGGGATATATCCAGTAGTCCCAACCATGTTTTGCAGCCCAGGCCACCTCTCCCCTGGGGCTTACAAAGGGTTCGTTCACTTTAATCTGCTGTGCAATGGTTCTGGATGTGCACAGCGGCCAGTTGCCGGAAAGAACGATGCCCAGCGGCAGCGGACTTTGTCCAGGCAGATCCAGATAATCTTTCTCCCCAAGTTCCGGGCTGACAATGACACCGGAAAACCCGAGTGATTTTATTTCGCCGACAGCCAGCCCATTGGTTACATTACAGAAAGGTCCGGCCCATAAATTCAATTTTTTGGGTGCTGTAAATAAAGACACCTGCCAGGGGGCATTGAGAACGAAGTTCCTGCCTCCCTTTTTTTCGACAATTTCGATCATTGCCGCCTGGTCGATTTCATTTTCAGGCCATATGGTCGGGGGCAGCCACCACCACAGATTTTCGAACATCTGTTTTGGACATTCTTTCACGGATTCGACTGACAGCCAGAGGCCGTTTTGCCCTTTGTTTCCTTTGGCATTCAACGTTCTGGAAACCTGGAGATCAAATGCCGCAGGATCCTGACCCTGGTAGCGGCTATTTCGCGGCTGAAAGCTGCGGGTCCGTTTTTCGCCGCCGGATAAATCCTTCATCTCGGTTTCAAGCTCTGAAATAATTTCTTTCAAGTAGGGTTCCTGGCGGTCGATTAAAAAAACAGGCACGCCTTTTATCCGATGTTTTTGGTATGCTGTCTTAAAAACAAAACGCCCTTTCGGCGGAATATATTGATTCAGTTTTTTTACGACGTGCCAGGCATCGTCTTCATAACCGACCCTGAGAACATCTCCCGGCAACAACTCCTCTCTCGCGATCAGACAGGGTTTGTCCCGGGAGCCCTGCACATAGCCCATGAGACGTCCCGAACCCGTATGATCATCCGCCTGAATGGGATTCTGCGGCCGCTGGGGCAAAAAGCCGTAGTGCGTGTTTACCCGTCCCAGCGCCATGGACAGCATCTCCAGCGCCGCTTTCTTTTTTTGGGGGTCATTTCCAAAATCCCTTAGCATTTTGTAGGCGCTCACCGTATAATAAACGTAATGGGGCCCTTTTTTTCTTCCCTCGATCTTCCATCCTTTAATTTCGGGAATCGACAGAAGTACTTTGGCAAGGACATCAAGACTCAAATCCTGGCATGAAAAGTACCGTTGCTCTTTGTTTTGAACGCGATATCGGCGTCTGCACGGCTGAACACATCTTCCCCGCAGACCACTTTTCCCTCCCATGTAACTGCTCCAATAACACCGGCCCGAAATGCCGTAACACAGTGCGCCGTGGACAAAAATCTCAAGACCGACCCCTTCAGGACATGCAGCCGCCATGGCCTTGATCTCCTCCACATTCAACTCTCGCGGGAGAACAACCCGGTTGATCTGCGGATGATTTTTTATAAGCGTCAGGGCACGGGGAAAACTCACATTGGCCAGGGTCGATAAATGCAATTTGCTTTTCAGGTTCACCTGCTTTGCCAAAGCGATCATCGCCAAATCCTGAACGATGATACCATCCGGATTAATTTCCTTTTTCAGCTGCATCAGCATGGTGCCGGCCTGACTCAGTTCTTCCGGTTTTACAGTTGTATTGAAGGCGATAAAGACCTGAATGCCTTTTCGATGGGCCAGATCCGTAAGAGACGCCAACTCCGAAAATGTAAAATTTTTTGCAGCCATACGGGCGGAATATTGCTTTAGACCGCAGTAGACGGCATCTGCTCCGGCGGCTATGGCTGCCAGAAAAGAGGCCTTGCTGCCGGCCGGTGCCAGGATGGACGGTTTCGTTTTGTCTTGGTGATGGAGTTGCGTCATTATTAATCGCTCATTGCCCGCGCGGTTGCTTTTTAGGAATCCTATGATATTGACTCTCCTGTCAATCTAATATATGTTTCGCCTACAAAAAATTATAGATCAACACTTTTTTTACCAACACTTTCATTGCAAAAACCGTCAATCAGGGGCAATGAACCATGAAATCCGCAGATACCACCCTATCCGAAACCGGCAGGGAACGTGTCTATCTTGATTTTTATCATCTGGATCAAGCCCCGTTTTCCATAACACCGGACCCGGATTTTCTTTTCTATTCAGACACACACCAGAATGCCATTAACAAGCTTCTGTATGGCATAAACAGCAGGATGGGCTTTCTTCTTTTGGTCGGTGAAGTCGGAACCGGCAAAACAACCATCTGCCGCGCCATCCTGGACACTTTGAACGAAAAGGCCGAAACCGTTTACATCATCAATCCGTCCCTATCCGGTACGGAACTCCTCTCCAGCGTGCTTGACGACCTGGGTATTCCCTGTTCAACCGGCGCCTCCAAAAAAGAACTCATAGGCACACTCAACCAATACCTCCTGGCCGAAGATCGGCATAAACCTGTAGTCATCATCATCGACGATGCCCAGACCATGAACCTTGAAGCACTGGAAGACATGAGACTGCTCTCCAATCTGGAAACCGATAAAGACAAACTGCTTCAAATCCTGTTGGTCGGACAGCCCGAATTGCTCAATCACTTGTCCCAGCCTGAAATGAGACAGCTCAAACAACGCGTGGCCATAACGTGTCATCTTGATTATCTATCCAGGAACGAGGTGGATGCCTACATTTCAAGGCGCCTGTTCATCTCAGGAGACAAAGGGCGGATAAGATTCCAGCCGGCAGCCATCAGGGAGATCTTCGCTGTTTCGCATGGCATCCCCAGACTTATCAACCGTGTTTGTGATTATACCCTGACAGCCGGTTATGTAGACGACTCTTATGTCATCAAACGCAAACATGCTAAAAAAGCGCTCCAAGAACTCAAAGAATTCAATTTTAGTGCAACGAAATTTTCCAGTGCATTGACCAAACCGAACAAATGGATTCAGGTTTTCATTATATCCATTGTACTGATCTGCGGGTTGATTTTCGGTCTGTTATGGTATTTAAAAAACGGACAAATCATTCCGCCTGCAGAACCCTTGCTGAGCGATAAAGGGAGTTCCGTGCGCCTGCCGGATAAGATAGAGGCGCCGGTTGAGGCTCAGGCAAACAAGGAAGTTTCGGATGAAATGGAGACGGAAGACGAATCTGCGGTCGGCAAGCGCCAAGAAGCAGTGGCAACAAAAGCCATTGAAAGCTATATGCTCCGCCTGGCATCTTTTAAGACAATGGAATGGACTGAACGCGCCATTGAAATTTATAGAAAAAGAGGGATCCCGACATCCTGGAAACTAGTGGATCTCGGGCCAAAGGGGAAGTGGTACGGCGTTTATACCGGAAATTTTGAAACAAAGGCTGAAGCCAGACAGTTCAGGCTCGAAAACGATCTTGATGATGCCGTCATCGTGCTTCGTGATGCTACAACGAACCCGATTGAAAAAGGAAAAACACTGCCATGAGTCTAATGAACGATGCTTTAAGGAAAAAAAAGGGCGAAGAAAAGCATCCTTCTAAGGCTGATTTCTTTCAAGGCAGAAGTAAAAGAAAAATGAATCGTGGATTCAAAATAGCCGGCATTGCGCTGCTCGCTGTTTTGCTCATTGTGGCGGCCGGGTATTATGCATGGGAGTATGTCTCTCTTTCAGCACCCGCCATCGTGCCAGCCGGCATAGCGCCCAACCTAGATGAAAACCATGCCGCCGGGCAAGAACCGGATTCAGGCGGGTATGAACAGGGCCATCCGGCATCTTCCGAAATCATTGCCGATAGCATTGTGCATCCCGAAGAACAGCCCGACATCGCGGCGGTGACCTTAGCGGCTGTAAAGCAGGAGGAATCCCCGGAATCAGCGCAGCCAAGCGCTCCCAAGACCGTCCTGCCCGAAAACCCGGTCAATAATAATCTCGTCGTCGCATCCAAGAAGAACCCCCCCCCCATCATATCCCGGAAACCCGCCTGTCCTGAGCCTGAATTACAGCATCAAGAAATCGACAAAACAGATACGGATCAGCCCGAAGCGCCCGAAAAAGACGATATGAATTCAAGCGCGCATCTCACCCCGGCGGAAGCACTCTTTTATCAGAAGGCCGTCAGCTACCACCGTGACAATCATTTAGAAAAAGCGATCCAGATGTATGAAGCGGTTTTGAAGCAAAACCCGTCGCATCGCCCGACGCTTTTTAACCTGGCGTCTGCCTATATCAAGGTTTCCGCTTACCCGAAGGCCCATTCGATTCTAGAAACACTGAATGAACAGGACCCGGACAATCCCGAAATACTGCTGAACCTTGCCATTGCCGACATCGGATTGGGAAGATTCGATAGCGCCATGGAGCTTCTGGATCGGGCAGAGCACCTATTTAAGGCGCCTACATTTGAATTGTATTTTCACAAGGGCGTTGTTTGCAGCCGGAACAAATACTATGAAAAAGCGATTGAATGGTACGCAATATCTGAAAAATTGCAGCCGGACAACGCTTATATGCTCTGCAATACCGCTATTGCCTATGATCATTTAGGGCAATATAATGATGCGCTGAACTACTACCGGGCCCTGTTAAAGACAGAGAACCCCTTTACAAGAACTGATAAGCAACGGATTGAAAACAGAATCCGGGAACTCGCACGATACGTGGCGATGAACCCGGCCGGTGAAACGAATTCGAAAGGAAGCGCTGAATGAAAAAACGTTTGGGCGATATCCTTATGGAAATGGGATTTATCGGAAAAGATCAGCTCGAAATGGCGCTTGCCGAATCAAAAGAGACCCACACCATGATCGGCGACGTGCTTTTACGAATGGACTGGGTGACTGAAGAGCAGCTGCAGATTGCCATCGCGGTTCAGAGCGGTGCCAAACTGCTCGACACATCGACCGTCCAGGTAGACCAGAAACTGCTGGCGGAAATTCCGCAAAAATTCGTCATGACCCATGGTATTTTTCCCTTTGCAAAAGAAGGCAATATCATCAAGGCGGCCACAAACAACCCCTTCGACGTCATCGCCAGAGACGAACTCTCCCGAATGACGGGATATCAGGTTGCAACTTACATCGCTCCTAAAGAATGGATATCCCAAAGCATCGAACTCTATTACAAGACCGCCCAAGCCATCGACAATGATATTGAAAGAATTACCCGAACCAGCGGCGTTACCGGTGAAGAATTCGAAGAAAATAAGATCATCATCCTCGCAGACCGGCTTATCGAGAAAGGACATGTCCTGGGGGCAAGCGATATCCATGTGGTTCCCGACGTCAACCTCGTGCGGGTCTACTACCGGATAGACGGCGTCCTGCATCAGCAGTTCCTGTTTCCAAAAGCATTTCATAAAAGCCTTGTCACCCGGTTTAAAATCCTGGGCGACATGGATATCTCGAATCCGAATATACCGCACGACGGTCGTATCAAGTACCGGGGTGCAGTTGGTGAGATCGATATCCGGGTCTCTTCTTTCCCAACCCACCTGGGCGAAACCGTCGTCATGCGGCTGTTGGTCTACAGTAAGGTTATTGGTGACCTCCAGGGGCTCGGGTTTGAACCGGATGATCTGGAAAGATTCACAAAAAACATCAATCGTCCCTACGGACTCATTGTTACGACCGGTCCCACCGGCTCAGGTAAAACAACCACGCTCTATTCCGCTCTCATGATGATCAACAATCCGGATGTCAATGTCATGACGGTGGAAGATCCCATTGAATATACGATTCCAACGGTAAGACAGACCGCTGTAAACCCGAAAGCCGGGCTCACATTCGGCAACGCGTTGAGATCTGCCATGCGCCAAGATCCGGACATCATTCTGGTGGGAGAAATCAGGGACAAGGAAACCGCAGATCTCGCGCTCCGCGCCTCCATGACCGGCCACCTGGTTTTGTCGACGCTGCACACCAACGATGCGGCATCGGCCATCAACCGGCTCATCGATCTGGGCGTCACCAAAAGTATTCTGGCTTCGTCGCTTTCCCTTGTCGTGGCACAGAGACTCATGAGAAAAATCTGCAAGGACTGTTTTGAACAGCGGGTGCTGACACCGGCAGAGAAGGAACCTTTTCTACAAAATGATCTCGAACCGCCGAATCAAGTCCCGAAACCTGTTGGATGCGACAACTGCTACCATTCCGGCTACAGAGGCCGAACCGGTATCTATGAAGTGATTACCGTAAACAGGGAAATAGAAGAACTCATCTTTACAGGCGCCCTGCAAAGCACCATCGAGGATGTTGCCGTAAAGGCCGGAACCAGCCTGATGTTCAAACAGGCCTTGAAAAAGGTTATCAATCAAATCTCTTCCCTGGAAGAGGTCTACCGGGTAGTCGCCCATGCCTAAATACCGGTACAAATCCATCGATGCAACAGGAAAACTGGCTCGTGGTGAAATTGTGGCATTCAACGAAGCTGCCCTGGAAGATAAGCTCCTTCAAAACGGCCTGACCCTGATCAAGACCAAGATGGTAAAAGAAGGACTTCTCTCGCGCCTGGTGTTCAGTGAAAAAATCAAGCCGCGGCTTATCATCGAGCTGTATCACAGACTTTCCCAGACGCTTGAACTGGGACTCCCCCTTTTGAGCGCTCTTGAAGAAAATGCAAAAATTCTCCCATCCAAAACGCTTAAGAAAACCATCGAGGAAATACATATGGCGGTGGAAGCCGGGAATACGCTCTATGAAAGCATGAGCCGGTTTCCGAATATTTTTGGGAAACTGGAACTGGCCATCGTCCGGTTGGGAGAAGAAACCGGCGTCCTTCCCAACAGCCTGAAAGAGCTTGCGGATTTCCTCGAATGGAAAGAAGATATCCGCTCCACCATAAAAAGGGCCGCCATTTATCCATCGTTTATCGTTATTGCCATTGGCGGTGTGGTCGGAGTCTGGGTGGGATATGTGCTGCCGCAAATGGCTAAACTGCTGATCGATATGGGCGTGAAACTCCCGTTCCTCACGCAAATGATCTTGAGCGTGAGCAATTTCCTCCAGATATACTGGATTTACCTGCTTGGCGGCATATTCGGCATCGTCATCCTGCTGTATCTTTTCAAAAGAACCGAAAAGGGACATTTTTTGTTTGACAAATACATACTGAAACTCCCTCTGATCGGCGATATCCTGCTTAATATCGCCGTAGCCCGCATGAGTCACAATTTTGCCACCATGTACATGTCCGGCATGAGCATCAACACCATTTTTGAAATCCTGATCGGGGACGTACTCGGCAACCGGTACCTGGAGTCCAAATTGAAAGTTGTGTTTGAGGGTGTCCAACAGGGGGAATCCATATCCAGCGGGTTCGAATCTGCCGGGGGTTTCCCGCAACTCCTCCTGGGTGCCATTAGAAACGGTGAAAACACAGGCACTATCGATGAGTCCTTCAACCGTTTGGGAACTTATTACGACGGGGAAGTCAAACGAAATGTCGAAACCATGATCAACGCCATGGAGCCGCTGTCGATCCTGTTGTTAGGAGGCGTTTTCGGTATGATTGCCCTTTCCATCATGCTGCCGCTGTATGATGTAATCTCTGAATTCAAATAATGAAATCGGAAAATGATTTCATTCGTATATGGATCGAATCTCGTCGGCTTCCAAAGCAGCATCGTAAATCGCAACACTGTCGATCAATCCTTCATAAAAATTGGCGGTCCCTTCTGAGTCACTCCCGATGGTCAGGTCCACCCCGATTACCTCGGGCAGACTGACGGTTGTAGCGGTTTCATCAAGGATACCGTCATAATAGATGTGCATGCTGTTGGCCTGGCTGTCATATACAAACGCGATAAAATGAAACTCATTCAAGGGCATGTCGATGGATTTCCTGGTGACGGTGAAGCTTGATCCGTCCCCGATCCCGCCATAGGGGCTGCCATTGTCCACTCCCAAAAAATAGAAGTTGTTTCCGGAGCGCCTTGATACGATTTTGGCATACTGACGCCGGCTTGTTTCCTTTATCCATGCTGTTATCGTAAGCCTCTGATTGAAACGAAGATCGTTGTGGTCATCGACGAGAACATAATCGTTGCCGTCAAAATTCAATGCCGCATTGGGGTTGCCGAACCGGTCCGGCACATAGCCGGCCCCATAAACGGTCCCATGGTGTCCGTTCCCACTGGCATCGCTCGCATCACCGTTAAAATAATAGGAGGCCGTAAGATCCGGGCGGGCATGGTTGATGTAAACTGCCCGGATCTCCGGCCCGGTGAGTACCGCCTCATAGATGGCCGCATCATCGATGACGCCGACAAAATAATTGCCGGTTCCTTGGGAGTCCGCACCGATGGAAACATCCACCCCGGCACTCGGAGAAAGATTCTGGGTCACGCTCGAAGCTCTTTCGGTGCCGCAAAAATGCATGGCCATGGTGTCATGCGTGTCGCTGTAGATAAAGGAGAGATGGTTCCACGCGTCATTGGACATGAGCAGCGATTTTCCGGTAACATCATAAACCGTCCCATCACCGACACCGCCGTAGGGATGCCCGCTGTCGATCCCCAGAAAATAAAAATAAGATCCCTGCCGTCTTGATACGATTTTTGCATAGGGGATGTCGCCGGCTGATTTTACCCAGGCCATCAGCGTCAGTTCGCCTGTCAGTCGCAGGCTTTCATGATCTGAAACACGGACATAATCCCCATTCCCGTCAAAACTCAATGCATTCCCTGTTCCGTCCGGCGTATCAAGACTCCAGCTCGTGTCGCCGGCAAGGGTTCCGTCGTTTGTGCCTTGCGCATCCTTGGCCGTCGGACCGGTACCCTCATCAAAATCCCATCCCGACACCTTTCCCGGGCCAGTGGCACAGGATGCCGTCGTCACATTGAATATTCGGCGAAAACTGCTCCCGTCCGAATCCGTAAGCGTCACATCGAATGTCGAATTTCCGGCAGCCGGCGGGGTTCCCTGAAACACCACATGGTCATCAATAGGTGTTTCAGTGATCCAGCCCGGTAACGACACCGAATACGTCCACGCGTAATAGGGGCTGGCAGTGGAAGGAACTCCGCCTTCGGCAAAAATGTTGGCCGTATATGGCTGTCCCACGCAGGCATTCGGCAGCTCGTTGTTCAAAATCGTCAGGCGCCCGCCCATTAAGCTGTAACAATTCGCCTGAATTTTAAGCTGATCAAGGCCTACGGTCCTAACGATATCTTCTGCCGCAATACTTACATTACCACTATAGGCGCCCGAAATATTCGGGATTGAGGTAACCGAATAATCGGCTCCCCCGCTCACGATCAGGAAGGCCACATCCGGCTGCGTTCCCGCTTGAATCGATGTGGTTCGCCGGCCGCAGACACCGCCGGTAACTGGATCTGTCAGATTGTTGTCATAAATATAAATGAACGGTTTCTTCCAGGCATCATTCGTATTATTAACGATCTCACAGAATTCATCAATGGTGGTATCCGGGCTGTTATCTCCCCAAATGGGGAGTTTCCCGTTTTGGATAGACCAGTTGATGATGGATTGAACACCGGCGTCAAGAACTTCAGATGTCTGATGAAGCTTTGCCCTTCTGACCTTTGGCCCGATAACACTCAAACCGAAACCCATGAGCCCAACGATGAGCATAACGGATAATATGAGGGGCAAGAGTGCAAAACCCTGGTGGGATGTTCGTTTCATAAGGTTCGGTTATCGCTTGATTGTAATGTTCGTTTTGTTATGGCAAAAAGCAAAATCAATCACGAAAACACGAAACCTTAAAAACACGAAATTTTTTTGATCTTTTTCGTGATTTCTTCCTTTCGTGATAAAAGATTTTTTCCCCCCGGTTTATCCCGGCTATGGATTTATGGTCAGAACAAACGATTTGCTGATACAGTTGTCCAGATTATTTGCAGAATTACAGGCAGCATCGTTTCCCGTGTGGCTGTCGTCCCGCACAAACACCGTAAAAAGAAAACTGCCGGTTTCCGTCAAAGCGGATGCGCGGCTTATCGTGAGATCGTCAGCTTGAGTAGATGACCAGGCGGTTTCGGGCTGATCAGAACAAAATGTCGGTGTTGCATCGTCCGGATATCTCACGAAATTTGGGGTGATGGAAAGGCCTCCGGGAACGCCGTCTGAAGCATCCCGATTTCCGATTTCCACGCACCACTTGAAATCGCCGCCGGTGGAAAAGGGGATCCCTCCCACCACATATATCATTGCGGAATAAGGGCTGGACATGCTTCCTGGCGGAAGCTCATTGTTAAGTACCTTAAGTTGTGGGCCCTGACAGTCTGTTTTGGTCCTCAACTCATTAAGGGTGACATATTCGACGATATCGTCATAGGCTTCGGGCCTGTTGATCCTGGCAACCGCACCATCGAAGTTGGGGCAGTTGGTGGTACTGGTGCAGTTGTCGATATTGGCCGTACCCGGTTCATAGACCCCGATACATGTCTGACCGGCCGGGCAGCCGGCCGTTACGATACCGGTCTGGGGATTGTAGTCCATGGCCCCGCTGATCACGGCAAAGGCAATGTTGGGGATGCGATCGCTGCAGGCGATGTCCCGGCAGACCGTCAACGCAGTGGTTTTGCGGCCGCACACGCTATCCGACGTTGTCAGGCGGGTATCGAAAAAATAGTATAAGGGTATTGAAGCGCTATCTTTTCGTTTGCTCACGACCTCACAGAACTCGTCCAGGGTGGTGTCTGCGGTGTTGTCTCCCCATTGGGGCAATCGTTTTTCAGCCGCTGCGAATCCCACAATCGATTCAAGCGCCCCCATGATAATTTCGGTGGTGGCCATGCGCTTGGACCGTTCCGTCAAGGGCCCCACCAGGGTCGCGCCAAATCCCACCAGCAATCCGATGATCACCATGACGATGGCCACCTCTATGATCGTAAATCCTCTGTTATTCGTTGCTGGCAATACGGGCCTTCCAGGTTGTCTGGATGAAAATTATAAGGCTGTACCGATGCCGGTTTTCATCATTCAGAGGTTGACGGTCCCAGCGGTCGACAACCCGAAGAAGACTTCGGTCGATCAGCCGGTTACCTACCCGAACGAATCAGTTTGCCCTGAATCTGCCTGGTTTTCAAGATGCTGTTCGAAGATCCCGGCAAAGAACGTCAACCGACCATGCAAGATATCTGCTTACAGATCGACATAAACGGTTATCGGTACTGTTACGGTATACGCAGCGCTTGCTCTGATAGATCCCGTCGTGTTCACGCCGTCGTCCAGGCTTGTATCCATAGCCAGAGCCACGTCCGATGGCATCGCCAAATATAAGATCCAGTTGGAAGCTTTCCCGCTTACGGTGGCATAATCCACGTAATAGGTCCCCCCGAACGGGTGGGTAGGATAGTTGGCTGCATATGTGGTAGCAGAACCGGAAATAAGGCCCACGGCGGCCAGGTGTACAAAAAGCTGGTTATTTTCAGTTGCAAGATCGATCAGCCCGTTGCCATTGCCATTGGTCACCGCAACGCCGGTGTGTACGGTGGCTTGAGGATCATCGCCCGGGAGATAGCCGAAACGGTCCTGGTAGGTGTAAATGGCCGCCCGCATCTCATCCGAGGTCTTGATCACGCGCTTGATCTTGGCATTCTTGATCATCTCCTGCCCTTTGAGGACACCGCCGATCAAAAGACCGATGATCACCATCACGATCGCTATTTCCACCAACGTAAAACCCTTTTGATTCCGTATCCTGCTTCTCATTTTTTCCATTTTTCCCTTATTCCTTTCATCTAGATGTTTCAAGACCTATTACAACTTCATTTCTTTTACAGTAGACTGTAATTATTATCTATTTCATATCACACCTAATAATAAAACGCAAGCATAGCTGATTTGCCGCCAAAGTCGACTATCCCTCCTTGCGCACATGTGGCGTGATAAATATGACCAGTTCCCGGTTTTCATTCTTTTCTTCGATATGCTTAAAAAAATATTTGAGGATGGGTATCTGGCTGAGCCATGGCAATCCCTCATGGCTGGCCTGCCGAATCTGGCTGATGAGCCCCGCCAGTACAACCGAATTTCCTTCTCTGACCCTGACAGTGGTTGAAAGCTCCTGGAGGTCGATGATCGGATTGGTAATGCTGTTGGTGGTGGTGCCCGATGTTGGAATCTCGACCCTCTCTGATCCTTGGATTCTTGTTATGGTCGGCACGATATTCAACGTAACCATGCCATCATGGGATATATGAGGGGTAATGCCCAACTGAAGCCCAAGAATGGCCCGTTTGATGGAAACGCCGTAGGTTACGACACCGGTATCGGCGTCCCTGTCCACCCCGTCAACGTCGCCATAGGGAAACTGATATCCGACGGTCATCAGCGCCGACTGCCCGTTCATCACGGTCAGATGGGGGTTGGATACCACCGTGACATCCCCTTGTTTCTGCAGATAGTCTAAAACCGCACCAAAACGGGTAACATTGTCCAAAACAATGGTGCCGCCGCTGTTGAAGCTCAATCCGAATTGATCCGGAAAAATCCCTGAATCGCTGGTAAAACCGATATCGAGTTTTGTCCAGTCGATACCGTACTGATTATTTTCGCTAAGGCTCACCTCCAGTATCTTTGCCTCGATAAAGACCTGGCGGTGCAAGGATTCCATCAAAGAATCCAGAAACAAAACCATGGAAGCAATCCGTTTGGGTGTGTCCGCCATATAAATGATGCCTGAGTTTCGATTGATCCGCAACGCACCGTCTTCGGATTTCAGCTCTTTGAGAGACTCTTCGATGCTTTTCCAGACATCCGTGAATTCCTTTGTTCTGGCTCCCTTCACCTGATATTTTCCACTGACGCCCGCACTCTCTACCCCGGAAGCCAGCATATCCCCCCCCACCTCTATGTCGGTCTCCCCGGGAATGTCCAGATAATCGAATTTGTAGATCCGTTCCTGAAACTTCTGCAAAAACAGATTGTCTCCATCGAGCTGCCAGGCATAGCCCGCACCCCTGACGACGACCATGTCGAGGGCTTCTTCAAAGGTCACTGTTTCCATCTGTACCGTAATCGGTTTCGCCAGGTCGATTTCCGATTCTATGGATACATTCAGACCCGAGTCCTTGATAAGGGCTTTGACAACTTCGGCCAGCGGGGCATTGCTGAATACCATCGAGTAGATCCGGGTATCCTTCTTTGCATCCAGCGTAACGGGGGCCATTTTCTCGCTGATGTCCGGTGGGCCCGGGGGAAGTGTTTGTTTCTCCCGCTCTATTATCTCTTTGGGTGCAACGTCATTGAGTTCATCGTTTCCAACGTTTCTGGGCGTGTAGGCACATCCGCCAAAAAAGAAAACAATACAGCTTGTTACGATAACAAAAACACATGTATGCTGCCAATTTGGCATGTTTCCTCCAACGATACGCGCTTAAGTTTTACCTAAAGTGAGCGTTCCAAATTTTAAGAATGATGTAATGTCTTTTCAAACCCATGCCTCTGCCGGCGCTTTTATTGACTGATCGAAAAATTGACGATGGGTGCTTTGATCTGCCAGGTTCTGTCCCCCTTCGCAAGGGTCACACCATTGTCGGTTATCTGCATAATGCGAAAGGCTTTCACAAATTCATTTTCCCGGTAGATTTGGCCATCCATAGCCGCAAGCAGCTTCCCCTTTCCTTCAGCATTAAATACCTGAACAATGCCCGTCAAAACAGGCAGGATAATGGGTTCCTCCTTTTTAGCGGTTTTAACGACTTCTTTATCACCTTTTAATTTTTTGATTTTAACAGGCTGTTTGAGCAGAGATACCTCCTGCTTGATTTTTGTCAGGCCCCGGTCAAGGGTTGCAACAATTTTTTGAATGCTGAAGTCCTTATCCTCCTCCTGAGCTTTCTTCTCGGCGGATTGTCTCTCCAGCTGCCGCGCTTTCTGCATCGCCAGCTTAGCTTCCCTCGAATGAGCGGGCAGCGGCGTTTCCAGAACCGTTAAAGCCAGCTGGGCATTATAAGCGAAAATCAACAATGCAGCCAGCACCCAGCCGCCCATCATCAATCGCTTTATACCTGGTGTCAGTACCATTTACATCCGGTCTTTCATACGATTAGTTTAATTCGATACGCCATGATTACTTGAAATCGATAACTTAATCCATCCTGGTTTTTCTTCAGGTCGACTGCCGTCACCGGAAGGAATGGATATTCTTTTTCAATGGTCCCGATCAAATTAAGCATTCCCTCTGATTTGCCTTCACAGCTCATAAAAACATCCAATGGCGTCTCACCGGATTCCTCTCGTTTATTCGAAAAAACAATTTTCGTTAATCCCTGCTGCAAACCAAGGCTCCTTAGCTGATTTTCAATATCTATCAGGCTCAGCTTTACGGATTCTACAGGCTGTTCCAGCATAGCTCTTTTTTCGAATACCCGGCTGATTTTATCGAAGTTGTCCTTTACATATTTGCCGTCCATGATGACGGCTTCCGCTTCCTGCTGCTGTATCTTTATCTTCTGGACCATGGCCATATTCAGGTATGTCAGGATAAAGGAACCACCCCAGATAATCAGAATAACGACCCACATTTTTTTTAAATTTATCTTCATGGCAGATTAAACTTGAAGGCTATTGTGTACACCTGAAAATTTTCACCTTTTGCTTCGACAGCCTGAATTTCGATATCCTTCAGGTTCACCTGCTTGACGCCTTCGAAACGAAGTTTCAGATTTCCTAAAAGTTTACCAAGCGTATATTTAAAATCATCCGTATTCGTGGCACCTACCGTGCATTTCAACACGACTTCGCTGCTGGGGGCCACTGTGATGGTCGCATCCGCCAATTCTACATTTTCCGGCAATGCCTCTGCCAAATACATCAAGGTGGTTCTAGTGGACAACCGCTGCTGTTCCTGAAGCAGATAATTGACAGCATCATTGTATTCCGAGAGAATCATTCGGGGCGCCTTCCCCCCGATGTTTCCGGCTTGGCTCACCGGTACCTGCTCCATCTGCGACACCTTGAAGAGATAAAAATACCCTGCTCCCAGTATGAGAAACAGCAGCAGGCCCACCGCGATCCCCGTCACTTGAACCGGTCTCCAGTCGCGGGCTGTTTGCCATATTTTATGGGACACATAATGAAATTCGTTTTGGGGAGATACGTCTTTTTCGCTGAAAGCACCTGCCGGTCCAAATTCGCTCACGGGCTTTTTTTTCTGATAGGCATCCCCTTCCAGTTTCCTGAAATCGATTACATCTCTGCCGAGTCTTTCCGCTAAAGTGGCTGCAACTGCTTCATCCTGATCATAGACAATGAGATATGTTACATCGGATTTGGTCTTTTGTGAAAAGAGGTAGATGGATTGGTTGACCTCAAAGACCAGGGCGTCAAATCCTTCTGCTTCGTCCACTGCGCTTTCAGGGACCACGATATCCCTCGAAAAAAGGAAACGCCCTTTATGATAGAAATATAAAAATGAAATTTTGCCGATCGCCGCAACAAACCCCACGCCGGTATCCTGAAAGTCCGCCAGGAGATGTCCGAGTTTTGCCTCCCAGATAAAAGCAGACGTCGTAATTCGCTGGGGGGCGAACCCCGTCTCATTGAGCCTGTTGAAAAGTCGATAAAATTCCGGCTCCCCCAGGCAAGAGACATGGATGTCGTTATCCTTTTCCCTTTTTTTTGAAAATACAGCCGCAGAAAACAAATGGATATCCGGAAGGTCCGGATGTTCCGTTTTCAGTTTGCGTCCAACAAATGCGTCCACCATGGATCGCTTTCTTGACTGAAACTGATAGGTCGCACCCTCGATCCAAAAGTCCGGAACGATCAGCAGCCTGTTTTCTTTTTTCCTGATGGATTGAGGGATTACCTGTTTGTCGAAACCATCAGCCAGGAACGTATCCAGAGATGTTCGATAAAGAATATGATCCTCTCCTGTCCCTCCGTAATGGATAAAAAACAGTTCCCTGTTATGTACGACGGTGTTAATAATAGTTATTTTACGTATCATTTTAAATGGCTGGATATATACGGGCTGGTCTTTAGCTAACGTTTTTTCAATTTATCGCTCAACACCGACCATTTAGCGAGCGCTCAACTGAACCGTCCGTATTCATTTCATTTATATGTGCGCAATATACCGATTTTATGAACTTTATATGGATATATCTTGTGTGTCAAGAATAAAATCATAACAACATATGGTAGTTGCATTCTTTGCTAACGGAATTGCCGTTTTCTGTGGAATGGCTTGCCAAGACTGATCGCTGTATTATATTGTTCAAATAATTATAATCGAAAGGAATGTCACATGAAAATTGCCGTAAGCGGAAAAGGCGGCGTGGGCAAGACAACATTTTCGGCGCTTCTGATACGCACGCTGAATGAAGACGGAAAGCACGTACTGGCCATCGATGCAGACCCGGATGCAAATCTCGCCTCCGCCGTCGGCATCGCCGATGCTGAAAATATAACTCCCATAGCCGAGATGAAAGACCTGATCTTTGAAAGAACGGAAACAAAGCCGGGAACTATCGGCGGTTTCTTTAAACTGAACCCCAAAGTGGATGATCTGCCGGACGCCCTTTCAGCAAAATTTGAGAACATCAAACTGATGCGCCTTGGCGGCGTCAAAAAGGGGGGTGCCGGCTGCATATGCCCGGAAAGCACCCTTCTGAAAGCGCTGGTCACCCACATCGTCCTGGCACGGGATGAAGTGGTGGTGATGGATATGGAAGCAGGGATCGAACATCTGGGAAGGGGAACCGCCCAATCCGTAGACAAGCTGGTGGTGGTGGTGGAACCCGGGCGCCGCAGCATCGATACCGCCGGTCATATCAAAAAGCTGGCGGATGAAATCGGTCTGAAGCATATTGTCGTGGTGGGAAGCAAAATCCGCGGCCAGAAAGATGAGGATTTCCTGAAAAAACACCTGGCCGGTTTCGAATACATCGGATCGTTGTCCTATGATGATGCCCTGATAGAAGCCGATCTCAATGGTATTGCGCCATTCGATACAGCTTCTTCGGCCAAACAGGAAATCAGAGAAATCATGGCCAGGCTTTAGCCCGGATATACCAGTCGGCTTAAAGCTTCCCGGACCTAACCAAACGGGCAAAATGCTCAAAGGATCGATCGTATGTCCGTTCAGCTGTATCTGTAAAACAGCATGCGGGAAGTTCGCGCATCCTTAAATGATAGCTGATGCATTCACAACAAATGCCTTTTCGCTGGCATGGTTCATAGCTGCAGTTACACGATGACAAATTTTTTTCCTTGCGGCACTCCATGGATAACTCCCTTCGAGAACATGATATAAATTTTCCTGATTGTATTACACCATTTACATATCTTTTAAAAGCGCGTATTATTGCAAGCACTTTCATTTATTGAGGAAAATTTATTTATGATGCTTAAACTCGTCGCACAACTCAACAATAACCGGTCGCTCTATCAGTACCGGGGTAAAACCAGCAATATGTACCTTCTGGTGGATCCAGAATTCGATGCAACCTATATGGTCGACTGCGGTATGCCGTCGGATGCGGACGGCCTGATCCGGGCCTTATCGGCATTCCCTCCTTTGAAACGGGTTGTCTGCACCCATTTTCATGTGGACCATATTTCGGCATGGTCCCTATTGAAAAACCACATCGGAAACTGCGATATCTGGTTTCACGAAAACGCAAAACCCTATGTTGCCGGCCAATCGGTTGTCGCCATGCCCGGGATGAAAGATATCAGGGAAATTTTACTGCCCTGTATGCGAGAATACCGCTATTTCCCAAAAGCCGGTGATCTGTTTCACGGCCTCCTGCCTGGGACCCCCTTTAAAAGAGGTTTCCCGGAAGACCGCGTCAGATTTTTCAGCAGCAACCAGGAAATGCTGCCGGGATTTTTATCCATCCATACGCCGGGCCACATGCCCGATGAAGTTTCATTTTTTGACCCGGAAGGCGGCCAGTTCATTTCGGGCGACTTCATCATCGTTCTCCATAACAGGCTAAAAGCCAACACCTTTTTGACGAACAAAAACGACCAGCGAAACTCCTTGGAACGCATCAAACAGCTCAGCGGAATCAAGGCTATCTGTCCGGGACACGGCGAATGTCGTCCCTTTTCCATTAACGATATTTTGGCATTATGAGGTTAAACATGATAGAACTCCGATCGATTGATACCCAAAAATCCCCTATAGCCACCTTGGCAATTCCGGTGTGTGAGGATGCCGATATCCACAAGGGTTCGGTGGCATCCCTTGCCGCAAAGGCAAAAAAACTAAAGGAATTCAGCGGGAAAAAAGATGAAGAACTCATCCTCTACAACCTGCCGGGCACAAAGACCGAGCGGATTATTTTTTTGGGTGTCGGCAAACGTGAAAAGCTGGACGCTGAAAAATTGCGTTCCTTTGCCGGAAAAGCCGTCAAAACCGGCATCAAAAAGAATCTTTCCGACATGGTGATTGCCGTGCCGGTCAATGAAAACCTGCCCGTAGATTCCGCCGGCGCCATAAAGGCGATGCTGGAGGGTGCATGCCTTGGAAACCATGTCTTTGATAAATACAAAAAAGAAAAAAAGTTAAAACCCCTGAAACATATTATTCTCTCGGTTGATCCGGATACGGTAAAAGCAAATGCAAAATTAACGCATCGGGTCATGGCTATGTGTGCGGGAACGATCATCGCGAGAGACTGGGTCAGCACGCCGTCCAACGACAAAAAACCGGATCAATTCAGCCGGGCCATCGTCTCCCTGGCAAAGAAAGCAAAATTAAAAACAACCGTACTGGATGAGAAAGCACTCAAACAGGGAAAATTCGGCGCCATTCTGGCCGTGGGTGCCGGCAGTCAAAATAAACCGCGGCTGGTTTTGCTTGAGCATGCGCCTAAAGGCGCCCAAAAAACCATTGCGCTGGTGGGAAAAGGCGTCACCTTCGACTCCGGCGGCATCAATTTGAAACCGAGCGGGTCTCTCGAGGATATGAAAACCGACATGTCCGGTGCTGCCGCCGTTGCGGCAACCCTCATTACCTTATCCAAACTGAAACCCAAAATAAGGGTCATCGGCGTGATCCCCATCGTCGAAAACATGCCGTCGGGCACAGCCACGCGACCGGGCGACATTATTAAAAGTCATGACGGCAAAACCATTGAAATCGGCAATACCGATGCAGAAGGGCGGCTGATACTCATCGACGCCATGTCTTATGCGCAGAAAAAATATCGGCCGGAAATCATGATCGACATCGCAACCCTCACCGGAGCCTGCGTGGTAGCTCTTGGCGAAAAGATCGCCGGGCTGTTCACATCGGATGATGAGCTGGCCGATATTGTCATGCAATCCGGCAAGGAAACCGGCGAACGTCTCTGGCGGATGCCCCTGCCCGATGATTACAAGGAACTTCTCAAGAGCGACACGGCGGATATCAGCAACATGAGCAGCTCCCGCTGGGGCGGTGCCATCACAGCCGCGCTTTTTCTGTCGGAATTCGTGGGCGATACACGCTGGGCCCACGTCGATATCGCAGGTCCGGCCTCTATCAAAAAGGGCCATGGCTATTGTGATGCCGGCGGTACCGGCTTTGGCGTCCGTCTTTTCTGTGACCTCATCGAACGCCTGACATAGATCTTTGTTCGCTGCGTTTATCGGGTTTGCTGGGTTCGTTGGCTTTGCCGGGGGCAGATATGGGTTGCGGGTCTGCGAATCGCGGGTTGCGAGTTGCTGGTTATGTAAATCTGCGAAAATCAATTTTCATAAACTGCTCGTCACTGATTTTCCAGTCTTTATTAACCCGTTCCTCATTGTAGGCAAAAAACAGATATCCTAAAAGTGCTTGTCCCTGTTGGACCGCTTTGGCAACGACATAGATTTTATCATTTTTATAGTATAGTATATTTTGCGTCATACGCCCCTTTTCAAGCCCCTTGAAACTTTCTTTCAGATACTGGTAATTTTTCAATGCTGTATCAATAATTTTTATTTCAGCATCCTGCGTTCCAAGATATCGGCCTGCAATAAAGCGCATATTGGGATCCAACACCGCCACAGTGCAACCACCCTTCGATCTTATGGCAGGTCGTCGTTCAATAAACGCTTGTATGACATTGCCAAGATGGTTTTTATTATCTTGCTTTTCAAGTGAATCGCGAATTGCCGATTCCATCTCATTATAATCATTAACGATCTGTTGTTTGATGATATTTAAATGACTATCTGCCGGCTGGGTACATGACATGAGCGCGCCCAATAAAAGCATTTTAATAGCAGTATGGATTATCATCTTCAAAGAAATCAATCCTTGGGTATCTAGCCTCACTGGTTTGTTTTTTTCGTTGGGCAGAAAACCAACTATCAGGCGATTAAAGGGATAGCGCATTTCTGACAAAAATGCAAAAAAAGTGGAAATCCATCAAAATTGATTTGATCCTATGATATCCTAAAAACACAACTCCGTTAATAATTTTTCCGTAGCATGTACATGCCAGTATCACCGGTTTTGAGAGGATACATTTGCGAGCGGTAGGCATGATATATCACAGATTCATGGCGACCCGATCGGATGATGGTATCACAAGGTTGTGTTTAAGCGATCCAAGGCCAGCCATCTGCTAAACCTTTTAAAAGAGGCACCCCATCATGTTGTGGTTCTAAGATCATCTCAGATCTGGATTGTGGAAGAGATTATAACAGTATGTTGTGCATGCTGTCGGCACAAAAAGGGTAGACATAGGGTAATCATTTATAATTATTTTTTATAATTATTTCATTTCCCACAAAACCTGGATACAGGACATAACTCTTTTTTTTCCTTGACAAAAAGGATACCATACCTTAGACAAAATTAATCTCCCTATTATATTGTTATCTGAAGTATAGTTCAATTTTGGTTATAGGGTACGAATATTTGTTGTCAAACATTAATGAAAAGGAGATGTTATGAAAAAATTATATTTATCTCTGTTAATTACTGTCATTGCACTCGGCATTGTCGGCATTGGCCCGGCGCTGGCTGGGCAGAAAAAACTTGAAAATGTAGAGTGTATTGCTCCGTCAGGTGCCGGAGGTGGCTGGGACTTTACCTGTCGCGTTCCGGTAGCGCAGTTGATGCCGAAGGTTGGCGGTGTTGAGGGCGGTATCAAAGTGGTTAACATGTCCGGTTCCGGCGGTGGAATAGCGTTTGCCTATGTGGTTACCAAACGGAATGATGATGAAAAGCTGATTGTTGCAGCAAGCGCCGCAACAGCCACACGATTGGCACAAAAAGTATATGGTGACTACAGTGCCAATGATGTAAAATGGGTTGGCGCCCTTGGCATGGATTATGGCGTAATTGTTGTGGGCAAAAATTCACCCTTCAAAACGCTGAATGACCTATTGGCAAGTTTAAAAAATAATCCCGAAAAAACACCCATCGTGGGTGGTAGCTCAGCAGGTGGTTGGGACCATGTAAAAGTGTTGCTTGTCGCAAAAGCAGCGGGAATTACAGATCTGAAAAAAATTAACTACATTGCTTTTGACAATGGCGGCAAAGCATTGCTGGAGG
This sequence comes from uncultured Desulfobacterales bacterium, assembly GCA_964435695.1. GTDB lineage: Bacteria > Desulfobacterota > Desulfobacteria > Desulfobacterales > B30-G6 > CAYTAQ01. Next base: position 3,591 of record CAYTAQ010000020.1, on the reverse strand, counting down.
TTATAAGTGGCCGGGCAGCAGCTTTTACAGGGGATACATCGGAAGTCCTGGGGCAGCTTGAAGCAGGGGAAGTTCGTGTTTTGGCTGTGCTTTCAAATAATCGCATTCCTGTTTTGGGAGACACTCAAACTGCAAAAGAACTGGGATATGATGTTATCGGGGGCAACTGGCGCGGATTCTATGTGCCTGCCGGTATTTCTGATGAGACTTACAACAGTTGGGTTGAAGCCGTAAAGGCTGTGGCGAACTCAAAAGAGTGGGCAGAATTACGAGATCAAAACGGACTTGCCGAATTCACATCTTTTGGCAAGGATTTTGATGCCTTTGTTACCCAACAAATTGTAAATGTCGCAGAAATCTCCAAAGAACTAGGTATTATTAAATAGTCGGTTTATGAAATTTCTTCCTGACAAAAAATATGCAATAGCCATGCTGTTATTCAGCATGGCTTATTGTTATTTCACTGTTTCATTAGAAGCGAATTTTGATCCTACAAGAGAAAAATATTTTCCTTTTATTCTCTCTGTAGCAATGATTATTTTATCTGTGCTTCTGTTTTTTTTGCCGTCTCGGCACACAACTTCCTGGCCGAAAGACAGGCAATGGCTGAAAATTGGTTTACTGATAGGGGCAATTTTATTTTATAGCCTATTTCTAAGCTATGTCGGATTTTTGATCTCAGCCAGTCTCCTGATGGCCGTATGCATGTGGGGGTTTGGCGCAAAGGGAAAATGGATAGTCCCGGTGTCTGTTACAGTGGCCATTAGCTTTTATATTATTTTTGACCGGATATTGGAACTCAATTTGCCGCCAGGTATACTGAATTTTTAAACTAAATGGGTTGGTATGTTTGATCTTTTACTCCAGGGTTTTTCCGTTGCCTTAACCGGCACGAATCTTTTATTGGTTGTTATCGGTTGTTTTTTAGGAACAGTCATCGGTATGCTGCCGGGTATCGGGCCTATCAATGCAATTGCGATTCTTTTTCCCATTATACTCCAGTTTGATCTGCCGGCCTCATCAGCCCTGATTTTCTTTGCCGGTGTCTTTTACGGCTCCCAGTATGGCAACTCGATATCCAGTATATTGATAAATGTGCCGGGGACGTCTTCTGCAGCAGTAACCTGTATTGACGGTTATCCTCTGGCAAAACAAGGCAGGGCCGGACCCGCTTTGGCTATGAGCGCCGTAGCTTCATTTATCGGAGGAACATTATCTATTTTTTTGCTTATCTTTCTTGCACCAATTCTGGCAAAATTGGCGATTGACTTTGGTCCGGCCGAATATTTTGTATTGATGATCTGTGCCTTTACCGCCCTAACCAGCTTTTCGGAAGGCAGCTTTATTAAGGCGATGTTTTCTGCCTTTCTAGGATTGGCTATTGCAACGGTCGGCATTGATGAATTGAGTTTTGGGGGGACCCAGCGCTTCACATTCGGCATACGTGAACTGGACGATGGTATTGATTTTATTGTTGTCGTTATTGGTGTTTTTGCGGTGGGAGAGCTTTTATTGTTTCTGTCTGAAAAAACCAATGATGCCGCCGGAAAAATTATTCCTCTTGATAGGGTTCTCCTGACCTATAAAGAACTTAAGGAATCGATTGCAGGTATTCTGCGCAGTTGTGTCACTGGTTTTTTTGTTGGGGTATTGCCCGGTGCAGGGGCCACAATTGCCAGTTTTCTGGCATATAACACCGAAAAAAAAATGGCCGGTGATAAAGGCAAATTCGGCAAAGGTGACCTGCGTGGCGTTGCCGCGCCCGAATCAGCCAACAACTCTTCTGCCGTGGGTTCTTTTATCCCCTTGCTGGTACTGGGTGTGCCCGGAAGTGAAACCACCGCTATCATGCTTGGGGCCCTTATCACGCTAGGAGTAAGGCCGGGGCCAACCATGCTGGTAGACAGCCCCGAAATCTTCTGGGGAGTCGCAGCTTCCATGTTTATCGGCAATTTGGTATTGATCTTCCTCAATCTTCCCCTGGTGCGCCTGCTTGCCAAGATATTACAAACACCACGGTGGATACTCATGCCCTTAATCGCTATACTGAGTGTTGTCGGTGTATATGTCATTAATGGAAGTGAGTTTGACCTTCTGCTTATGCTTATATTTGGTGTGGTTGGCTTTATTATGCGTAAAACAGGCTTTCCCATAGCTCCGCTTGTTTTGGGGCTGGTGCTTGGCGGCCTGATAGAGGTTAACTTTAGACGAGCATTAACCTATAGTTCCGGAGATTTTTCTACCTTTTACGAATCGCCCATTTCCATAACCCTTTGGTTGATTACCTTTGCCAGTTTAGTAGCACCGGTACTTTTCCGCTTTATTCGTCGGTATATGGACAAAAAACGATTGGATTAATCAGGAAAGAAGAATTCCTGCTATTGATAAAATAAGGATCACTGCCAAGACATACATTAAACACGGCATCTCGATTGAAAGCATTCATGGTCGGTGTCTGCATCCTGCCCCCATGCAATCTCTTGGCATAGTACGGAACGCCTTCCGTCTTATCCGCAACAAAATCATATATCTCTTGGTAGGTAACCCAAACATCGAATTTTCATTCCCTGCAGATCCGAGGGGGCAATAAGCCCTTGCCGAAACCACATACCCTCCTGTCCCATCATACTACCGGGGATCGCTTTTACATTGAATTGAGAGAACAGCTCATCATGCAGAGATAACCCTCCCCCAAGCAATTATGTATTTCATGGTTTGAGCGGTGGGAATATCGTCATCAAATGCAAAAAAAAGGAAAATCCGTCAAAAGCGATCAAACTTAAGATTCTTTTTTCCCGAGAAAACTCAAATAAATGTTAGCTGATTCTTCTGGTTTTTCCAGCATTGGTACATGACCGACATTTTTCATGATTACGTTTTTTGCGTTTGCCATTTTATAAATTCATGTAATCGGTTAGCTTGGACGTCATATGAATATTTCGCATCCATATCACTTGTGCTTTCGCCAAATCCTGGGATGTCTGGGGCAATTACCCTGAAATGAGGTGTGAGGTACTTTGCTACCCGGGTCCAGTTGTCTTTATTCCCTCCAAAACCGTGCAACAACACAAGCACTTCCCCTTTGCCACCTTCTAAATATTCAAAGTGCAACTTGCCAACATTTATACTTTTTTGTTCAAGACCGGCCGAACTTCTTTCTGAGTTTCTAAGTATTTTATAAACAGTTCCCGGGAATAAAAAATAAGAGGAAATTAACGCCAAAATAATGATTGCAGGGATAGCTATTAGAATTTTTTTCGATGTTTTGCTCATATCGTTACCTCCCTTTTATTGCTTTTAATAATGAAATTTCAAATTTAATTGCTTAGCAAAAAAGGTGTTGCTTCAGTGAAAGCTTCTGAAAAATCAAAAATTAAGTCAGGCCAGGATGTAAAGGTTCCATTAAGTAAACGTTCAGATGGAATTTAAGTGAAGCATAATAGATCCTTTGATATCCTTAAAACACAACTCTTCCAAAATTATGTCCGAAGCATGTACATGCCAGGTATCTGCAATTCCCAGCCGGTACACAGATGTTGGAGATAAGGCACGTTCAAGAGCACCTAAAATCCGTGAGCTCACTATAATATA
>CAYTAQ010000019.1:6303-36311 GCA_964435695.1 uncultured Desulfobacterales bacterium | reverse complement strand
AGGGCGGTAATAAATCTCGAACAAGCTCTTTCAGCGGATCGCAAAAACCGCATCCACTGAAGAGCGACGTTACGCATTCCTCCTACTCATTCCCACCCTTGAGACCTGTTCAAGAGTGGTGATACCATCTAATGCCGTATAAATTATCCGGTCAATGGAATCCAAAATATCACCCAAATCACCATCCTAGGCGAGTTTTAATTGTTCATCATCCGCTTGATCCAACAGGGAATTGATCATAGATTTTCGTTCAGCAGGATCTTCTATTTGACCTTGACGGGCACAATTTGGGCACAATGCAAGCGACGGTGCATAGGGTGAAAAAAGAAATTATGGATCCGTGGATTGAGACAACAGATCGGCATCAAGCAGGTCTTGCGGGCGTCCGGAGGCACGCTTGGCCATTATCAAATCTTGACGTGAAATGAAGAAGACAGGGAGATCATCAAACCAAACCGTTTCACGCCTGCCCCATGCTTTTTGAAACTGTAATCCGGGAATCCCCATAAGGATGTCAACACGCACCGGAGGCACTCCCATTTGATAAAAAAAACCATCTTCGGCAAAGTCATGTTGGGTCAAACCTTCCAGAGGGGCGCCAAATTCTTTAAGAGATCGATACACCGCCGTAGCGTTTTCCGGGCCGGTGCTGATCCAAAGATCGAGGTCTTTCGTGTATCGGGGCTCTGCATACTGGATCAACGCATAGCCGCCGATCACCAGGTATTCAACGTTGTTGGTGTTGAAAAGCCTCAACAGATCGCTGAAGTCGGAGTTGACGAACATCATGTCCTTTCACACGCCAGGCATGAACGATCAATTCCCAAGCGGCATCAAAACGGGTTTGAGGCGCTTGTTTTTGCCAAAACTGCAAATCAAAAGATCGATCCAAATCCTGAATTTTCCCTCTGCGCATCATGACAAGCGGTTCCATAATATCATTTCCGAGATTGGCATAACATTCTCATCTCACTGAGTTTTTATCACAAATCAATACTTCAAGCAATGATAAGATGGCTACTATATAAGAAAAGGTGATGTGCAACAGAAGGCGGCCGAAACCTGCCAAGTTCATATCGGAAATAACAAAAAAAGCAAGTAACGGCTCTTTAAAGCCGTCACCTGCCTCTATTTAATTGGTACGCCCGGCCCGATTCGAACGGGCGGCCTACGGATTCGAAGTCCGGCGCTCTATCCAGCTGAGCTACGGGCGCAGATAAAGTTGATCGAAAGACATTTGGTACTGGATTCTGTATCAAATTGCAAGGTAATTTGGGTTTTGCCAATTCGGAATTTATGTTTTCATTTCAATGATTTTTGCCCATAAGCAATATTTATTTATATTTTATTAGCTTAGGGGCAAAAATTGTCTAATTAAAATGCCCATAATTGTGCATCAATGCAAATTATTCGGACGAAAAATGTGCGTCGATGCACAAAAATATGCCCAATAGCATTGCACAAAAATATGTTCGATGCAGTCGAAATTTTTTAGATAAGGGGATTGGAAAGAATCAGGTTGATCCAATTGAGGTTATAACAGTTTTTGGAATTGATCTGCCGAAAGCCCGGCATCACGAACGATCCCACCCATGGTATAGGCGTTAACGGGGTTACTGCGGGGAATTGTTAGAAATCTTGTGCTGTCCGACATTACAATATGTTTTTTCCCCTGTCTAACTATATGGAAGCCAGCTTTTTCCAAGGCCTTAACAGCACGAAGATGGTTGATTCCAGGAATCTTTGGCATGATTACAAAGCTATCTCTACTTCTCTAACCTCGGCATCTTTAACTGAATCATACACAGCCGTTAAATATTCTTCTATAGCATCTTTAATATTTTCAATAGCCTCAAGTTCAGTTTTTCCCTGCGACCAACATCCTGGAAGTCCAGGACATGAAACACTGTAACCTTCGCCGGTTTTATTAAGAACGATTTTATATTTCATTCTAACTCTCCAGAAATTTAGTATGAATGATAGTGACGAATCTATGTAATATTAATACGAACGCACTTCAGATGCAATCTAAAATAATGCAGTATCTTTGCTGGCGTGATTGGATGGAAACGTCGGAAAATCCGAATGTTCCAAAACAAAAAAGGCAGCGATCTTCAGGCCGCTGCCTTTTTTAATCAGGGTGGGGTGAGTGATGGGGCTTGAACCCACGACAACCGGGGCCACAACCCGGTGCTCTACCAACTGAGCTACACCCACCATAAATTTCTTTTTGTGGAATTCGTCTTAGACGAATTCCACAAAAAGAAATATTACAAAAAGAAAGTCCATTTAGCAAATAGTTTTATGTATTACAAGCATAAAAATATGCCGGGAGCGACAAATCAGAATACAGAACTTGGTATTGACCGTACCTGCCTTCTACTATACAATCCCATTTACGCCCAAAACGGGTCGGCATATAAACAAATACTGAATTCCCTTTCGACTTTGCTCGGGGTGGTGAGCCCGTCGAACCACGGATCTCATTCTGCAGAGCAGGATTCGTCCGGAATGACGCCTTTTTGCAAATGACGACAACTGCTGCCTGGCCGGAATGACGAACGGAATTACAACCATTCAGGGAATACCATGCGATTCAATATTTTAATTATGCGGGTGATATTGGGGGGATTTTTTGCCGTTATCCTGACGCGCTTTTTTTACGGGAAAGTGGCGCCGCTCTATATTGCGGGATTGGCTATTTTTTTAATCAGCATGTCGTATGTTGCTGAATATTTTCGGAATAAGAAATGAAACAGATTATTCTCGGCACTGCCGGCCATATCGATCACGGCAAGACGAGCCTTATCAAGGCGCTTACCGGTGTCAACACGGACCGGCTCAAGGAAGAACAACTCCGGGGGATCACTATCGAACTCGGATTTGCCTCCATGGATCTTCCCAGCGGTCGGCATATCGGTATCGTCGATGTTCCCGGCCATGAAAAGTTTGTTAAAAATATGGTGGCAGGCGCCACGGGCATCGATATGGTGGTCATGGTGATTGCTGCGGATGAGGGCGTAATGCCGCAAACACGGGAACACATGGAGATCTGCGTGTTGCTTGGCATTCAACATGGTCTCATTGCGCTTACCAAAACCGATCTGGTGGATGAAGAATGGCGTGAACTGGTGATGGAAGATATCGAATCTTTTGTCCGGGGAACGTTTCTTGAGGGTCAGCCGATTGTGCCGGTTTCCTCGGCTACGGGGGAAGGCCTACCCGATTTCATTGCTGAACTGGATAAACTTGCCGCGGTTCCGAATCGACCGATGAGCAATCTATTCCGCCTGCCGGTTGATCGCGTTTTTACCATGAAGGGTTTTGGTACGGTCATCACAGGGTCCCTGTTGTCCGGTCACATTCGGGTGGGTGACAGCATCATGATCTATCCATCCATGATATCGTCCAAGGTGCGGGGCATCCAGGTGCATGGGCAAAGCGTCGAAGAGGCCGGCGCCGGATTACGCACGGCCATCAACTTTCAAGGTCTTGAAAAGGCTTCCGTCAAAAGAGGTGAGGTGCTGTCAACACCGGGGGCGCTCAAACCGAGTTTTATGGTGGATGTGTCGCTGCATTATCTTAAAAGTAATCAAAAGCCCGTGAAGAATCGCAGCCTGGTTCGATTTCACACCGGCACCAGCGAGATCATGGGAAATCTGATGTTGCTGGATAGAGAGGAACTCAAACCGGGTGAGGATACCGTGGCGCAGGTCCGGCTTGGTACACCGGTGGCCGTGGTAAGGGAGGATCGATATGTTTTGCGCAGCTATTCCCCGGTGCGAACAATCGGCGGCGGTATGATACTCAATCCGATTCCCCAAAAACACAAACGTTTCAAATCTGAAATAATTGATGGACTGAAAGGACTGATGGAAAATGACCCGGAAAAAATCATAGCCTATCACGTGGATGATTCAGGCATCAAAGGCGTTTCATTTTCAGATCTTGCCATCCAATCGAATCTTTCAGCAAAACAATTGGATACGAGTGTTCAGGCGCTCATGTCCAGAAAGGAGATTCTCCAGATCGATAAGGAGAACCGGATTTTTGTGCACCAAAATTGTTTTAATATGCTTCAAACGGATACGCATTCCTATTTACAGAACTATCACGCGACCTATCCGTTGAAGGCCGGCATGCCCAAGGAAGAGCTCAAATCCAAATTTCCCGCTACGGCCGATACAAAAATTTTCACGATGATATTCAATCATATGATTAAGGACGGAGTCATTGTGCAGGAAGGGGAAAGCGTGAGACTCTCCAGTCACAAAGTTTCGCTGGGCGAAGATCAGGCCGGAATAAAAAAGAAGATTGTCGATATCTATCGCAACAACCAATTGCAGCCGCCGTATTTCAAGGAGGTGGTGAAAACGCTGGACATGGATGCGTCCCGCGTAAAGGATGTGTTGATGCTTCTGGTGGATGAAGGCACCATCATCAAAACAAAGGAAGATCTTTATTTTCACGTTGAACCCCTGACCCGTCTCAAGGAGAAACTGGTCGAATATCTTCTGAAGAACGAGGAGATTGCAACACCACAGTTCAAGGATATGACGGGTGCTTCACGAAAATATGTTATTCCGTTGATGGAATATTTTGACAAAAAGAACATAACGATTCGGGTCGGTGACACCCGAAAGCTAAGGCAGAAAAATTGATGAGGGTTTAAAAACCATGGGAGAGAACACTGACAGCCACCAGGGAAAAGGTACTGGATTTAAAAGTTTCGCGGTAATGCAGATGCTATTATGGATAGCTGTTGCCATTGTGGTGATTGCAGGCGCTGCATTTGCTATCAGATTTTTCGAGAACCCGGAAATCTCGCATACGGCAACGTCCAAAATTGCATTACAAGAGAGCGGGCCGGTTTATTCCACCGCAAAAGAGGCCGCTCCTCCGGCGGTCAAAACGCCTCAAACAGGTGCCGGGCATGGGGAGGCCGCTCCGAAAACATCGGACCTAACCCTGGGCCCAAAAGCGGCGGTTGCTCCCCACACCACTCAGCCCCCCCAGGTGCATCCGCCGACTCATGAAGCTGAATCTTTAACCGGGCATGCAGCGGTTCCAGAAACCAGTCCTGTTCATCCGGCAACAACGGCGCAGCCTTCAAAGACCGCAAAAGCGATCGAAACGTATAAAACACCCGCCGCTCCCACTGATCCCGCAGCCGCTTCTCACGGCGGACCGGCAGCAGAAAAAGAAACATTCCCGGTTATCGGCATGGCATTTGTCAATGCAGTGATTCAGCCACTGGATTATGAACTGAATCATCGCACGTACGGCTGGCGGCCGAATGATATCATCAATGTTACGGACAATGTGAATAATTTTCAGCTGGGTGTTCTCGAGGTTACCCGGCGAAGCGCCGTTATCCTGGCCGAGCGCATTTCCCGCACGGGAAGCACGGCGTCTTTTGATAAAAATCTTGAAAACGCCATGAACTGGTTCATGATCAAGGCGGACCGCTACTGGTTTCCGGCAGCTGAAACCAAATATAAAGCCGGGCTGGAGGAATTGAGGATTTATTTCAACAACCTCAAACAAGGCAAAGCGGCTTTTTACACACGCACGGACAATTTGATCCCCCTCCTGGCCGCCTATGAAAACCTGTTGGGAAGTTGCGATGAGAATCTCGTCAAGGAGGAAGAAGCGGATGGGAGCCGCGTCAGTGCATTCAAGGCCGATAACTATTTTTTCTATGCCAAGGGAGTTGCCAGTGCGATGGTGAACATTCTTGAAGCGATTCAGCAAGATTTCAATATCATGGTAACCCGGGAAGGGGGGATGGAGGTGCTGCACCATGCAATAGAATCCTGCCATCATGCCGTGGATATCGATCCGTGGATTATTCTAAACAGCGGTCCCAGCAGCATCTTTGCGAACCACCGTTCAAATATGGCAGCACCCATCAGCCACGCGAGGTTTTATCTGGGTGTATTAATCAAGACCCTCTCCACATAATTTATGGCTCCCTGGTGATGCTTCACCAGGGAGCCATAAATTATCTATCTATTTTTTATTTCCACGCAACAGCGCGGAAATAAAAAACATCACCTGATAAATTTTCATGCCCTGATGCGAACATCGAAGCAGAAAACATGAGTTTTTTATTGAAATTCCATAGCTATCCTAATCCGGCAGCTCATTGATCAGTCTGGCTGCAATGCTGTCGAGAAGCAGCATGCCTTTCAGGGTCAAGGCACATTGGTTTTCTGAGAGGATCACCCACCTGCGCGATATCATTTCGGGCAACATATCGGAGAACAGATCCTCAAAGTCGGTTTGAAATTTCTTTTTAAACCAGGCCATATTGATCCCTTCCGCCGTTCTCAGCCCCAGGTATATGGCTTCCATCATCTGCTGTTTTTCTGTTAGAACCTCTTGATTCTGTATCGGCAGCTGGTTGCCATTGAGACAGGCGATGTAACAATCGATATCGGCGTGATTCCAGGAGCGAATTTGTCCGATATAGGAATGCGCGGCAGGCCCCAAACCGATATAGGGCGCAAAGGTCCAGTATTTCAGGTTGTGTCTGGACCGAAAAAGGGATGTGTTTGAGGCGGCGGCAGGGTTATTTTTTCTTGCAAAGTTGGATATTTCATAATGCTCATAGCCGGCATCACCAAGGTAGGTGTGGGTCATCTCAAAAAGATTTGCCGTCATTTCATCCGCCATTGGCTCAAAGCGTTTGTTTCTCAACGCACGTTCCAGGGGCGTTCCTTTTTCATAGGAGAGCATGTAACAGGAAAGATGTTCCGGCGAAAAAGCGACGGCGGTTTTCAAGTCCTGGCGCCACATGCGCTTATCCTGTCCGGGAACACCATGGATTAAATCGATTCCGAGGTTTTCGAATCCGGCATCGCGCGCATACGCAATGGCATGGATTGCATCATCTACGGAATGAATTCTTTTAAGGAACCCAAGAATTTTGGGGGTGAAAGACTGCGCGCCGATGTTGATGCGATGGATGCCGGCCTGTTGATAATCTCTCAATTGGTTCCGGGTGACGGTCCCGGGGTTCACTTCGATGGTTATTTCAGCATTTGCTGCCATGGAAAAGGTATGAAAAGCATTTTCAAGTATAGCGGCAATCTGCTTCGGGGTCAAAACAGATGGCGTTCCACCGCCGATATAGATTGTGTCAAACACCAGATCGCCAGGGGAGACAATCTGCATCTCTTTTATCAAAGAAGAGAGATACGCCGGCACCAAGGAAAGATCGGTAATGGAATAGAAATCGCAATAAGGGCACTTCCGGATGCAAAAAGGGATATGAACATAAAGGCCGGCGGGTTGCGGGTTGGGGGTTGCGAGATTCACTTTTTGCGCCTGAATCTTGTGTGAAATTTGATTCGAATTTTACAAAATGCTTCGAAAAAAGCAGGGCTGAAGCCCTGAGCTACATGCCGATATCCATATTTCCCTTCACTTCCGGTGAGGGACCCGGATAGGTTCTGTCGATCCGGTGAGAATAAAAAACGAATATTGAATAACGAATAAACAATATCCAATGATGAAGTATGGAATCGCGCTGCTCAGGCTTTTTCATATAAGGGGATTAATAAGCTTCATTAAACCCGTAACCCGTAACTCGCTACGTACGTCCTTTCCCCAGTTGGTAGCCCAGGTCGAAGGCTTTTTGGTTCATGTCGATAAAGCTCTCCGGGATGCGGGTTTTAATCACCTGCATCACGGATTCCGGCTTGACAACATCCGTCAGGCCCACCAGCGTGCCGAGCATGCAAACGTTAAATACAATGGGTTTCCCAATTTCGGACATCACGGTGTCATACATGGAAATCTCCCGCTGAAGGGCGTCCACTTTTCTCTGGATCGTGACGTAATGGACGTCCGTCAGCAACAGTCCGCCCGGGCGGATAATGCCGGAGAATTTGTTGTATGCGGGCTGTGTTAAACAGACCAGGACATTCGGTTCTATCACTTTTGGAAAGTCGATGGGGGAGTCGGAGATGATGACATCGCTGCGCGTCGCGCCACCCCTGGCCTCAGGTCCATATGTCTGGGATTGTACGGCATTCAATCCATCATAAAGTACCGCCGCTTCAGCCAGAATGATGGCAGCGGTGATGACCCCCTGCCCGCCGGAGCCCGAGAAAACCAGTCTGCATCTTTCCATGTTTATTTCCTCCCCCTGGCCCGTTGGATCAGTTTATCATATTCCTTGCAATATTCGGGCTGCTCTTTTTGAATGAAGATACCCCGTTCGATCAAATCCGGGTTTTCCTGCTTGGCCTTTGAACCGACAGGCGTGGTGATATCTTTCATACGCTTCATCATGTCCACGGCGCCGCCCTCCTTGTTCTTGCGGCCGAAATAGGTAGGGCACTGGCTCAATACTTCCACCACGGAAAACCCATCATGCATGATGGCATCACACAGGATATTGGTCATCTGCTGTACGTGATAGGTGGTGGTACGCGCAACAAAGGTAGCGCCCGCTGCTTTGGAAAGTTCCACGGTATCAAACGCATGATCGATATTGGTATAGGGGGCCGTGGTTGCCAGGATGCCGCAGCCGGACAAGGGTGAAAACTGCCCACCGGTCATGCCGTAGATACGGTTGTTCATGACAATGGCGGTCAAGTCGATATTTCGCCGTGCGGCATGGATGAAATGATTGCCGCCGATGGCAAGGGCGTCCCCGTCTCCCATGGGAACGATGACATTCAGTTCCGGGAGTCCCAGTTTCAGCCCCGTGGCAAAGGCCAGCGCCCTGCCGTGCAAGGTATGCAGGGTGTGGAAATCGAGGTATCCGGTAATACGTGAGGAGCATCCGATTCCGGATACCATTGCAATCTCGTTTTTGCTCAATCCCAATTTTTCAACGGCCCGGATCAGGCTGTTGAGAACAATACCGTGCCCACAGCCCGGGCACCACATATGCGGAAAGAATCTTTCCCGGATGTAATCTTTTACTGCCATGGATCAGACCCCCCTCCCCATGATAATGCGTAAAATGTTTCGAATGTCCCGATCCGTGATCAGCTGCCCGTCGACACGGTTGGCCAGATAAACCTTTCGTGGATCGTCTACGGCTGTTTTGACGGACCGGAGCACCTGGCCCATATTCATCTCGGCAACCAGGATGAATCGGGCATTTTTGCACTTGGCGCGAACCATGTCATAGGGAAACGGCCACAGGGTCTGAAGTTCGAGAAGCCCCAGCATCTCCCCGCGCTGTCTGCGACTTTCTACGACATGCAAGGCAGACCTTGCCGAAGAACCGTAGGATACCAGCACACACTCGGCATCCTCCAGGTAATACTCCCGGTGATGTTCGATTTGATTCACGTTGTTGCCGATCTTATCAAGCAGGTGGCGGAGCAGCCCCTGTACCACATCGGGATTCGTGGACGGGAACCCCCACATGTCATGAAACAGCCCGGTGACGTTGTATCGATGCACGCCGCCGAAATCGGACATGGGCAGCCGGCCGTCTTCCCGCGGCAGGTATGGATGATAATCGACGCCTCCCTTGACCGTGGTGCGCAGACGGTTTACCAGAGGCAGATCGCCTTCTTTGGGGATGACGACTTTTTCGCGCATGTGCCCCACGACTTCATCGATCAACAAAATCACCGGCGTGCGGTAGGTTTCGGCCACATTAAAGGCTTCAACCGTAAGGGCAAACAGATCCTGGTGATTGGAAGCGGTGTATACAACGATGGCATGGTCGCCATGGGTGCCCCATCGTGCCTGCATGACATCGCCCTGGCTGACGTGGGTTGGATTGCCGGTGGAGGGACCGCCCCGCTGAACATCGACAATGACACATGGGATTTCCGCCATGATGGCATAACCCAGCGCTTCCTGCATCAAAGAAAACCCCGGCCCGCTGGTGGCGGTCATTGCTTTATTACCGGTTAACGAGGCACCGATAATGGCGCACATGGAGGAGATTTCATCTTCCATTTGAATGAATTTACCGCTATTTTGCGGCAGGCGGGCGGATAATTGTTCGGCAATTTCAGTGGAGGGTGTGATGGGGTAGCCGGCGAAAAAATCGAGGCCCGCGTAAAGTGCGGCTTCGACGATAACTTCATTCCCCTGGATAAATTTAATTTGTTCTGTCATCATCATCCCTATTTCGAGGTTACTCGGTTAGTATTTCAATGGCGAGATCGGGGCACCTGAGTTCACAGAGTTTGCAGCAAATGCAGTCTTCCGGGCGTGCGGCCACTGCTTTCTCCTGGCTATCGAGTTCGAGAACCGATTGGGGGCAGAATTCGACACAGATGCCGCATCCTTTGCACCACTCTCTATTGATGAGGTGTTCTTTTAACTTTGGTTTTGCCATGTGACGTTCCTTTGACATCGAATATACAGTGTTTCTCAACTTCTAATGCGGTCATTCTAATAACTATTTAGTTTGTAAAAGAAAGTCAATAGCCGGCATGATAAATGCACTTCATGACACCTATTCAGCGCCCATCCAAAAGCTTGCGCAACACATAGGGAAGGATGCCGCCGTGCGTAAAATAGTCCACATCCACCTCCGTATCCAGCCGTACGGTCACCTCAAAATCGATTTCTTTGCCGTTTTTCTCGACCGCCTTTATCTGAAGCTTCTTCTGCGGTTTCATGTCTTTAATCCCATGGATGGAAAAGGTTTCAGAGCCATCAAGCCCCAGTGATTTCCAGGAGTCGTTTTTATCGAAGATCAGCGGCAGCACGCCCATCCCCACGAGGTTGCTTCGGTGGATACGTTCGTAAGATTCGGCAATAACCGCTTTGATTCCCAATAGGCTGGTTCCTTTGGCCGCCCAATCCCTTGAAGATCCGGCGCCGTATTCCTTGCCGCCAAGCACGATCAGCGGTGTGCCCTCTTCTTTGTACCCCATGGCGGCTTCGTAGACATACATCTCCTTTTCTTCGGGGAATTTCAAAGTAAAACTACCCTCTTTGGGATCCACCAGATTGTTTTTAATGCGAATATTGCCGAAGGTGCCCCGCATCATAACTTCATGGTTGCCCCGGCGGGATCCGTAGGAGTTGAAGGCGGCAGGTGGAACGGATTTGGAGATCAGGTATTTACCGGCGGGATATTCGGCGGGAATCGCCCCGGCAGGGGAGATGTGATCCGTGGTCACGGTATCACCCAGAACCAGCAGGGCCCGTGCTCCGGCGATATCTGACGGATTACCCGTATCCTTGGAAAAATTTTCGAAGTAAGGCGGATTTTTGATATAGGTAGATGTTTCGTTCCAGTCATAGGTAGTGCTTTCGGCCACATCGAGTTCCTGCCAGAACTCATCGCCTTCGAAAATCCGGCCGTATTCCTCCCGGAAGAGTTCTTTCTTGACGTGGGCATTGACCAACGCTGTGATCTCGCTGTGGTCCGGCCAGATCTCATTCATGTACACGGGCTCCCCATTGGGATCGATTCCCACCGGTTCCGTGTAGAGATCCGTATCGATCCTGCCAGCCAGCGCAAAGGCCACCACCAGAATAGGGGAGGCCAGAAAGTTGGATTTGACCGACTGATGGATACGGGCTTCGAAGTTGCGGTTTCCCGAAAGAACGGCGGCGACGTTAAGATTGTTTTCCTGTACGGCCTGTTCGATAACCGGGTGCAGCGGGCCGCTGTTGCCAATGCAGGTGGTGCATCCGAAGCCAGCCGTATGGAAGCCGAGTGCTTCAAGGTATGGCAGAAGTGCGGCGTCTTCCAGATAACGGGTGACGACCTTGGATCCGGGCGCCAGGGAGGTTTTTACATGCGGCGGCACCCGCAATCCCCGCTTGACTGCATTGCGCGCCAGGAGACCCGCCCCTATCAGCACGAAGGGATTGGATGTGTTGGTGCAGGAGGTGATGGCGGCAATCACGATGCTGCCGTCACCGATCTTCACCGGATTGCCGTTGAGTTCCAAATCGAAAAGCCGCTGATTCACCGGCACACACCGGTGGGCCCGGTGGGTTTCGCTGCCGGACTCGTCGATGAAGGTTGAGTAGTCGGATAGATCCGTATCCCGCTCGTATTCACACCCGATGATCCGGGCAAAGGTTTCCTTGATCTCCTGAAGTTCGATACGGTCGTGGGGCTTGGCCGGCCCGGATATAGCCGGCTTCACCGTGGTAAGATCCAACTCCAGCACATCCGTGTATTCCGGATTGGTTTCGCCCGTATAGAAAAGACCCAGTTTACGTGTGCAGGCTTCCACGATGCGGGCCTGTTCGACCCGGTTGGTCATCTCGAGATAATTCAGGGTTTTTTCATCCACCGGGAAAAAACCCATGGTGGCGCCGTATTCCGGGGACATGTTGGCGATGGTGGCCCGGTCCGGCACGGAAAGCTGCTTCATGCCCGGTCCGAAAAATTCAACGAACTTTTCCACGACCTTGTATTTCCTGAGCATTTGGGTCACCTTCAACACCAGGTCTGTGGCGGTTACTCCCGGATTCAGCGCCCCGGTCATCCTGACCCCGATCACCTCGGGAATCGACATGTAGTAAGGCTGGCCCAGCATCACGGCTTCGGCCTCGATGCCGCCAACGCCCCATCCCATCACGCCGATGCCGTTGATCATGGTGGTGTGGGAATCCAGGCCCACAATGGTGTCCGGATAGGCAATGGTTCGTCCGTCCGATTCAACCGCAATGATGATCTTTCCCAGGTATTCCAGATTGACCTGGTGGCAGATACCCGAACGCGGCGGCACCACGGAAAAGTTGTCAAAACTCTTCTGCGCCCACTTCAAGAATGTGTATCGTTCACCATTGCGTTCGTATTCCTTGGCCACATTGAGTCGCGGGCAGTCGTTTGTCCCGTAGTAGTCTACCTGCACGGAATGGTCGATGACCAGATCCACCGGCACCAGGGGATTGATCTTTTTGGGGTCGCCCCCCAGCTTCTTCATGGCGTCCCGCATGGCCGCCAGGTCAACCACCGCCGGCACGCCGGTAAAATCCTGCATGAGGACACGGGCCGGATGATAGGGGATCTCCACTGGTGCATCGTAACGTTTCTGCCAGTTGGCGATGTTGAGCAGATCTTCTTCCCGCACGACTTGGCCATCCAGCTTGCGCAGAAGGTTTTCCACTAAAATCTTTATGGAAAAGGGCAGGCCGTGCACATCGGCAATTCCTTTTTCCCCGAGTTTGTTGATGTCGTATACACCGTAGGATTTTTCACCCACGGGGACCTCTTTGATAAATTCTTTCTTGTCCATTTTAACCTCCGGATATCCGATTTTCCACCGCAAAACACCAAACATTTACCCTGCCAATTGCCCGGCGTAGATGAACCGGTGGATCAGGGTCTGGCTGCCAACCCATTCGGTAGACGACGTATTCGTTAACTTATAAAATAAACAACGGCCTTTGGCTGTGAGAATCGGAAAGGGCTTGCCATCCCGACGTTTATCATTGGTTTCATTACGCCGCCGGATGTTACCCCAGCGGCCACGGCAGGGAGATCCTGCCTTCCGGCCAGTCCATATTCAGAAGCCGGGAGACCAGCGCCAGGAATCCTAAAGCGGCAAGACCCGCCACCACGGACCATTTCCATTTTGCTTCTGCTTTGAAACGATAAAACAAAAGGATAAAAAGTGAAATGCAAACCGGGTATCCGATTATCCATACACCGGCATACATTACCAGAATCATGCCCAGATAAATTGCAAAGCGCATCCAGACATCCGACATGGGAATATCCCAGTCCGCTCCCAGGTCTGAAAACCCCACCCCGGTGCTTTCTTCCCGGTTGACAGCGCGTCGCACCTCCATCACGATATTCACCACCCCCAGCACGAACAAAACGACGCTGATGTAAAAGGGAAATATCCTGGCTAAATATGCGTAGCCGCGGGCTTCAAAAATTCCGTAAGCGAACGCTGCCGTCAGAAGGCATGAAAAAATGAATTTTACGCTCAGGATTCTACTTGCCATGCGCACCTCCCCCTACAGCGGAATTTTTCTTCGGTCGGAAACGGGCGCTCAGGTACAGCGAGACGGCGATGATGGCGGCCAGAATCATGACACCCGGCCGGATCAGCCAGCTCAATCCGTATCGCTGGACCGAAATGAACAGATAGGTCTCCAAGTTCCTGGCCAGCACATACCCGATCAACGCCGCCGGTCTGGGCCATCCGAACTGCTTCATGAGCCAGCCGAGAACACCCATGGCCAAAAGGGCGATCAGATCCCCCCAACTGCGGGTGGACTGATAGGCGGCTAAGGTGATGATCAGAATCATGAACGGCGCCATGTAGGCGAACGGCACGACGGTCAGCTTGGTAATGGGTTTGGCCAGGAAAATGCTCAAGCCCGCGCCGAAGACGTTGGCCAGGGCCAGGCTCCAGATGGCGGTGTACACCAGATCCACGTTTTCGGTGACCATGGACGGCCCCGGCTGTATGCCCAGGATGAGCAGACCGCCTAAAAATACGGCCATGGAGCCCGATCCGGGAATGCCGAACAGAAATGTTGGAATCAGGCCGCCGCCTTCCTTGGCGTTGTTGGCACTTTCGGGGGCTATAACGCCTCGGATATCTCCCTTGCCGAAATTTTCACGATCTTTGGATGTCTGGATGATATGGCCGTAGGCGATCCAGTCCACCACGGAACCGCCCAGCCCCGGCAAAAACCCGACAATGACGCCTATGAGACTGCAGCGCAGAATGATGAACTTGTGCCGCAGGGCATCCTTGACACCATCGAGCCAGCCTTTTCCCAAGGTGGTGGTCTCGGAAATGGCCCGTCCCTTAATCATAAGGTCTACGATTTCGGGAAAGGCGAATAGGCCCAGGCCGACGATCACCAGCGGAATGCCGTCCATCAGGTAGTCGATGCCGAAGGTATACCGGTATTCGAGGACTGCCGGCGCATCGCCCATGGCCCCGATCATCAGTCCCATGCCGGCGGCCAGCACCCCCTTGATGGGCTGGTCCCCGGAAAGAACCCCCACCATGGAAATCCCCAGCAGGGCCAGCATGAACAACTCGGGCGATCCGAAGGCCAGCACCAGCGGGCGGGCGATGGGAATAATGAGGGCCAGAACGACGGCACCGAAAAGTCCGCCGATCAGAGATGCCGTAAAGGCGGCCCCCAGCGCACGGGCCGCCTGGCCTTTTTTGGCAAGGGGATACCCGTCCATGATGGTGGCCTGGGAAGCCGATGATCCGGGGATCCCCATCATGACCGACGGGAAGGTGTCCGATGTAGGAATGACCGCCACCATACCGATGAGAAGGGCGAAAGCCTCGTGAGGATCCATACCGTAGATCACCGGCAACAGGATGGTCATCCCCACGATACCGCCCAGACCGGGCAGGATGCCCACGCAGAGCCCTATAACCACCCCGGCAACCAGCATGCTTAGCTGGCCCGGCTGGAATATTCCCAACAGCGAATGAAATGCGACTTCCATGACACCTCTCCGCAGTGGTTACTTGACTACAACATCATATTTTTCTTTGAGCCAGTTGAGCAGCCATGTCTTGTCGGCCGCCGAAACACTCAGCACCTGCTCGAAAGCCTTGCGCGCCTTGGGACCCGCGTACTGGTCATACCCGCCCAGACTCTTTTCAGCCACCTGTTTGAACTCCGCGTCGGCCAGGACTTTTTGGGCGGCACTCCGGTAAGCGTCGACGACATCCTGGGGGGTTTTTTCCGGCAGCCACATGGCCTTCTGAACGGCAAAGCCGGCGACCATGAACGCCTTCCACGCCTTCCAGCCAGCCCCCGAGGGTTTTTTCCCGTGGACCATCTCATACACTTCGGGGAAACAGGGCAGATCGGGCTCCAGGGGATCCCGGATCACATTGCCTTCGTCGTCCAGAAGGCCCCAGGTCATGAGCGGCACCGCCAGATTCTGCTTGATTAGGGGACGGACGTTTTCGATGAAAGCCGCGGAGGTCTGGTAGTCGATGTTGACTTCGCCCTGCTCGAAGGCCACGCGTCCCGCGCCCCTTCCCTTGTAGCCGAAGATCGCCTTGACGTCGAGACCCAGCAGATCGAAGGCCAGCAGGGGCACGATGTCCAGGGAGGTAGCTCCCTGGGACGCGTAGGCCAGCTTGGTCTTGAAACCCTTCAGGTCCTTGGCGGATTCGACACCCATGCCCGGCTTGATATAGGCCACGCCACCCGTGGGCGAGGCAAAAACGATATGGTACTTTGAAAAATCGTATTGCACCTTGCTGTTTCCAAGAAGATAGGGATAGCTGGTGGAACCGGAGGAACCGAACACCGTCAATCCATCCGCCTTGACCCGGGTGTGAAAAAAATTGCCGCCGGTGATGCTGCCCCCCCCGGGCATATTCTTCACGGCGACAATGGGATTGCCGGGGAGATATTTATGAAAGAACGGAGAATACAGCCGCGCCCAGACATCGCTGCCGCCTCCGACCGAAAAGGGGATGATCCATTCGATTTTCTCTCCTGAAAAATCCGCAGCGGTTGCAGCGGGAACAGCAACCAATACGATAAAAGACACGGCGATCAGCAAATGAATCCATTTTTTCATGACGTCCTCCTTTATAGTTGAATGGGGTTCGGTGTTTTGTAACGCCAACATCAACAGCCGATTGGTTCGGCGATCGATCATGGGATCGGAATATCGTATTTTTTTTTAACTGTGTTCCGCAAGCCTATTTCCCGGCACGGTTTTGTTCGGCGGCGTTTTGGACCAGCGCTGCCCAGCGATAGACTCCATGAACGAATTTGCTGTAGGGCATTGTGACAAACAGTCCGGCTGCCATGCCTATATGCACCGTCAGGAGTATTCCCATCATGGAGGTTGTTCGCAAAAAGAGAAGGAGTAATCCGGTGAATGCGGTTAACCACAGCAGCACGATAAACGCAGCATCCATGCCGAAGGCATGCCGGACCGCCGGTTGTTTGTCCATAGTAATCTTGAGATACAGCAGCCCTCCTGTTCCGATCAGCAAAGAGAACCCTCCAATGCTACCCAGCAGTACCGGCCAACTCAATATGGGATATGGCGCCGGCAGCTGCAGCAGGTGATCGTAACCGGCGGCAACGGTGGTGGATGCCAGACACAGCATAAAGCCGTAAAACACGGCATGATGCAGATACCGACGTAGCATGCTGAATCGATCATCCGGGTAGTTGCACCCGTAACCGCCTCCATCTAAGTATTTGAGTCGTAATGCATCCCAAATCGCCTGGAAAAGGGAATTTGGCTTAAGCAGATCATTCGTCTTCACACCGGTTCCTTTCCACAAACCGCGCGCACCCTTCCAAAGGCTTATCAAAGAAAATATCGCAAGCGCCGAGAACGGCAGCACCATGGCGGTGTAGGGCACGACATGGTAAAATGCGTTTGCACCGGTGTGGACATCAAAAAGCACACCGTCGCCTTGCGTCATAATAGTGATAAATAGGACAACAGCAATGCACAATATGGTAATCAAAGAGACAGACAACCCATTATAGCGCCACAAGCTTTTCAGCACGACAGGCCAACTGAATTCGTGGTATGTCTCCAACCTCAACTCCCCCAAAGCGTTAGGGACATTCAAGTCGAATTCGTGCGGCGGTGCATACTGACATGAATAATAACAGTCACGGCAATTATGACAAAGATTGGCCAAATATTTCAAGTCACCTGCAGTAAAAGTTCTCCGCAACTCCATGGCCGGAAAGACCGCGCAATATCCTTCACAGTAGCGGCAGGCATTGCATATGGTCATAACCCGCTCAGCTTCTTTTAAGATCGTCGATGACACAGCGCACCGCCTCCTTTCCCGCAATTCTGCCGAAAACCGTGCCGATGGTCATTCCCAGTCCGGCCATATACCCTTTCCCCAAGATGTTGCCGGCCATGATTTCTCCGGCCGCAAAAATGTTCGTCGCAGGTTCATCGTCCTGCATGATTACCTGCGCTCTTTCATTGACGGTAACTCCAAGATAGGTGAAGGTAATACCCGGATGGAGCGGATATCCATAAAAAGGCGGCGTGTCCAGCGGCCTTGCCCAGTGACTCTTTGGCGGATCCAAACCCTCGGTCCGACAGTTGTCTAGATCGGAAGGATCAAATGAACCGGCTTTAGTAGCCGCGTTGAATTCATCGACGGTTTTTATCAGGGATGACGGATCCAGTTTAAGCTTGGTTGCCAACTCGCTGATCGAAACGGCTTCGATAGGTGGAAAAACAGACGGCATAAATAAATCAATAGATTTCGCATCGATAATGACATAAGCGATTTGATCGGGTTGCTGAGCAACGAGCCGCCCCCAGATGGCATACCTTTTGGGCCAGAAATCTTCTCCTTCGTCGTAGAAACGTTTTGCGTGCTTGTTGACGACAATGCCAAAGGATACGCAATCCAGCCGGGTAACAATACCGCCGTCAAACTTCGGGGCCCGAGCATCGATGGCAACGGCATGGCACTGGCGGGGATCACCGACGGGTTTTGCGCCATTGTCCAACAACACGCGAAGCATACGTCCTTGGTCGTATGGCGTACCGCGAATAATAAAATTATCCGCGGCTTGCCCCCAGTATTCTTTCAGCCAGCCAAGATTTGCCTGGAAGCCGCCCGAGGCCTGCACGACAGCTCTGGCTCGAATCTTGCCGGCAATGTTGTTCTGGGCAACCGTTGCACTGATGAGCCGATTGTTACGGATTTCAAGATTCTGGACTTCAGCACCATACCGAATCTCAACGCCTAATTCCTCGGCAGTTCGGTAATAGGCATTCATCAGGGCTTTTCCTCCTCCGAGAAAAAAAGCGTTGGTACGGGCCAGGTGCAGCGTACCTCTCATTGCCGGCTGGAACCGACAGCCGTGTGCCTTCATCCATGCGCCGATGTTGTTGGATTCTTGAATGGTAAGACGCGCCAGCCGTTCATTGGTTTGCCCGCCGGTTACTTTCAGTAAGTCTTCCCAGAATTCATCTTCAAGATAGGGGCCGGTCAAATAGGTATTTGAACGGCTGTGCATATATCTGAGGTTGCGAGTATGCCGACTGTTGCCGCCCCGGGAATGCCTGGGTGCGCTTTCCATAAGCACAACATCCGCGCCGGCTTCCCGCGCGGTCATCGCTGCACATAGAGCGGCGTTTCCACCGCCGACAACGAGCACGTCGGTATCATTTGTTTTAGGGTTTGGCATTTTTAATTTTTCTGGGCGAGATACTTTGAATATATTTCAATAACTGTGCCAAGAAATAATATCCTTCCCATGCAAAGCCGAACCTTTAAAGAAACAACAGAAAGACAAAGTTAACGAGTTGGTCTCAAAACAGGATATTGTATGATGTTCTCCCGCCCATGGCTTACGGGGCTGCTTCTGAATAAATCAATCCGATGAAATGTGTGAATAAAATTTACTGTCTCGTTTTGACAGGATGACTGAGCACGATGGGACTGCCGTTGACCCACTGGATTTATGAGTATTCACAGGTTTCAAATGGTTGACAGAATGTTCGAAAAATGCAACAGATTGTTTCATAGAGTTGCAAACAAAAATTATCCGGTTAAAATACATTTAAGCATTGATGAAGTCAAGCCATTAATCAAGGAATCATTGATCATGAAAGAGGTTATGAAAGAAAAACAAATTAAAATAGGTGCGTTTGCCTCCAGTATCTCATTGGCCGAATGCATCCGGCGTATTACCGAAGAGCAGCACTATCAGATTACGATTTCCCAAGAAGGACTCGATACGGCAATCCCTGTTGGTAAAAAAATGGAGCGATCCGGTATTGAAGTGATTATCAGCCGCAGGGGGACAGCTCATTTGCTCAGAGAAAACCTGCGTATTCCAGTGCTGGCGCTTCCTCAAACCTCTCTTAATTTCATGATGACTTTGAAAAAAGCTGTTGCCGTTGGAAAAAAGATTCTGCTCCCTTCCTTCCGCAACCGAATGAGTCATCTCGAAATCCTTGAAGAAATGCTGGGAATTGAACTTATTCAGGGGGTTTATAACGATTCGCATAGCTTAGAGCAGGTAGTGATCGCGGGAGTCCAAAAGAGATCTGATGTCGTCGTGGGGGGAAATGTCACCATGCGGTTTGCCAGGAAGCACGGGCTACCGTTTGTGGAATTTGTTACGGCTGAGGAAGATATCATCGAAACTATCGAGAACGCAAAATCGGTGGCCCGGTCCAACCGGCAGGAAAGAGCCATAACGCAGCGGTATCAAAGCATTATCAATGCCGCATCCGAAGGTATCCTGTCTGTCGACGAAAAAGGCGTTATCACCACAATCAACAAAGCAGCGCAGTTATTGATGAAGATGTCCCATAATAACGTAATGGGCAAACAGATCAGAGATGTTTTGCCAAAGGTGGCTGTTTTTTCAAGCCCTGATTTAAAAAAACCAATCTACAACAACGTCGAAAAGGTCAATGACAATCTTTGTGTATTTAATCAACTTCCGGTCATGCTTGGCAAGGACCTTATCGGCGCCGTATACACTTTCAAAGACGCCTCGCATATTATGAAAGCGGAGAATAAGGTCAGGCGTACCCTATCAAAAGGTTTGGTGGCCAAATACATCATAGAAGATTTGGTACATGAGAGTCCTGCAATGCAGAATATCGTCCATTTGGCCAAACAGTATGCAAAAACCGACTCGACCCTATTGATTGTGGGTGCCACCGGAACGGGAAAAGAGGTAGTGTCTCAAAGCATACATAACTTGAGCAAAAGAGAAAAAGAACCCTTTGTTTCGGTCAACTGCTCCGCTTTGCCCGAACAGCTTTTGGAAAGCGAACTTTTCGGTTATGAAGAAGGTGCGTTTACCGGTTCGAAAAAAGGCGGCAAGCCCGGTCGGTTTGAAATTGCCCATAGAGGAACCATCTTCTTAGATGAAATCGACACCACACCTGAAAATGTCCAGGTCCGCCTCCTCAGAATTCTTCAGGAAAGGGAAGTGATGCGCCTGGGTGGTGATCGAAAAATTCCGATCGATGTCCGTGTGATTGCCGCAGCCAGTCAAGATCTGGCGGTTGCCGTTCAGCAGGGCCGATTGAGGGAAGACCTCTTTTTTCGCCTGAATGTGCTTAGGATTTTTATCCCTCCGTTAAGGGAAAGGCGTCAGGACGTTCCGGTTCTGCTCAAGCACTTTGTTAAACGCATTGCAAAAAAGTACAATATGGCACCCGTTGAATTATCTAATGCTTATGTCAGAAATCTGATGGCTTATAACTGGCCGGGCAATGTCCGTCAATTGCGTAATTTTTCTGAACGAATTGTGCTGAACTGTAACCTTGAGTGCGGTAGCGGCATGTTGGATGAACTGTATACCGAATTGGTTAAATATCCCTTGAAAAATCAAATCGATTTATCAACAAACCACAATCTGTCACTACAGGAGGAGCTCGGACTGAAAAAAATCGAAAATGAAGGTCAGATAATCTTGAAAGCCTTGGAAGCGGCTAGGTTTTGCAAGAGCAGAGCCGCACAAGAGCTGGGAATCAGCCGGACAACCCTATGGCGGAAAATGAAGGCGGCGGGGTTGGAATAGATCGTCTCTTTTTTGTTGACCGGCATGGTGTGCTTTGAAACAAGTGGCATTTTATTCGTTAGGTTTTTTTGGCATCTATTTTGCTTTATACTTCATATTGACACATGGTCAAATCAGTTTTGATAAATAAGGTGGCATACGCCAGGTGGCACTCAGAGATTAAAAGGAGGCTTTGGCATGCAGAAAAGAATACCGGCCGTTATCATGAGAGGCGGCACGAGCAAAGGAGTTTTTTTTCATGCGAACCATCTGCCTGCAGATGCCGGAATAAGGGATCAGGCCATTCTTGCTGCTTTTGGCAGTCCGGACCCGAACCGCAGACAGATTGACGGCCTGGGAGGTGGTGTGTCCACCACCAGTAAGACCGCCATCATCAGCAGATCCACGGACCCCGCGTATGATGTCGTCTACAACTTCGGGCAAGTCTCGATTGATCGTCCCATTGTCGACTACAAAGGAAACTGCGGCAATATTTCATCCGCGGTAGGGCCTTTTGCCGTGGACGAGGGTCTGGTTCCGGCGGTTTCGCCGGTGACCACAGTTCGCATTCATCAGAAAAACACCGATAAGCTGATCATAGCCGAAGTGCCGGTAAAAGACGGCCGATACAACGAAGAAGGAGATTATGCTATCAGCGGCGTGCCCGGCACAGGCGGCAAAATCACCCTCCGTTTTGCAGATCCGGGAGGGGCTGTGACCGGCCGGCTTTTACCAACGGGGCATCCGATCGATACGCTGGATGTTTCGGGAGCCGGTTCTGTTGAGGTCACGATCATCGATGCCGCCAATCCGGTGGTTCTGGTTGCCGCTGACCAATTGGGTCTCTCCGGTACTGAAATCGAACAGTTCGATTCAAGTTCGGAACTCAAAAACAGGCTCGAAGCCATTCGAAGCACTGTAGCGGTAATGATCGGATTAACGAGCACACCTGAAGAAGCCACGCGATCCAGCCAGGCAGTACCGAAAATTGCCTGTGTGTCAGCACCACAGACTTATACGGCTTTGAGCGGACAACAGGTGGAGGCCGAGGCCATCGACTTGACCGTAAGAATCATGTCCATGGGTACGCTCCACCGCTCCATCGCCATCAGCGGCGCCATTGCAACCGCAGGTGCTGCAATGATCGAGGAGACAGTGGCATTCAAATTAAGGGACAAAAGAGATCTCGATCAAAAGATCATCAATCTTGGTCATCCCGGAGGTGTTGTGGATGTGGGCGCCAAAATTGAAATGACAGCGGGGAAACCTCACTATGTAGAAGCAGCAGTAGGCCGTACGGCCCGGCGGCTGATGGAAGGCTATGTGCTTGTTCCCGAGAAATACACCCGAGGGCGTTAAAAAAATTTAAGCTGATAGAAGTTTTGAGGGTTCCCCATGCAAATTGATTTGCCTTACGGCCATTCATCCGTCCGGGTGGATATTCCGGACCATGCCAAGGTTGTGAACCTTGAGCCGGCCGGCGAACCTGTTGACATCCGTACCGAAATCAGGCAGGCACTTGACCATCCTGTCGGAAGCCTGCCTCTAAGATCGCTGGCCGGAGGATTTCAGGATGCGGTCATTGTTATTAATGATGTGACCCGGCCGGCTCCCAGCGGTGCGATGCTGGAGGCGTTGCTTGAAGACCTGTCTCACGCCGGGATTGCCGAAGATCGGGTGACGGTCGTCATTGCCAATGGTAACCACAGACCGTGTACGCCCCTCGAAATTCGACAGATGGTGGGGGACGATTTATTCGAACGGCTCTGCATCATTAACCACGATGCTAAGGATTCGAAACATCTCACGCGGGTCGGAGAAACCAAAACCGGCCTGCCGGTGTGGGCAAACAAAACTGTGGCCGATGCCTCCCTAAAAATTTTAACCGGTTTGATTACGCCACACCATTCAGCCGGCTACAGTGGTGGCCGGAAAAGCCTTATACCAGGCGTGGCAGGATTGGAAACACTAAAACGTCATCACTCATTTCCTTTCCGGCCGTTTGAACCGGCCTACGGATGGATGAAAGGGAATCCATTTCATGAGGAAGCGGTTCTAATTGCAAAAAAAGTAGACATCGATTTTATTCTAAATGTGATTCCGGACAGCAATGGCAATTTTTTCAAGGCGGTTGCCGGCGATTTGGAAGCGGCTCACGAAAAGGGTGTAGCTCTAGGCACTCCTTTTTGGGAGATTTCGCTGCCGCATCGCTATGATGTCGTGATTGCAACACCCGGAGGGTTCCCTCGGGATATTGATCTGCATCAGGCTCAGAAAGCTGTTTCGACCGCTGAGACCATGATCGAATCTGATGGCATCATCGTTTTGATAGCTGAATGCCGGGATGGTTTGGGTAAATGGACGGCTCCCTGGTTGAAATCCGCCCGATCACCGCAGGAAGTAATCGAACGGTTTAAAAAGGAAGGGTTTACGGAGGATCATACATCCAAGGACTTTATGTGCGCGCGGGCGCTGGCAAATCATGTGGTGATTCTTAACAGCAAGGGCATACCTGAAAATATCGTTCGTCAGATTTTTTTTACACCGGCAGCATCACCGCAAGCTGCTGTAGACCTTGCATTTGAACTGGCCGGCAAAAACGCAAGCGTGCTGGTACTCCCTCGTGCGGTAAATTGTGTGCCTAGAATCGATGGATAACATTCTGAATCTTGCATGAAATTTGATTCGAAATTCAGGAAGGAGAAGGGCTGTGAATGCTACAGAGAGTCTATCCGCCTTCATTAGCGGGATGCGTTTGGATGACATTCCACAGGAGGTGCTCCAGAAAAGCAAATGGTCGGTCATCGACAATCTAGGCGTCATGCTGGCTGGATATTCCCAACTTGGTGACAAAATCGTCGATATTACAGATGAATTAGGGGGCAGGCCCGTCTCTACGATCATTGGTGCCGGTCGGAAAACCTCACCGCATTTGGCAGCCCTTGCCAATGGCACCCTGTCGCATGCTCTCGATTACGACGATCTGAACGAGAGCATGGGGGGACATCCCAGCGGGCCGGTGTTGGCAGCCATATTGGCTGTGGGTGAAATGATGAAGACCTCCGGAGAAGAATTACTCCTGGCATATATCCTGGGCGTGGAAGCGGAGACAAAAATAGGCAGGTGCCTCATAGAGACACTTTACAGAACCGGCTGGCATCCCACAGCCATCCTCGGAATATTGGGTGCAACAGCGGCCTGCTGTAAATTGCTGGGATTGGATACCGAAAAAACTCTGATGGCTTTGGGTATTGCCGGGTCTTTTGCAAGTGGGCTCAAACAGAATTTCGGGACGTTGACCAAACCGCTCCATGTCGGTCAGACGGCCAAAAACGGGGTAATGGCAGCACTTCTGGCTCGAAAGGGATGGATTGCCGACCGGAATATCCTGGAGGGACAATTCGGTTATTGCAACTTGTTTTGCGGCCCGGGCAATTACGATTTGAAGGATATGCCGGCATCTCTGGGAAGCCCATGGGAAATCATCGATCCCGGCATTAAACTGAAAAAATACCCCTGTTGCGGCAGCATCCATCCACTTTTGGAAGCCGTGTTTTCCCTGCCGGGCGACGCTTTGCCGCAACCGAACAGCATCAGGAGGGTTCACTGCCGGGTCCATCCCAGCAAACAACATATCCTGATCCATCCGCAGCCGACCAACGGGCTGGCGGCCAAATTCAGTCTTGAATACTGCCTGGCCGCCGCTTTGACGGATGGATATCTCAACCTTGCCCACTTCAATGATGAAACCGTGAACAAGGCAAGATTCGATGATCTATTGAAGCGGATACACGCAGAAACGGACCCATCCCTTCCTGAGTGGGGTGCCGGTGTGCGTATTGAAACTTCCGACGATAGAATTCTTAACTGCGAATGCCTCGAATTGAAGGGTATCGAGACCACGGCCGGTCTGCGGGAGAAATTTTTCGACTGTGCTGCGCCGGTGCTGGGTGAAGAAAAAACGGGGCGCACTTTCGATACCCTGCAGCATTTTGAACGTATCGGAAATCTATCGAATGTGATAGGTTTGTTAGCGTGAAAGGAGCGTAGCATGCCTGGGTGCAACCACATCTCTAGGGCGCTGTGGATACGATTGCAGATCGAGGATTTCATCGAGCACTCCCCGGAAAACCATCTGGCGGATGAAAAGCGGGAGCGGGCTTTCGATGCGCCTCTAGTGGGCTTTGCCAGTGGTGCCGATCCCATCTTTGCCGATTACAAACAGCATGTGGGTCCCTTTCACTGGACGCCCCACGAAATCTTTTCCCTGACATTTCCCGATGTGGATGCAGTGCCGGAGCAATTGACCGTGATCAGCTGGGTCCTGCCCCAGACACGGGCCACCAAAGCCGACAACCGGCGGCAAAAACAGTTCCCGGCCGAACGCTGGGTGCGGGCGCGGATTTTCGGCGAACAGGTGAATATCAAACTGCGCCAACATGTGGTACAGTCGCTAATGCATCAGGGGATTGCGGCGGTGGCGCCCATGCTCTCCCCGCATTGGGAGCAAAGAATATCCGAGCGCCACGGCTTTGCGTCCACCTGGTCCGAGCGCCATGCGGCCTACGCCTGCGGACTGGGAACCTTCGGGCTGAGCGACGGTCTGATCACGCCGCTGGGAAAAGCGATGCGAACCGGGGCGGTGGTGGCCAACATGGAAGTGCCGGTGGAACCCCGCCCCTATACCGATCACCATGCCTACTGCCTCTATTTCACCCATGGCACCTGCGGCAAGTGCATGGACCGCTGTCCGGCCGGAGCGATTACGAAAAACGGCCACGATAAAGAAAAATGCAAAAAGTATTTGCGTGGCGAGGTTGCGTCGTTCATTCAGTCGGCATATGGATTTGAAAAAGGGAGAGGCTGCGGGCTCTGTCAGACGAACGTTCCCTGTGAATCGATGATACCGGTAAAGAGCGATAGCAGTAATGGAAAGTAAAGCCTGTATCCGGTATCTGGAATAAGGAGATTTCATGAATACTTTTATCAGCGTGGTGGTTTTCTTGCTTGTTGGTTCGTTAGGTGGTTTTGTCGGTTTAAGACTCAAAATTCCGGCCGGAATACTCATCGGTGCGATGTTGGCCATCATTGCTTTTAAATCTATTTCCAGGGTGAACTGGGAAATTCCAAGAAATTTTCCCTTTATCCTCCAAGTGCTTCTGGGAATTACAGTCGGGGCAACATTTCATCTTGAGATGCTCAAAACAATGGAAAGCGTCATCATTCCGGTTATCGTGTCTACATTGCTGCTGGTGGGTACAGGCGTTATTTTAGCGATTCTTTTTACACGGTTGGGGTTACTCGACATGGGTACCGCGTATCTAGGGACCAGTCCCGGTGCCATGAGCGCCCTGATCGTGCTTGCGCTGGACAGCGGAGAGAATCCTACGGTAGTTACTTGTTTTCATTTTTTCCGGGTGGTATTCATTATCTTGACAATGCCGATTATCTTTAAATATTTTTTACGATAACGAACAGACAGTAATGTATGTTTGATATATTTCATACAGGTAGAGAGGCGAACACACCATGACAAATACAAAGAAAATTCAAGTAAAATCTACAATTGTGGAGCTCGACGGTGATGAAATGACCCGGGTGCTGTGGGCCATGATCAAAGAGCAATTGCTGTTTCCCTTTTTGGAGATGGACCTCGATTATTACGATCTGCATGTCAAGTACCGGGATGACACCGACGATCAGGTCACCATCGATGCCGCCAAGGCTGTTGAAAGGCATGCTGTGGGCGTCAAATGCGCCACCATCACACCCAATGCTGCCCGGGTTGAAGAATACGGCCTGAAACAGGAATGGAAAAGTCCAAACGGCACTATACGGGGAATTTTAGATGGCACGGTATTCAGATCGCCGATTCTCGTGAAAAACATTTCTCCCTCGGTAAGCAATTGGACGCAGCCAATCGTTATCGGCCGTCATGCCTACGGAGACGTCTATAAAAATTCTGAGATCCGTGTGGACGGCCCTGGTAGAGCGGAAATCGTTTTCACTCCTGAAAACGGCGAGCCTGTCCGAAAGGTCGTTCAGGAATTTCAGGGTGCCGGAATTTTCCAGGGAATCCACAATACGGACGCTTCCATTATGAGTTTTGCCAGGGCCTGCTTCACCTACGGTCTCGATCAGAAAATCGATGTGTGGTTCGCCACCAAAGACACAATTTCCAAGATATACGACACGCGGTTCAAAGAAATATTTGAAAAGGAATATGAAGAAAACTGGAAAGAAAAATTCCAATCCCTGGGGCTGGAATATTTCTATACGCTTATTGACGACGCCGTGGCTCGTATCATGAAATCAGACGGCGGCATGCTTTGGGCCTGCAAAAACTATGACGGGGACCTCATGTCGGACATGCTTGCCTCGGCATACGGTAGCCTGGCATTGATGTCCTCTGCGCTGGTCTCTCCCAAGGGATGTTTCATGTACGAAGCCGCTCACGGCACGGTTCAGCGACACTATTACAAATATCAGGCAGGTGAAAAAACATCCACCAATCCCATGGCCCTGATTTTTGCCTGGTCGGCAGCTCTGAAAAAACGTGGAGAACTGGATGGTACTCAGCAGGTTACTCGTTTCGGTGAAGACCTTGAGACAGCATCCAGGGAAACCATCGAGGCGGGTATCATGACGGGCGATCTGGTGAAACTTGCCGAACCTAGTGACAACAATCGTCAGGTGGACAGCGAAACCTTTCTAAAAGCCATCAAAAAACGCCTGGAATCAATGGGATATAAAAGATAAAAATAAAATTGTTTTACGGTTTTACTGACGGGCCTGAATAGAACGGTTGATTAACTTGTCTTGCAGCCAAAGGGTTTACTGAGTGGAGCCATCAGATTGAAAAAGCGATATGTAGTTTTCTTTATTGGCTTGTTCGTCTGCTTTTGTGTCGGAATCAGCATGTTTTTGGATCTGTTGCGCTTTGCTGATGCACCGGTGGATCAACATGGCGGGCAGCTAATCTTTTCGGTCCATTCAGGAGAAAATTTCAGACAGATGTCCCTGAGGCTTCATGGCCAGGGCATTATCAGACATCCCTTAAAATTCAGCTGGTATGCCAGACTGAAAGGATATGATAAGAAAATAAAAGCAGGGGAGTATGCGTTATCATCGGCTTTGACGCCGAAACAGATCCTCTCGCTTATGATCAGCGGGAAGGTCGCGCTTTATAAGATTACGATTCCCGAGGGGTACAATCTATACCAGATTGCGGCGCTCTTATCCCAAAACGAGATGATGGCGGAACAGGCGTTTATTCAAAAAGCCACGGATGCTTTGTTTGTGAGAAAAAACGGGATCGAGGCGGAGACATTCGAAGGATATCTTTTTCCGGAGACATATCATTTCCCAAAGGATATTTCTCCTGAAAAAATTATTGCCACAATGGTAGGTCGGCTTCGGGCGGTGTTTTTACCCGAATGGGAACAGCGGGCCGAAGCATTGGGTATGACCGTTCACCAAATTCTTACACTCGCTTCCATTATTGAAAAGGAAACCGGCGCAGTTTTTGAGCGCCCTCTCATTTCTTCCGTTTTCCACAACCGGTTGAAGAAAAGGATTCGACTTTCGAGCGACCCGACGGTTATCTACGGCATCAAAGATTTTAACGGCAATTTAACCAAAAAGGATTTAGAGACCTGGACACCCTATAATACCTATAAGATTTTCGGATTGCCGCCGGGACCCATTGCCAATCCGGGTGTTGCGTCGATACAAGCCGCTCTTTATCCTGCGGAGACCGATTATTTATATTTTGTGTCCAAAAAGGATAATACGCATCAGTTTTCGACAAACCTTAAGGAGCACAACCGGGCGGTGCGAAAATATCAATTGAAAAAATAAAAATTCCTACGGAATTTTTATATATTTAAATTTTTTAATAAAGGGCACCAGAACCCTCGAATCCTTTTTAAATAATTGTATTGCAAAAACACTAAAAAATTATTCCGGAAGGCTGGCATAATAATATGAAAATTCGTGATCTCACAGACGAGCAGGCGGTGGGACAGCGACTCATGGTCGGGTTTGACGGAACCGAGCTGAGCGAGGACCTGAAATTTATGATTCAGAACCTGCACGTGGGCGGGGTCATTCTTTTTTCAAGAAACATTTTGGCACCGGAGCAGGTTCGGGATCTCTGTGATTCGGTTCAGGATCATGCGCATAAATGCGGCGAACCACCCCTATTTATTTCCGTTGACCAGGAAGGCGGTGTTGTTGCGAGATTAAAGAAACCGTTTACGGAGTTTGCAGGAAACCCCCACATGGCCGGCACAGAGGATGCAGCCGACTTTGCTAGAATTTCAGCCCGCGAACTAACGATGAGCGGTATCAACATGAACATGGCGCCGGTCCTGGATGTGGCCTTTGATCCTGAAACAAGTATCATATCGGATCGCGCATTCGGTAACAACCCTGGGTGGATCGCAGAGCTTGGGATCGCTGTGATCGAGCACCTGCAGCAGGGGGGGGTGTTGTCCGTATGCAAACATTTCCCGGGGATCGGCAGGACAACGCTGGATTCTCACATGGATCTCCCCTTTCTGGATACAGAC
>CAYTAQ010000019.1:0-6293 GCA_964435695.1 uncultured Desulfobacterales bacterium | reverse complement strand
GCTGCAACCATGGCATCGAGCGATTTTCTGCCATTCGCCGCCGCCATTGCACATGATGTGGCAGGCATTATGCTTTCTCACATTTGCTATCGACAAATTGATCATAAATGGCCGGCGAGCCTGTCCCAAACCATCGCCCGGGATCTCTTGCGACATCAAATGGGATTTAACGGCCTCATCCTAACGGATGATCTCGACATGGGGGCCATCCGGAAACATTACGATATTCCGACAGCTATTCAACGCATCCTGGTTTCCGAAATCGACATCGCGCTGATTTGTCACAGAAGTCGAGCCATGGAGAATGCGTTTGATGCCATTATGGCCTTTCAGAAGGCATCACCATTGAACCGGCAGACATGCAGACGTTCCCTGGAAAGAATCATACGGGCAAAAGAGCGGTATCTAAAAAATGATTATTTGTCGCGGTGATTGATTTGAACGCGCCCACGTTATCTCCCAATCCTGTAGGGGCAGGCCTTGTGCCTGCCCGTTTGCGCGTATCGACAACGGTTGTTCGGGCACCCACAAGGGGTGCCCCTACGATGGCGATAATACCGTGGATGTGATTGGGCATGATGATAGATTCATTCCATCTAAAATTGACACCCTATATTTTTATCCGGCTGTATACATCGCTGTCCAACGTGGATGAATGACCTTGGCGCAGATGGTGAAATCCTGCCGCAGCAATCATGGCGGCATTGTCTCCACAAAGAGCTACAGGAGGGATGTGAACGGTCTTTTTCTTTTTTTGAGCCGCCGCCATAACCTTTTCCCGCAGCCGGCTGTTGGCGGCAACGCCACCCACCAGAGAAACATGATCACACCCTTTTACATCGGCGGCATTGAGAAGCTTGTAGGACAGTACATCCACCACAGACTCCTGGAATCCGGATGCGATGTCCGGGGTTTGCTGCTTTATACGACGCTGGTTTAGCTCAATGTAGCGGCTGACACCGGTTTTAATGCCGCTGAAACTAAAGTCAAAGCCTGATTTGTCAAGATACGCCCGTTTGAAGATAATTTTTTTAGGATCCCCTTTTGCGGCAAAATCGCTGATGACCTGGCCGCCCGGATACCCAAGGCCGAGCATTTTAGAGACTTTGTCGAAAGCTTCTCCGGCAGCATCATCTCTGGTTTGTCCCATCAACTCAAATTCGGTGTGGGAGGTGACACTGTAGATGGCGGTATGACCTCCTGAGGCCAACAGCGAAACAAAGGGAAAGGGTGGGGGGGACGGCATCAAAAAAATAGAATTGATATGGCCTTCCAGATGGTTGACGCCCACCCACGGAAGACCAAGGGCGTATGCAAATGCTTTGGCAAAAGAGTATCCCACGAGAAGGGAACCCACCAGACCCGGGCCTTGGGTGACTGCAACCGCATCCAATTGGCCGGTTTCTAATCCGGCGGACGCGATGGCCTCGCAAACCACGGCTCCGATGGCTTCGATATGTTTGCGGGATGCCAGTTCCGGTACGACGCCACCGTAAGCGTGATGCACATCGATTTGGGACGATACGATAGAGGACAGCATCGTATCGCCGTTTTTTACGACCGCTGCCGCTGTTTCATCGCAGGATGTTTCAATCCCGAGAATGATCATTTTTTTCTAGGCACCCGTCCGGTGCCCGGTTTCCCAACACTTCAGCCTCTGCACACAGACTGCTCCATTTGCGCCTTTTCGATTTTTTTCAGAAAATTTGCCATGGAGTTTCGAATCCTTTGTAGTAGTTTTTTCATATTTTGTCCGGCGTCTGTGTTAAACCCATTGAATTCTGTCTTTTTTGTCTTTTGTTTCGACAATTTCGCCTATGACAAACGCTTTTTCGTTCATGCCGTGCAGCCGCTCAAGAATGTCCTGGGAAGATTCTTCAGGTACAACAGCTATGAGCCCCAGTCCGTTGTTGAATGTACGCATCATTTCAGGTTCCAAAACATTACCGGCTTTTTGCAGAAAGGAAAATACGGGTGGAACATCCCAGCTGTTCTTTTGCATGACAATGCCACAGGCGTTGGGAATGATCCGAACCAGATTGTCTTCAAAGCCGCCACCGGTAATATGAGCTAATCCGAGTACGGGCAGGTCTCTGGTAATATTTTGAATCGTTTCCGAATAGATCTTGGTCGGAATCAGGAGTTCTTCAGCCAGTGTTTTGCCCAGATCAGGCACATAAGAATCGAGGTCCAGCTTCAGAACATCAAAACAGATTTTCCGGACCAGGGAATATCCATTGCTGTGAAGACCGCTGGATGCAATGCCGATGAGATGATTGCCGACACCGATTTCCGAACCATCGATGATTTTGTCGTTATCCACCATACCCACGGTAAACCCGGCCAGGTCGTATTCATTTTCATTATAAAAACCGGGCATTTCAGCTGTTTCGCCACCGATGAGCGAACATCCGGCAGCTTTACACCCTGCGCCGATGCCGGTTATGACCTGTGTGGCGACCTCATTGTTGAGTTTGCCCATGGCCAGATAATCCAGGAAGAATAATGGCTTGGCACCTTGAACAGCAATGTCATTGACGCACATGGCAACCAGATCGATTCCCACGGTATCATGTTTGCCCGTCATGAACGCAATTTTGAGCTTGGTACCGACACCGTCGGTGGAGCTGACCAAAACCGGCCTTTCATAGTTGGCGGTGTTTAAAGAAAAAAGGCCTCCAAAGCCGCCGATATCGCCTATGACGCCGGATTTAAAGGTTTCTTTTGCAATGCTCTTGATTTTTTTAACAAAAGCGTTGGCTTTATCGATATCAACGCCCGCATCAGCATATGTAAGAGAGTTTTTCATAGATCCTTCAGATTTCTTCCTTGACGTTTTAATTTAAAAATAAAAATTTAATCTGATAGGGCGGAAATGTCAAAACAAATTTTTGACATTGACGTGTATCTCCTGTTATTAATACAAATTATTATTTTTACGGACAACTCACTTAAAAAGTTAAAATCATGACAAAATTTGCGAGACCCGACCGGCTGCCACCTTATGTGTTTGCAACGGTAAACGAGATTAAATATGCGAATTAATCAGGCGGTACGGGGTATTCGGAAAGTCATGTAATAAAATCGCTGGGCGATTTTATTTTGTTGACTTGATATTTGAAACCGGCAAAATTAGCACCGCACAATGATTATGAGGGGGGATATGGGAAAAGGCATCAACATCGGTCTTATCGGTTTTGGTACGGTCGGCACCGGGGTGGTCAAGCTGCTGATTGAGAACAGGGCGATCATTGATTCCCGGATCGGTGTGCCGTTGAACTTGAAGTACATCGCGGACATTGATCTTGATCGGGATCGCGGCGTTGATATCGATCCGAAAATCCTGACCACGGATGCGGTCAAGGTTGTCGATGATCCGGATATCGATATCATTGTTGAAATGATCGGTGGTGAAACCTTTGCAAAGGATCTCATTTTAAGAGCCATAGCCAACGGTAAGCAGATCGTTACCGCCAACAAAGCGCTGTT
Organism: uncultured Desulfobacterales bacterium; assembly: GCA_964435695.1. Classification (GTDB taxonomy): domain Bacteria; phylum Desulfobacterota; class Desulfobacteria; order Desulfobacterales; family B30-G6; genus CAYTAQ01. The sequence goes on along the minus strand of CAYTAQ010000019.1, from coordinate 2,804 downwards.
GGCCAAACACGGTAAAGACATATTTCAACATGTCACCCAAAAAGGCGTAGATCTTGCGTTCGAAGCGAGCGTGGGGGGCTGTATGCCCATCATCAAGACCTTGAGAGAATCGCTTGTCGGCAACCGCATTAAAGCCATGACCGGCATTCTCAACGGCACCTGTAATTATATCCTGTCAAAGATTAGCGATGAAGGCATCGATTTTGAAAGCGCTCTCAGCATAGCCAAAAAAAATGGATATGCAGAGGCGGACCCCGCGTTGGACGTCGATGGATTTGATACCGCTCATAAGCTGGCGATTCTGACAGCTTTGGGGTATGGCATGGAAATCAATTATGATGATATTTACATTGAAGGCATTTCCAAGATAACACCGCTGGATATCGAATTTGCGGAACAATTCGGATACCGGATCAAGCTTCTTGCCATAACCAAAAACCTGGATGGGGTGGTGGAGGCAAGGGTGCATCCCACGATGATACCTTTTGACAATTTGCTGTCAAATGTGAACGGGACGCTGAATGCCATAACCGTGACCGGGGACGCGGTGGGGGATATCCTTTTATACGGCCATGGCGCGGGCATGATGCCGACGGCCAGTGCCGTTATCAGCGATATTGTCGATCTGTCCCGCAACATCCGGTTGCATGCTACCGGGCGAGTGCCGTTGATGTCGTATCAGGTGGACCGGGTTAAACCCATTCCTGTATTGCCCATCAAAGATATTACGACCCGCTACTATTTCCGTTTTTTAGCCATGGATCAACCCGGTGTGTTGTCGAAAATAGCCGGCATTCTCGGAAAATACGAGATCAGCTTGAAATCGGTTCATCAAAAGGGGCGGAAGACAAACGGCGCCGTGCCTGTGGTTATGTTTTCGCATTCAGCTAGGGAGGATGATGTTCAGAAGGCGCTTTTTGAAATTAAATCTCTTGATGTAATAAATCATGACCCCATGCTCATACGGATAGAGGATGCGGAAGAGGATTGATTATGAAAATTATTTGCGCGGACATGGAAGGTATTTTTACACCGGAAATTTGGATCCGGGTTTCAAAGAAGACAGGAATTGAGGAACTTAAGCTGACAACCCGCGATATATCCGATTATGATGTGCTGATGAAGAAGCGTCTGGGGATTTTAGCGGAACACGGACTCAAGCTTAAAGATATTACTGATGTAATCGAAACCATGGACCCTCTGGAGGGGGCAGTTGAATTTTTAGACTGGATGCGGTCACAGACCCAGGTCATCGTGGTGTCGGACACCTATGTTGAATTTGCAAAGCCTCTGCTGAAAAAGCTGGGCTGGCCCACACTCTTTTGCAATTCACTGACGATTGCGCCGGATGGATCCATCAGCGATTACAACCTTCGGCAGAAAGATGGAAAACGAAAAACCGTCCTGAGTCTGAAACAGCTCAAATACAGCATTATTGCCGTCGGGGATTCGTATAATGACATTACCATGCTGAAAGAAGCGGATGCCGGAATACTCTTCCGGCCACCGGAAAACGTAAAAAATGAATATCCCGAGTTACCGGCCACCTACAATTATGAAGAATTGAAGGCGGTGATGGAGAGGTTGTTGTCGAATTGACTCCACACAGAACCACTTACCGTGTCATATACGGTGATACCGACCGAATGGGCGTTGTCTATCACGCCAATTATCTGCGCTGGTTTGAAATCGGTCGGGCAGAGTTGTTCAGAGCCCTGGGAATGACGTATAAATCCATAGAGGAGCAGGGGTTTTTCCTGCCGGTAGCGGAAGTGAACTGCAAGTTTATATCTTCGGCCCAATATGATGATCTCATCCTTATCGAGACAAGCATCGACAAGGGCGTAAGGGGTGGGATCAAGTTCAACTACCGCATATTAAGATCGTCGGATGAAGCCGAACTGGTTAAGGGCTTTACCCGGCACGCTTTTATGGATCAAAACGGGCGGGTGGTCCGCCCGCCATCCTTTATCATTGATCTGTTAAAGGAACATGAAGTTATAAACTCAGATCAGGTATGACCGAATCCTGCATGAACCTGAGGCTTTCATATGCTGCCGATCCGGGAAGATGAAGGCGGGGTGATATTCAAGGTGTTTGTCCAGCCCCGATCCCGAAAAAATGAGATCAAGGGATTACACGGCGACGCCCTGAAAATCAAGATAACCGCGCCGCCGGTGGATGGGGCCGCCAATGCCATGTGCATCAATTACCTGGCAAAATGTCTGAAAACTTCCAAATCGTCCATCGAAATTGTCAGCGGTCATGCCGGCAGGAACAAACAGGTTCGGGTGCGGTATCCGGCATCGCGTGATGCAGGGAAACCAAGCGAAAATTTAAAGGCGGCCATTCAATTGCTTTTAAAAGGCTAAAAACAGCTTGACTAATCTTTCTTGTTCAGTTAATAGATTCGCTTTACGTTCTTAAATGAATTCATGATGCGGGGTGGAGCAGTCTGGTAGCTCGTCGGGCTCATAACCCGAAGGTCGTTGGTTCAAATCCAGCCCCCGCTACCAATAATAAAAACAGGGACTTAGAGCAAATTCTGAGTCCTTTTATTTTTGGGTAAATTTCTAATCCCCGCCATTATCCCCACCATGAAAAAATGAAAATTTGTGAAGCATGTAAATAAAAAAGGCAAGGGCATTTCTAACGAGCCGGTTACTAAAAGTGTTGACGAAACTCCTTAAGATTTTGTTTTCACATGCAATAAAGGTGAGGATTTGCAAAAAGATATTCTGCCGACAGATTTTTTCTGTTTTGCCTAAAAATCAATAGATTAAAGAAATCCTTCAACACGTTAA